>CAZGZL010000167.1:0-2534 GCA_964530595.1 uncultured Prevotellaceae bacterium | reverse complement strand
GGGGGCGCGAGGTCGCCCGTTCGAATCGGGTCATCCCGACCAAAAGAAACGCATATAGATAGCGGTAAAACCACTTCTATATGCGTTTCTTTTTTTTGCATTCCCTTGTCGTTAAAGTCCAATTTCTCTTGATGCTGTCGATGAAGGGAAAAAGTGAGACGAAAAGAACCGCCCCACCCGCTCCGATGCAGGAGCAGGTGGGGCGGTGGATGTTTAGGAGCTTACTTAACCTCCCACGTCTCGCCGCTGAGCAGCAAGTCGCGCAAGGTGCGCTGCGGTTTCTTCCCTTTCACCTCTTCGATCTGGGCGGCTACCGCCTCGTCGTAAGTGGGTGCTGCCACGTCGCGAATGACGCCCATAGCTACCGGGAGGTCGCCACCCATCATTGCCAACTTGAAGTGCAATGTCGGATCTTCGGTGTGTGCGTCATGCACGAGTAAGTCCTGCTCCGTGATACCGTTTTCGCCGATCGTCACCGAACGCAACGTCAGACCGTCCAAGACGAGACCTTTGTCGCGATTGGCACCATAGATCATCGGTTTGCCGTGCTCCAAGAGGATCGTGCGATCCGCACGCACTGCGGGATCGGAAATTACCTTGTGGATGCCGTCGGCAAAGATCACGCAGTTGCAAAGCATTTCGACAACGGCAGCCCCCTTGTGGCGTGCTGCTGCCACCATGCAGGCAACGCTATTCTTCAGATCTAAGTCCAAAGAGCGGGCAAAGAAGTTGCCACGGGCACCCAAACAGAGCTCTGCGGGACAGAAGGGGTCTTCTACCGTTCCCCACGGTGAGGATTTGCTGACAAAGCCTCGGTCGCTGGTCGGACTGTACTGTCCCTTAGTCAAGCCGTAGATCTTGTTGTTGAATAGGATGATGTTCAAGTCAATGTTGCGGCGCATAGCATGGATGAAGTGGTTGCCACCGATGGCCAAGCAATCTCCATCACCGCTGACATTCCACACCGTGAGTTCCGGGCGTGCCGTCTTCAGTCCGGTAGCAATCGCTAAGCCGCGTCCGTGGATGGTGTGAAATCCGTAGGTTCCCATATAATAAGGCATACGGCTGGAACATCCGATGCCTGAAATCACGGCAGTGTCCGACGGGGCAACTCCCAATTCAGCCATCGCTTTCTGCATTGAGGCAGCTACGGCATGATCGCCACAACCGGCGCAGAATTTCAGGGGCTGATCACTCTTATAATCTTGTGCTGTGTACATAGTGCTTTCTTTTTTGTGGATTATAATTGACGGATGGCCTCTTCAATCGTGGCGATCTGGAAAGGTTGTCCTTTGACTTCGTTGAGCTGCTGCACGCTGAGTCCGTTGAATCGGCTGCGCAGATAGCCTGCAAACTGTCCGTTGTTGAGCTCACATACCAAGATCTTGCGATATCGGCGCAATACCTCTTCTGTATTTTTCGGCAACGGGTTGATGTAGGTGAAGTGTATCTGTGCCACCTTCATGCCGGCGGCACGACAGTTGTCGACAGCGGCACAGATATGTCCGTAGGTACCGCCCCAACCGACGATCAGAGTCTCTGCCTCTTGATCGCCGCGTACCTCCAAGTCGGGAATGCAGTTGGCGATGTAATCCACCTTCTTCTGACGCAAGTCGGTCATCAGTTGGTGATTGGCAGGGTCGGTAGAGATGGCGCTGGTGACATTATCCTTCTCCAAGCCGCCCAAGCGGTGCATGAAGCCCTCCATACCCGGAATGGCTTTGTAACGCACTCCCGTTTCGGGGTCACGCTGATAGGGCTTGTAACCCTCGCGCATTTCGGGGGTAACGTAAGGAATCTTGATTTCGGGCAACTGTGCCACGTCGGGGATGCGCATCGCGGACGATCCGTTGCCGATGAAGGCGTCGGTCAAGAGGATGACGGGGGTATTGTGTTCCAAGGCTAACTTGGCAGCCATGTAAGCCGAGTGGAAGCAATCCACAGGCGTAGAGGCAGCCATGACGACGCAGGGCGATTCGCCGTTGCGTCCGTAGAGCGCCTGCAAGAGGTCGGTCTGTTCGGTCTTGGTGGGAAGTCCTGTCGAGGGACCACCACGCATAACATCGATCACCACCAACGGCAACTCTGCCATTACAGCAAGACCGATGGCTTCCGATTTCAATGCAAGACCCGGACCCGAAGTAGAAGTGGCTGCCAAAGCACCGCCGAAGGAGGCTCCGATAGCGGTACAGATGCCGGCGATTTCATCTTCAGCCTGCACGGTAGTTACCCCTAAGAATTTCAGCTTGGAGAGTTCGTGTAGAATGTCTGTAGCGGGGGTGATAGGGTAGGAGCCCAAGAAAAGTTTCAGTCCGGCACGTTCGGCAGCTGCAACGAGACCATAGGCGGTAGCCATATTGCCCTTGACGTCGCAATAGATGCCCGGCTGTGCCTCGTCGCTCTCGATGCGGTAGGTGGATACTGAAGCGTGGATGTTGGCACCGTAATTGTAGCCGTCGGTGATCACTTTCACGTTGGCAGCCAAGACCTCCGGCTTTTTGCCGAACTTGGCGGTCAACATATCGACAGCCTTT
>CAZGZL010000166.1:0-2546 GCA_964530595.1 uncultured Prevotellaceae bacterium | reverse complement strand
CGCGACCGTTTTTGTCGCCGGGGAACCAGTTCTGTACGGTCGAATACTTCACTTCTGCACGGTCGTGGATGTAGATCTCTACCACGGCGGCGTGCAGCTGATTCTCGTCGCGCATAGGGGCGGTACAGCCTTCGAGATAGCTCACGTAGGCGTCATCGTCGGCAATAATCAATGTGCGTTCGAACTGTCCCGTTCCGCTGGCATTGATGCGAAAGTAGGAGGCCAACTCCATCGGACAGCGCACTCCCTTGGGAATGTACACAAAGGAACCGTCGCTGAAGACGGCGCTGTTCAACGCTGCATAGTAATTGTCGCGATAGGGCACCACCTTGCCCATATATTTTTGCACTAATTGCGGATAGCTTTTTACCGCCTCGTTGAACGAGCAGAAAATAATACCTAATTCCGCCAATTTCTCTTTGTAAGTCGTCTTTTGGGATTCGCTATCGACAATGGCATCCACAGCCATGTTGGTGCTGTTTTGCACACCGCTCAGCATCTCGCGTTCGTGCAACGGGATGCCTAACTTGTCGAAAGTCTTCAGAATTTCCGGATCTACCTCGTCCAAGTTCTTCGGCCCCTCCTTTTTCTTAGGAGCTGCGTAGAAACTGATCTTCTGATAGTCTATTGGCGCTACTTCGACGTGTCCCCACGTGGGGATCGGCAATGTGAGCCAATAACGATAGGCTTCCAATCGGAAATCCAACAACCATTGCGGCTCCCCCTTTTTGGCTGAGATGAGGCGAATAATATCTTCGTTCAACCCAGTGGGGATCACCTCGGTGTCGATGTCCGACGTAAATCCGTATTTATAATCTCCCTGCGTCAACTCCGACAGGATCTGCTCGGACGAGGATTCCGAAGGGGTAGAGGGAGTGTTATCAGCGATGTTTGACATATCGTTTGAATTGAGAAATATGAGTTATGAATTGATGCGTTTTTAGAGCAGTGCCTTGGTCGGCTTGACGATGTATTCCTGAATGTAGGGGCTCACGTAGCTCACCAAATCGTGTACGTAGGGCACCAATCGGCTCGCGTGCAGTTGACGCGCCACCTCGGTGTCTTCAAATTTAGTGCAAACGAACTCCAGCAACGTGATCACCAAGCAGGCGATCAGGGCATACTTGATCGCGCCGAAGATGCCACCCAAGAGTTTGTTGACGCCTCCTAACATCACTGTCTTCAACAACTTGTTGATGATGAAGGTTAGTTTGCGCAGTAAAAAGAGCACCAAGAGGAAGATTACGACCCAAATCACCGCTGCCGCTGTGGAACTCTCGTTGCCCCAGCGTCCCAAATAGGGATTGGCGATCGGTGAAACTAAGTTGGCAATGATTGCAGCCAATAGGATGCCGATGGTCGAAACGATCTCACGCACGAAGCCGCGCAGTAAACCCATCGTCGCTCCCACCGCTATAAAGGCGAGTAGCGCTATATCGACATAATTCATCTCTTCTAAAAAACAGAAAGGCAAGGCTCAACGCCGTCACGTTGTTCGAGCGGCGCTGAGTCTTGTGCTGTGGTTGAATTATAATTTCTTCTTGACCAAAGTCTCGGAATATGCCTCCACGAGGTCGCCCTCCATCAAGTCGTTGAAGCCATTGATGTTCAAACCGCACTCGAAGTTGGTGGCTACCTCCTTAACATCGTCCTTGAAGCGCTTCAACGAACCGAGTTCGCCCGCATAAAGGACGATACCGTCGCGAATAACGCGCACCTTGTCTGTACGTTTGATTTTGCCTTCCTTGACTAAGCAGCCTGCCACGGTTCCCACCTTGGTAATCTTGAAGACGGTCTTGACTTCCAAATATCCGTCGATTTCCTCCTTGGTTTCAGGTGCCAACATGCCTTCCATTGCGTCTTTAACCTCCTCGATAGCATCGTAGATGATGGAATAGAGGCGGATCTCCACACCGTCGTGCTCTGCCATGCGGCGAGCTGCTTGTGAGGGACGAACTTGGAAGCCAACGATGATGGCTTTGGACGCAGCTGCCAACGTGACATCCGATTCGGAAATCTGACCTACGGCCTTGTGAATCACGTTCACTTGAATCTGCGGCGTCGAAAGTTTGATGAGGGAGTCGGACAATGCTTCGACAGAACCGTCCACGTCACCCTTGACGATGAGGTTGAGCTCTTGGAAGTTGCCCACAGCGATACGACGACCGATTTCGTCGAGCGTCAACATCGTCTGTGTACGGAGGCTCTGTTCGCGTGCCAAACGTTCACGCTTGGTAGCGATCTCGCGAGCCTCTTGCTCTGTTTCAAGCACATTGAACTGATCGCCTGCTTGTGGCGCGCCGTTCATGCCGAGCACCTGTACCGGAGTCGAGGGACCTGCGCTCTGTACCTTCTGGTTACGTTCGTTGTACATAGCCTTGACGCGACCGAAGTTTGTGCCTGCCAAAATCACGTCGCCCACATGGAGCGTGCCGTTCTGCACGAGCACCGTAGCCACGTAGCCGCGTCCCTTGTCGAGGGTAGACTCGATCACAGAACCTACGGCGCGGCGGTTCGGGTTGGCCTTCAGCTCCAACATTTCGGCT
>CAZGZL010000165.1:0-2553 GCA_964530595.1 uncultured Prevotellaceae bacterium | reverse complement strand
GTGCCTCAGGCTCCCGTCTATGGCGATCCCTCACAGCAGGCTCCCTATGCCGCTCCCGGCGTTCAGCCGCAATACGCTGCTCCGGCTCCTGTCACTCCGCAGTTCAACAGCGCGCCGAGTGCTACGGACGATCTTCCGTTCTGATCTGTTGCCTCGTAGATCGAGACAAAGCTTAAAGCCGAAATTCGGAGGTTCCGAGTTTCGGCTGATTCATACTTACAAGTAACGGAACACGACGCAGAGCTTCAATATCTTTTTTGAGCAAAATTCCCTGATCCCAACCAAGAGACTTCTCTAAATGAAACAGATTGACTATTCTATTATTATTCCTCACCATAATACCGCGAGTGAGCTGCAACGACTCCTTGATTCAATACCTTCATTGCCCGAAGTCGAGATCCAGATCATTGTTGTCGATGATGCCAGTGACGCCGATACCGTGGAACATTTGCACCACTTGCAGCTACTTTTTGACGATCGTGTTGAGTGGATTTTCTTGTCTCAGAATGTTGGGGGAGGAGCTGCGCGCAATTTGGGGCTGTCTCGCGCACGGGGAGAACATATCCTGTTGGCTGATGCGGATGACTTCTTTCTCCCTTCGTTTAGGGATATTCTTTTGAAGTATCAGACGGATCGGGAGACAGACATTATTTATTGCAATGCCATCGCGTTAGACAGCGCGACGTTATTGCCTACAATCAATCGAGCGGCACATCTTCAGCGGTATATTGCGTTGGCTAAGGATCATCCCGCAGAAGGGGAGCTGTGTTTGCGTTATTTGTTTGGGGAACCATGGTGCCGCATCATGCGTCGCTCTTTTCTCGAGGAGTACGCGCTCCAATTTGAGCCGCTCAGAAGTCATAATGATACACGCTTCGGTTACGAGAGCGGTTACAACGCACGGAGGATTATGGTCGAGTCGACGGCGATCTATTGCATTACGCAAAGCCCCGTCTCTGTGTATTCGCGCGAATATGTCGGCAAGGTCGAAAACCGCGTGGCGGTCTTTGCCCGCAAAAATCGTTTCTTGAGCGATCATCACGTTCCAATCTTTGACTACGCTCTAATTGTGCCGTTCGAAAAGGCGTTGTCGCACGGTCGCATTGCCGAGTTTCGCCGATTGATGTTGATAGCTGTGTCTAATGGCATGTCGCGGCAGCAACTGTGGTGGCATATCGTGAAGAAGCTCTTTTTACGCTTTATCCCCAAAAAAGATAGCTGACGCAGATCGCTGCAATGATGCCGATCAAGTCTGCCAACAGACCGTAGACTGCGGCGTAGCGAATCTTGGCAATATTCACACTACCGAAATAGACGGCAAGGACATACATTGTCGTGTCGGTCGAACCTTGTATAGTTGACACCAAATGCCCGACAAATGAATCTACACCGTAAGTCTGGAATGCATCCAACATCATGGCGCGCGCTCCTGAGCCGTTCAAAGGTTTTAAAAACGCGGTCGGGAGTGCCGGAACGAAGTCGGTAGGCATTCCCACTTGTGCAAAGATCCACCCGAAAAAGTCGGTGATGTAATTCAGCGCACCGCATTCGCGAAAGACACTAATCCCCACAAACATTGCGATTTGGTAAGGAATGATCGTTACCATCGTTTGGAAACCCTCTTTAGCTCCATCGACGAAGGTGCTGAAGAGCGCGACTTTGCGGCGAATCCCCACGACCAAAAACAACATGATCACGCCGAACAATAGTACGTTTGCTACTACTGTGGAGTAGAGCGTCAGTTGTTCTTGCGGCAACTGCGAAAAGAAGTAGGCAATGCCTGCCACCGCTAAGATCGCGCCACCTAATGTCCCTAAAATCACACGATCCCACAGCCGAATGCGCTGCTTCAGACAGCATAAGAGTAATCCGCCCAAAGTGGAACAGAACGTAGCGATTAGTAGCGGGAGGAAGATGTCGCTCGGATTGGTAGCGCCGAATTGAGAACGATACATCATGATGCTGATGGGGATGATGGTCAGTCCCGAAGTATTGAGTACGAGGAACATGATCATGGCGTCCGACGCTGTATCTTTCTTCTTGTTCAGCGTTTGCAGCTCTTGCATCGCTTTCAGTCCCATAGGGGTTGCTGCATTGTCTAATCCTAACATATTGGCAGAAACATTCATCAGAATGCTTCCTGCCGCAGGGTGTCCTGCCGGAATGTCCGGGAAGAGGCGCGAGAAGAGTGGGTGAATCAAGCGCGAAAAGAGTGCAATCACGCCGCCTCGTTCGCCGATCTTCATCAGCCCTAACCAGAAGGAGAGGACGCCGGTTAGTCCCAAACAGATTTCGAACGCCGTTTTGGAGGAAGAAAATGTCGTATTCATCAGTCGGCTCCAAATTTCGACGTCTCCTCCGAATGTTGAAGCTATGATGGCTACCAAAAAAGCGATTGCGAAAAAGCCAAACCAAATATAATTCAGAACCACGTGCGGTAATATTAGGAATTGATTGTTGAGTGGAGCGAGGGGTCGTTATTTGCCTGCTGCCCGCTTTAGCCCCTCGATCACAGCGGCGTCGAAGCCGCGTGCTGCCATTTCGTTGAGCCCT
>CAZGZL010000164.1:0-2619 GCA_964530595.1 uncultured Prevotellaceae bacterium | reverse complement strand
CGCAGCTCTCCGACCTCCGTGAATCGGGTGCCATCGAGCAGGATGCCGATATGGTATGTTTTATCCATCGTCCGGAGTATTATAAGATCTACGAGGACGAAAAAGGCAACGACCTGCGCGGTCTCGCCGAGATCATCATTGCCAAGCATCGTAACGGTGCCGTTGGTGACGTCCGTCTGCGCTTCCGTGGAGAATTTGTCCGCTTCCAGAATTTGGATGACGAAACTTCCGTCGATCTGCACGATCCCAACGTACCCATCATGATGGGCAGCAATCCGGCGGATATCTCCGCAGCCCCTGCCGTGCAAATGCTTGATTCACGCATGAATACCACCGACGTCCCCTTCTGATCGGGCGCGTCGGCGGATTAAAACCCTACAACAATGCACACACCTACTTTATTTGCTCTGCCACATAAATGGCTCTTTTCGCTCCTCGCGTTGCTCCTTCTGAGCGCCGTGATAGCTCCGCGGTTGAGTGCGCAGGAGTTCGCCGAGCCGGACTACAAAGAGATCCGTCAAGCCACTACCAACACCAAGAGTCCTAATTACTATCCGCGTTTGATGCGTCGCTACCTCAAGTGCGACAGCACCCTCTCGTTGCAACAGTACCGCTACCTCTACTACGGTTTCACGTTGCAGGAGGATTTCGTCCCCTATCAATCGGCGTCGCAGCCGCTCCTCGCTTGCCGCAAGCAGATCTTGGCGCAGCAGAATGATGCACAGGTCTATGAACGCGCCATTAAGCTTTCGGAAGCTGCCCTCGAAAACAATCCTTTCGACCTGTTGGCAATCAGCACCCTTGCCGTCAGCTACTTGCAGCGCGGCGACACCACGAACTTTCAGCTCTGGAACGCCAAACAGAATGGTTTGTTGGACGTCATCCTTTCCAGCGGTGACGGTGATGCTCCGGAGAGTGCATTTCACGTCATCAACGTGGAGCATGAATATGAAATTATCAATCGCTTAGGCTTAGTCATCGAAGCCGACTCCCTTTGCAACAGTAGTATAGAATATCTCCGTGTCCGTGAGAACGCCGAAGGCGAACGCGGTTTTTACTTCAACTTCGGCGCTTGCAACAAGATTTATAAAAAACGCTACGAATGAAACAAACCAACATCGAATCCTCTCAAGATGAGCGTACACGCGCCTTGGCGGAGAAGCCTGTAGGCCCGCTTTTGTGGCAATTTGCCCTTCCCTCCATCATTGCGATGTCCGCCAGCTCTATTTATAACCTCTGTGACTCCATCTTCATTGGTCACGGCGCAGGGGCGATGGCGATCGCCGGATTAGCCATTACTTTCCCCCTCATGAACATCATGTCCGCTTTTGGCGCCATGATGGGAGTGGGCGGCGCTGCCTTAACTTCGGTACGTTTGGGCGAAAATAACCGCCGTGCGGCATACATGGTGCTCGGCAATGTGTTACGCATGGATGTAACCATCGGATTGATCCTCATGACCCTTGGATTGATCTTCTTGGATCCCATATTGCGTCTTTTCGGTGCCAGCGACGTTACCTTGCCGTTTGCCCGCGAATATATGCAGATCATCTTGTTGGGCAACATCATTACCCATCCGTTTTTGGGGATGAACGACCAGATGCGCGCTTCCGGCTATCCACGCAAGGCGATGGCGGCTCAGCTCATCGCGGTCTTTGCCAACATCATCCTTGACTACCTCTTTATCTTCGAATTCCATTGGGGTATGCGCGGTGCCGCCATCGCCACTGTTGCCGGTCAGTTGCTCGCCCTTTTGTTCGAGGCGCATCACTTCAGCCAGAAACGCAACGTTGTGCACTTCAGTCGCGAGGGTTTGGTGTTGAATTGGAAAATTATCAAAGGCATCTTGGCGGTTGGTCTCAGCCCCTTCAGCCTCAATATCTGTGGTTGCATTGTGGTCATCTTCCTCAACCGTGCCCTCTTGGAACAGGGAGGAGTGGACGGCGACAGCTACGTAGGTGCTTATGGCATTGTGAATCGTTTGGGACAGCTGATTGTCTTGGCGGTAGCGGGTTTCTCACAGGGATTGCAGCCGATCGTGGGCTTCAACTTAGGAGCGCGAAAATTTGACCGTGTTCGGCGTGCCCTGCTCTATGCCTACCTCTATGCTACGTGCATCATGATCGTCGGTTACTCGTTGATCGCTATCTTCCCGCATACGCTGACTCGACTCTTTACGACCGACGAACACCTCATCAGTATCTGTGTCCCCGCCTTGCGTATAGCGCTCTGCGTCTTCCCCCTTGTCGGAGGACAGATGATCACCATCACCTTCTTCCAGTCCATCCGCAAGGCTTCGAAAGCGATCTTCCTCTCGATGACGCGTCAGCTGCTTTTCCTCTTGCCGCTGCTCCTCATTTTGCCACGCTTCATGGGTACGAATGGTGTCTGGTGGTCGATGCCGATCTCCGATGCTGTTTCCAGCGTGTTGGGCGTCATTCTGCTCATCGTAGAGTTACGCCAGTTCAAAAAACAAGAAGCAAAGTCGGCGGTGAAAGCTTGATCCGACCTCGATACCTACAAAGACGCCCGGCGAGAGTCCTCTGAATACTCTCGCCGGGCGTCTTTGTATTGGGATGTCAACGTTCTTGCTGCACAAACTCTAACAACGTTTTGCCG
>CAZGZL010000163.1:0-2752 GCA_964530595.1 uncultured Prevotellaceae bacterium | reverse complement strand
AGTAAACGAAAAACCTTTTGCAGCCGAAATATTTTGCGCCGAAATTCCCGTTTAGTGCACAAAACCACGAGATGTGTGCATTATTTAGTAGCTATCATTGATAAAATCCGCAGAAAATTACCACTTAACGGTTCGACGAAAGGATAAGCCTATTACATTTGCGCCACGAATTACTCCTGCGTCGGTATAAAGATCTTGACGACGCAGAGCCATAGAAACACAAGATCTGTTATAAAACATCACTAATGAAAAAAACTTTTTTACTCGCCAGCTTAGCGACACTGATGTTGTCGTCTTGTTCTCTGTTGAAGTCGACCTCTACGTCGGTCGCTGTCGGAACGTCTATTCAGAGCCGCAACACGGCTGACTTGGTAGTCTCTCCCAAGAAGATCTCTCAGCGCTACATCCCCACCAAGCAGGAGCGTGCCGGAGGACTGAACTTTGTGGTTACAAACGCTACAGCAGCTGCCTTGAGAGCTAACAACAACGCAGATGTCTTGGTCGCACCGCAGTATGACGCTAATTACAAAGTAATCTTCGGTCACAAGAAGATCAAGAGCGTGACCGTCTACGGCTATCCCGCAACATATACGAACATCCGTCCCGCCAAAGAGGAATGCGTTCCCCCGTGCCCGAATAACCGATAAGGAAGGAGCCACAAGATGAAGAAAGTATTTTTTGGCTTAGCTTTAGCGTGTCTCACACTCAGCTCTTGCCATACGTTGAATAAGAGCACAGCTCAGAGCGCGCCCATCGCGGCCTCGGTGCTGCAAAGCCCAACGGTGGCAGATATGACGGTGACACAGCAGAAGGTGTCGAAGACGGAGCGCTGGGGCTTCACCCCTTTCCACTGGGGCGAGACTCCGATGTACATCCGTAAGTCGAACATGGTGGCACAGTTGGTAGAACAGAACAACGGCGACGTGCTGATCGAGCCACAATGGACGTTCTCGAAGACGTCGTTCGGTGAACGCGTCTTGACCGTAACAGGATTTGTCGGCAAGTATCACGACTTCCACAAGGCTACGCCGGAGGAATTGGATGCGATCCGCACCATCGGCGGTGGATATAAGTGTAATACCAACGGCGAGGTACAGGAGCAAAACTGTAGCTTGTTCCGTCGCATGATCGACAACATCAAGAAGTAACCGACGGTAACAACGTAACAACGAAATCGGCGGCAAAGAGCTCGAAACTCTTTGCCGCCGATTTTTTATCTTTTGTATTCAAGAGAACATCTGTACGACACGTTGGATGCCGGAGACCAATCGGTCGATCTCGTCAAAAGTGTTGTAGAACGAGAATGAGGCTCGCACTGTGCCCTCGATACCCATGCGGTGCATCAACGGCTCGGCACAATGGTGTCCGGTGCGGACAGCGATGCCCTGCTTGTCGAGCAGAAGCCCCATATCGTAGTGGTGAATACCCTCGACGAGGAACGAGAGAACAGAGCTCTTGGCAGCCGCCTGTCCGAAGATCCGCATTCCGGGTATCTGTTGAAACTTTTCGGTGGCGTAAGTCAGGAGTTCGTGTTCGTAGTCGGCGATGGCATTCAACCCGATAGCAGTAACGTAGTCGAGAGCTTCAGCCAAGGCTACGGAGCCGATGAAGTCCGGGGTGCCGGCTTCGAACTTATAAGGGAGTTCATTGAAGGTGGTCTTCTCGAACGATACGGAGGCAATCATTTCTCCGCCGCCCTGATAAGGGGGCATTTGATCTAAGTACTTCTTCTTGCCATAGAGGACGCCAATGCCCGTTGGTCCATAGATCTTGTGACCCGAAAAGACCAAAAAGTCGGCGTCGAGCGCTTGGACATCGACAGCAATGTGGGGTATAGACTGAGCTCCGTCGACCAAGACGGGAATGTTCAGACTATGCGCGTAGGCAATGATCTCCGCAACCGGGTTGATGGTACCCAAGACGTTCGAGACGTGAGCAATGCTCACGAGTTTGGTGTGCGGAGTGAGCAGACTCTTAAAGTAATCCATATCGAGCTCACCACGATCGTTGATCTTGGCGACCTTGATCTCTATGTGCTTGCGTTGCCGCAAGAGTTGCCACGGCACAATATTGGAGTGGTGCTCCATCTCCGAGACGACAATCTCGTCACCCTCCGAGAGGAAAGCGTCACCGAAGGAGGAGGCAACGAGGTTGATAGATTCGGTAGTACCCCTCGTAAAGATGACCTCCTCGGACGACGCTGCATTAATGAACTGCTGTACGCGACGCCGAGCCGATTCGTGTGCGTCCGTAGCGTCTTGACTCAGGAAGTGGACGCCGCGGTGGACGTTGGCATTGTGCAGGAGGTATCCGTCAGTTATCTTCTGGGTAACTTGCAGCGGTTTTTGGGTAGTGGCGGCGTTGTCCAAATAGATCAACGGCTTCCCATAGACAGTGGTGGAAAGGATCGGGAAATCTTTACGAATAGATGAAACGTCTAGCATAGAGGTTCACAAGTTACAGTTATTAAGCGAAAAATAAAGCCCATACTTGATGTGGATCTAAGTACGGGCTTATTATGAAAGCGTAAGCACGAGGCTTAGGCTGATGTCTGATCAGAGACGCTTAGGCTTCAGCAGCAGGAGCTTCAGCCACGGGAGCTTCAGCTTTTGCTTCAACGGCCTTCTTAGAGCGTGAACGACGAGTCTTAGTCTTCTTCTCTGCAGAATCCTTCAAAAGGTTCTCATTGTAGTCAACGAACTCGATCATTGCCATCTGAGCATTGTCACCAAGACGGTTGCCGGTCTTGAGG
>CAZGZL010000162.1:0-2811 GCA_964530595.1 uncultured Prevotellaceae bacterium | reverse complement strand
GTGATCCCTCAGGCACGCTATTTCGACGATTCGCTGAATAACAAGGTGATCTGCGAGGCGGCGGTCAATCAGCAGAAGGGCGCGATGCTCGGACTGGAATACATCAAGAGCGACAAGCCGAAGGTGGTCAAGTGCGCCGGCAATAGGGATGTGCGGATTTTCTCTCCGACAGAATACGAGCGATTCGTCCAAGAGCATTACGCCAACAACAAGAAGAAGATGCGTAATCTGCTGTTAGAGGATATTCCGGAGGACTTCAACGCCCGTCAGCTGAACGACAGCCGATACATCAGCCGTCTGATGATGATGTTGCTCTCCAAGATCGTACGCGAGGAGGGCGAAAGCGAAGCCACCTCCAAGAACGTGATCGCCTGCAACGGCAATATCACCGATCGGCTGAAGAAGGACTGGGGCGTCAACGATCAGTGGAACAAATTGATCTTGCCACGCTTCGTGCGGATGAATGAACTCACCGCCACACACGATTTTACGACGACCAACACTCAGGGACACCGCATACCCTGTATGCCGTTGGAGCAACAGCGCGGATTCAACAAGAAGCGCATCGACCATCGACACCATGCGATGGATGCCATCGTGATCGCCTGCACCACGCGCGACATCGTGAATTACCTCAACAACGAGGCGGCTAAGTCGGAGGTGACGCGCTACGACCTGAAGCAAAAGTTATGCGCCGGAGGCAAAGTGATCCGGTTGCCTTGGGCGACGTTCCCCGCCGATCTATACACGTCGCTCAGCGCCATCGTGGTGAGCATCAAGAAGAATCTGAGGGTGCTCACCCGCACGCAAAATCACTATCAGCACATCAATGCGGAGAGCGGAAAGAAGGAGTTCGTGCTCCAGAGCAAAGGGGATATGCGCGCCGTGCGTAAACCGCTCCACAAAGAGACAGTGTTCGGCATCGTCAATCTCCGCAAGGTGAAAGAGGTGCCGCTCAAAACGGCGCTCCAAGCGCCGCAACGCATCGTGGAGCGAGATCTGAAGCACGCCGTCGTCAAACTGTTGGCGTCCGGGATGAACGAGAAACAGATCGCACAATACTTTGCCGAGCATCAAGACACGTGGTACGAGACGGATTTCAAGAAAGTGAAGGTGTATTACTTCACAGAGGAGGTGCCGAACCAAGCCGGTTACTATGCAACGCGCAAGGCACTCGATTCATCGTTCACTAAAGACAAAATCTTGGATAGCGTTACCGATACCGGTGTCCAGAAGATTCTGCTTCGCCATTTGGAACGCTGCAACAATCAAGCAGATGTGGCGTTTTCGGCAGAGGGGATCGAACAAATGAACGCTTCTATCCAAGCCTTGAACGACGGAGTGCCCCATCAACCGATCTATAAGGTTCGCTTCTGCGAACAGGCAAACAAGTATGCGGTGGGAGCTGTCGGGAACAAAGGGACTAAGTATGTCGAAGCCGCCAAAGGGACGAACCTATACTTTGTCGTCTACGAGCAAGAGTGCATCGACAAACAAACCGGCGAGATCCGACGAGAGCGTTCTTACGCAACGATTCCGCTGCGCATCGTGGTCGACCGACTGAGCCACGGACTTTCGCCGATCCCGGAGAGCGAAGAGGGCATTGCTCCCAAATTCTGGCTCTCGCCCAACGACCTTGTATATGTACCCACCACGGAAGAGATCGAAAACAAAAAGCTAAATTTCCCGTTAGACACCGAGCGCATCTATAAAATGGTGTCTTCAGGTGAAAAACAATGCTTCTTCGTAAAAATATCGGTAGCATCTACGATTGTCGACAAGAAAGAATTCGGTCCACACAACAAAATGGAGCGTACCATCACCGGTGAGATGATTAAAACCATTTGCATCCCGCTGCGCGTGGATCGACTCGGCAAGGTCACACTGTGGGACGAACATCCATTCGGACTTTAATACAGCCATCCCCGGAACGCTCATTTCGGACGTTTCGGGGATGGCTTCACCTTAAATCTTATGATACCATGATCAAGAACACTATTTGTTTCAGTAATCCCGCCTATCTCTCGCTCAGCAAGGAGCAGTTGGTGATCCACCTTCCCGGCGTCGACAAGAGTAACCTCCCGGAGGCGGACAAGCAAGCCGCAGTCATCACGCGCCCCATAGAGGATTTGGCGGTCATCATCTTAGACCACAGACAAATCACCCTCACGACAGGGCTCATCGAGAAGCTGTTAGAAAATAATTGTGCGATCATCACATGCGACGGGCATAACATGCCGGTAGGGCTGATGTTACCGCTATGCGGCAATACGGTGCAAAATGAAAGATTTCGCGCCCAAATCGACGCCTCGTTGCCCCTCAAGAAGCAACTGTGGCAGCAAACCATACAAGCCAAGATTTTAGGGCAGGCGACGGTGCTGCATCGCTGTACCGGCGAGGTCGTGAAGTGTATGCAGGTCTGGGCTGAGCACGTACGCAGCGGAGACCCTGAGAACTTGGAGGGACGCGCGGCGGCATACTATTGGAAGTGCTTATTTCCGATGGTGGCAGATTTTACCCGCGGTCGCGACGGGACAGCACCCAATCACTGGTTGAACTATGGATATGCCATTCTGAGGGCTGTGGTGGCACGTTCGTTGGTGGGCAGCGGAATGTTGCCGACACTCGGCATACATCATCACAATCGCTACAATGCATACTGCTTAGCGGACGATATCATGGAACCCTACCGCCCCTTTGTGGACGAGTTGGTGTTTCAGATGGTCAAGCAGTACGGCGTCACCGACGAACTTACCAAGGAGCACAAAAGCCAATTATTAGCCCTACCAACGACCGAGGTGTGCATCAACG
>CAZGZL010000161.1:0-2825 GCA_964530595.1 uncultured Prevotellaceae bacterium | reverse complement strand
GCAGCAGGTCGTTACCCTCACGGGTACGCTCGCCGACACCGGTGAAGACGGAGAATCCGTTGTGCTTCTTGGCAATGTTGTTGATGAGCTCCATGATGAGCACCGTCTTGCCGACGCCGGCGCCTCCGAACAGACCGATCTTACCACCTTTGAGGTAGGGTTCGAGCAAATCGACCACCTTGATGCCTGTGTAAAGCACCTCTTGTGAGGTCTTCAATTCTTCGAACTTAGGCGGTTCGCGGTGGATGGGGAAGGAGCCTTCGCGGTTCAGGGGACGCATACCGTCTACGGTTTCCCCTACGACATTGAGCAGACGACCTTTGACCTGATCGCCTACAGGCATGGTGATCGGAGATCCTGTAACTTTGACCTCCAAGCCGCGGCGCAGACCGTCGGTGCTGTCCATCGCCACGCAGCGTACGGAATTCTCACCGATGTGCTGTTGCACCTCGATGATCAATACACGACCGTCGGGACGAACCACAGAGAGTGCTTCGTTGATGGCAGGCAGTTGAACTTCTTCTGACTCTGCGGTAGCACTGAAAGATACGTCGACGACAGGGCCGATGATCTGTGAAATATGTCCTATTGTGTGTGACATAGCAATAGTTTTGTTTGTATGATAGTTGTTTTCTAAGTCTTTCATTGCGACGGAATTGCACGGCGCCATGCAGCAGGATACGTGTAGCACGCATCCGATCGGTGTGAACCTCATGCTCGGTGGGGTTGCCGTGTTTTCCTGTTGTTGTTTCGAGCGTTAGGGGAAAGTTCCGCATAAGCCCAAGATCCCGCCGAAGAATTTGCACTCTCTTCGGGGTGGATATCAGAAGGTTGTAGCTGTCTTTCGCGCTCAAAGATAGGAGGAATGCGTTTTCATTGTTCTTTTTATTTACAAAAATTAAGCAAAAACTTTTCACAGCCTTTGCTATGTGTAGTTTGAAAAATAAGATAAATAGATTGCGCAGGGGAATTTTGATTTGTACTTTCGCTCCGTTGCTTTACAAAGTCGGGACTTTGATTGTTTTTCCTCCGGGCGCGCCGATTCCCTTTCGCCCGAAAGTTGCCGTCACCTCGAAATGACAATTTCCCTCCGCCGGGTGTGGATAACTTAGAGCATAAGCCCTCTTGCCTCCGTCAATTTTTTAGAAATCAGAAATATAAAACTTGTGAACATTGTTGAAAACATTTTGCGACGAAAACAGCACAATTTTGCTGCACGGATTCGATCAGCCGATCACAATTATTAAAACTTCAAATAAATGTTTACAAAAGTAACAGGCTAAAGGGGAACTTTTTCCCCGATTCTCCCTTTATATAGATACAAATGTAGCTGTTTCTGGGCTGAATTGTCGATTGTACTGAGCAAAACTACGCATTTCGGCGTGGAAACGGAGTAAGAAAAAAGGAAAGATAAAACAATAGATTGTGCTATTGTGAACCCAACAAGACCCAAATAACAACAAAAATGAAGATCGAAAAGATTCAGGCGCGCGAGATCCTCGATTCGCGCGGCTTACCCACCGTCCACTGCACGGTGCGCTTGGAGAATGGCGTCGAGGGATGTGCCTCGGTGCCTTCGGGGGCATCGACCGGAAGTCACGAGGCATTGGAGATGCGCGACGGTGATTCCCACCGCTACAACGGCAAGGGGGTACGCAAAGCCATCGAACACATCCATCGCGAATTGGCGCCGGCGCTGATCGGGAAGTCTGTCTTGGCTCAGTACGACATCGACCACACCATGATCGAGTTGGACGGCACCAAGAACAAGAGCAAGTTCGGCGCTAACGCTTTGCTCGGCGTCTCGCTCGCCGTGGCGCATACCGCCGCGCGCGCCATGAACGTGCCGCTCTACGCTTACCTCGGTGGGGTAGGGGCGCACCGAATGCCGGTGCCGATGCTGAACATCATCAACGGCGGCGCCCACTCCGATGCCCCGATCGCCTTTCAGGAATTCATGATCCGACCGGTCGGGGCGCGTTGCTTCCACGAGGCGATGAAGATGAGCGTCGAGACCTTCTACGCCCTGCAACGCATCCTCCGCAAACGGGGACTGAATACCTCGGTGGGGGACGAGGGCGGTTTCGCACCCCATCTCTCCGGCGTCGAGGATGCGTTGGAACTCTTGGTCACGGCGATTCGTGAAGCAGGCTATCATCCGGGGCACGACATCACCCTCGCCTTGGACTGCGCCGCTTCGGAGTTTCACCGCGGAAAGCTCTACGATTACACCCTCTTCGAGGGGGCACAGGCGCGCAAAAGAACCTCGGCAGAGCAGGTGGCATTCCTCACCGAATTGGTGCATCGCTATCCGATAGACAGCATCGAGGATGGCATGGCGGAGGAGGATTGGGAGGGGTGGCACCAACTCACCGTCGCCCTCGGCGATCAGATTCAGTTGGTGGGCGATGATCTCTTCGTGACGCAAGTAGACTACTTGGCACGCGGCATCAAGCAGAATTGCGCCAACGCGATCCTAATCAAACCCAACCAAGTGGGTACCCTGACCGAGACCCTTGCCGCCATCCGTATGGCTCAAGCCCATGGCTATCGCGCCATCATTTCGCACCGTTCGGGCGAGACTTCGGACGCTACCATTGCCGACTTAGCGGTGGCTACTCACGCCGCACAGATTAAGGCAGGATCGGTGACGCGAGGCGAACGGTTGGCGAAATACAACCGCCTGTTGGCGATCGAAGAGCATTTGGGCGCTGCCGCTCGTTATGGCGTAAGTTGCAAAAAATAAGCGCCTAAGCCTCAAGTTTAGAAATAATTATTTACCTTTGCTTCGCGAATGTCGTGTGGACAGTCGCGAAGCAATCTCT
>CAZGZL010000160.1:0-2841 GCA_964530595.1 uncultured Prevotellaceae bacterium | reverse complement strand
AACTCGCAACATTCAGCTTGGAAGGCTGACACTCTACCAATTGAGCTATTACCGCGTTTCGTGCGTTCCGCCTCGCCTCCCCCGTGATTCCGGGTAAACTCGCCGAAGAGTTTGCACCCGCAAAGCGATTGATTTCGTCTCTCTCGTTTTGCGGGTGCAAAGTTATATGATAAATCCTATTCCCCAAAAGAAAACCCTCTTTTTTTTCCAAAAAGCATGAAAAAAGTGCTTTTTCCGCCCCTCAGAATGGGAATTTCAGTGTTCACGATTGTTTTTTCTCTTTACTCTTGATGATTTGACGTTCCAATGCCTCAGCCACCTGACTGACGGCATCCTCATAGACTTCTGCCACACGCGACGCATAAAAATCGCCATCGGGCAGCAATAATTTCACACCGATTTCCTTATTAGCCTTATCAGTCGTATGGATGACCCGTAAGGAAACCTCGGCTGCGCGAATATTATCCGCGAAGCGTTCCAACTTAGAGAGTTTCTTCGTGATGAACTCATTCAATGATACCGAGGTATCAAAGTTTACTGATTGAATGGTGATTTCCATAGATTAATCTCCTTTCTTAATTTTATCATTAGAGGCTCTTGGGTGAGCCCGGTTATAGTTCGACAAGATCTCCTGAGGAGTGAGATGCGTATAGACTTCGGTCGATTCGAGCGAGGCGTGCCCCATCAGTTCCTTGATGGCCATCAGGTCGGCGCCATTCGCGAGCATGGTGGTGGCAAAGGTGTGCCGCAAGACGTGCGTCGTCCGTTTGTCCAAGTGAGGCACATCACACAGATAGTGTTTTGCCACTTGTGCCACCCCCCGCACGCCTAACGCTCCGCCACGGCTGTTCACGTAGAAGGGATCTGTCCATTCGGCGCCCTGCTTGCGGCGTTCGGTCACATAGTCGCGCATCAGCTGTTCCAGTTCCGGGCCGTAGGGGATCAGACGTTCCTTGTTACCCTTGCCGAGTACGCGCAGCGTCTTGGCTCCGAAATCCACATCGCGCAGCTTGAGCCCCGCCATCTCCGCCCGCCGCATACCGGTAGAGTAGAGCATATCTATGAGGAGGCGATCACGCAACGCCATGAAGCCGGTGCCGTAGTCCTCGTCGTCCAACAGGTGTTCCATCTGTTCCTCGCGTACATAGATCGGCAGGGGCTTAGGTACGCGCGGCATTTGCAGCAGGCGCAACGGATTCTCGTCGATTTCGTTTCGGCTGCGCAGGTACTTCATAAAGCTCCGCAGGGCACAGACGCGACGCTTCACCGAACTGGCTTTCAGTTTGCGTTGTCCCATGTCTGCCATCCAAGCCCGCACATCGTCCAAGTCGGGACGGAGCGGATCGAACGAGCCATGCAACGACGTTACGAAGTCTTCATACTGACAAAGATCGAGCTGATAATTGTACAAGGTCTGCTCAGAGTAGTTTTTTTCGTACCTTATATATTGCAAGAAAGCTTCTATCTTAGCATTCATCTCCCTTGGTTTTCTGCGCCGAAAATAGGGCGTTTTTTCCGTTCATCCAAACTTTTATCATTTTTTCGCTCAGGTTTTGGCGATACAATAGATTACTCGGCGCACAATAGGGACAAAAAGCGCCCGAAACAACGGGATCACCACCCCGCGACATCAATGGGTACGCAAGCGGCGGGAGCGACCGGGTTTCTTGCTGTTGAATTTGCGGTAAAGGTTCATGTAGAGCGGCACACTGGCATTGATCAAGCGATACTTGTAGCGCTGTGCCTGCGTGAGGAGCTTATTGATCGAGAGGGGATAATAGGGCAAGGCCTTGCAATCGCCCGGAAACTCGAAGATTCCGCAGCGGCAAAGGTTAGAGAGGGCTTGAGAGAAGAGGAAGGAGATGCGGTTCAAGAAGAACAACCGTATCGGAGTACCCGCCTCGGTATGCTCCTGCGCGAAGTTCCAGAGGCGGTCGCAAATAATCAAGATGTCGTCCGTCTTACGCGGATTCAGCGAGTTCATGATCGAGACTTCGCGCTGCACATAGTTATAGACGGGAGTATTGGAGTAGGCGATGCGTTCCGCGAAGAAGTAGGCACGCGGAGTGAATTCCTGATCTTCGTGCAGGGCACCGGTCAGGAAGTGCAGGTCGTGTGCGAGCAGGAAGTCGCGGCGATAGAGGGCTGCCCATGCTGCCGGCGGCATATCCACCTTGAGCAAGAAGGTCGTGCCATCCACCACCTTGCCGCCCGTTTCGTCGGGGACGGCATAGCGTTGCACTTTGGGGTGTTCCCCCTCGGTATAGAGATTCATGTCGAAGCAGAGCACGTCCAACTGCTCCGCCACGGCGCGCTGCAAGAGCGGCACCACGGTATTGGGCTCCACAAAGTCGTCGCCATCCACCCACCAGACGTATTCGCCGTGGGCAGCTGCCAAGCCTGCATTGCGAGCCGCGCTCAGTCCCTGATTCAGTTGATTGACGATGACCCACTGCGCGGAGGGTGTTCCGCTCTGCGCCTCCTCTTGGCGGATGGTTTCGATCACCGCCATCGAGTCGTCCGTGCTGCCGTCATTCACCACGACCAATTCATAATCATCCACATTGAGTCCTTGGTTCTTGCACGAAGCCACGCAACGTGCCAACCATTGCCGCACATTGTACACCGAAATAATAATACTGAGTCTCATGCTTCAATCATTATAAATATCTATCACTAACGTTGTCTCGCTGACTTTACAGGGAAAAACGAAAGGAGCACCGGCCGAATATTTTTCGGCAAGCACTCCTTTATTGTTATCATTTAGCTGAGCTTATTCGCTTTCTGCTTCACGAAGGTGCTGCACGTAGATGGCGCGTTCCATCTTCACACGCTTCAAGA
>CAZGZL010000159.1:0-2857 GCA_964530595.1 uncultured Prevotellaceae bacterium | reverse complement strand
GAAAAGTTGGATGGTTGGGTTGTGTATGTCTGTCGGAGTGGTGACTCCGTCGTTGGCTCAAGACAGCCTTCGTCTGAACTTGGATCGAGTATTGGAAATTGCTCTTAACGACAATCCTACGATTACCGTATCAAACAGAGAGCTTGAGATCCAAAAGTACGCCAAAAAGGAAACCATTACCGGACTTTTCCCCACAATCTCCGTTTCAGGAACAGCAAGCGACGCAATCGTGCAGCAGAAGATGAAACTATCGTTTTCACCCGAACCGATCACTATGGGTCAGCAATATACCTATGCCTTGTCGGGCACGGTGGCGCTTCCCTTGGTAGCACCGCAATTATGGAAGACGATCAGCCTCAACGAAGAGCAAGTGAAGCTCTCCGTCGAGACAGCACGCTCCTCTAAGGTTTCGACCATCGCCGAGGTAAAGAACGCCTACTACAGCCTGCTTTTGGCGCGCGACTCGTATGAGGCGTTGGAAGCCAACTACAAGACCTCCGAAATGAACGCTCAGACTGTGACCGCCAAGTATCAGCAGGGTACCGTATCGGAATACGACAAATTGGTAGCAGACGTTCAAGTGGCTTCTATTAAGCCGCAGTTGCTGAACAGCTCGAACGGTATCAAGCTCGCCGAGATGCAACTGAAGGTCTTGATGGGCGTCGATGTCAATGAGCCGATCGTCTTCGAGGGCAAGCTCAGCGACTACGAGCAGGAATTGTTTGCCGACTTGATGAAGCTCAAAAACGACACTTCGTTGGTAGACAATAGCGCGTTGCGTCAGTTGGATATCCAGACACGCCAGCTCAAGTTGGCTGAGAAGATCAACAAGATGGGTTACATCCCGACGTTGGCACTTTCGCTCTCCGCAGGTTATCAGGCTTACGCAGACAAGATCAATCCCTTCGACGCACAATATTTCGGCAACACCACCTTGGCTCTCTCTCTGAATTGGACGCTTTTCGACGGCGGTACCAAATATATGAAAACCAAGCAAAATAAGCTCTCATTGGAGAACTTACAGACGCAACGAGAGAACTTGGTACGTCAATTAGAGCTCTCGGTGACAAACTCACTGAACAGTATCGAAACCTCTGCAGAACAGGTCGTTTCGAACAAGGAGAATGTCTACTCGGCTGAACGCGCCTATTCTATCAGCCAGAAGCGCTATGACATCGGTTCAGGCACACTCTTGGAGATGACCTCATCCGAATCATCGTTGCTCTCTGCCCGTCTGCAATATGTGCAATCTATCTACGATTTCCTTTCCGCTCGTGCCACCTTGGAAGAGACTTTGGGCAAAATCGTCACAGACAAATAATTTAGTTACACCGAATCAAATAATTTAAACAATATAACCACACAATGAAAAAGCAATTCTTCTACATTCCGATGGCGCTGCTTCTGCTGACGGCTTGCTCGTCGTCCGAAGGTCAGCAATCGGACGCCAACGCAGACGCGACTACCGCGAGCGAAGCTAATCTTCCTACCGTCAAGGTAGCTAAGGTATCGGCTCGTGACGTAGATCAGGTGGCAGAATTCACCGCCAATGTTGAAGCCAACGTTCGCAATGAGATCGCCCCGCAGTCTCCCGTCCGCATTACTGATATCCGCGCCGAAGTGGGCGACCATGTGCGCAAGGGTCAGACCTTGGTCGTCATGGACAACAGTAACCTCAAGCAACTCAAAGCTCAGTTGGATAACCAGAAAACGGAATTCGACCGCGTTGACGAGCTGTATAAAGTGGGCGGTGCTTCTAAATCGGAGTGGGATGCTAAGAAAATGGCGCTCGACGTGACGCAAGCCTCTTATAACAACTTGGTCGAGAATACAACCCTCCAGAGCCCGATTGATGGCGTCATCTCTGCACGCAACTACGATAAGGGCGACCTCTACAGTGCCGGAAACCCCGTACTCGTTGTAGAGCAGATCTCACCCGTCAAAATCTTGATCAACGTCAACGAACAGTATTATAAGAACATCAAGAAGGGTATGCCGATCGAGACCATCGCTTTGGACGCACTTCCGGGCGAGAACTTCACGGGTAGTGTATCACTCGTTTACCCCACACTTGATGCAACGACTCGTACCTTCCCCGTCGAGGTGAAAATCAAGAACGAGAATCAGCGCGTACGTCCGGGTATGTTTGCCCGCGTCACGGTGAACTTCGGCACTGAGAACCGCGTGGTCGTTCCGGACGAAGCTATTGTAAAGCAGGTGGGCGCCGGCGATCGTTATGTATATGTGGTGAACGCTGACGGCACCGTGTCATACAACAAGGTTGAATTGGGTCGTCGTATGGGCACCGAGTACGAGGTGATTTCGGGCGTAGACAACAACGCTACAGTCGTTATCGCCGGTCAGAACAAGTTGGCAAACGGTGTCAAGGTGCAAATCATTGACTAAATCCTCTACATTACACATATTTAATTTATAACTAAACAACAAAGCATGAGTTTATATGCCAATTCGGTCAAACGACCGATTATGACGACGCTGATCTTCGTAGCCATTGCGATCTTCGGTTTGTTCTCGCTCTCCAAGTTGCCTATCGACTTGTACCCGGATATCGAGACGAACACGATTATGATCATGGAGACGTATGCCGGCGCCAGCGCGGAGGATATTGAGAACAATATCACCCGTCCGCTCGAAAATACGCTCAACTCGGTCAACTATTTGAAGCATATCACTTCGAAGTCGCGCGAGAACTACGCGATGATTACTCTGGAGTTTGAGTATGGTTATGACATCGACGACTTGACGAACGACGTGCGCGATAAGTTGGACATGGTGACAACTTCGTTGCCTGACGACGCCGGTACGCCGATCATCTTCAAGTTCTCAAGCGACATGA
>CAZGZL010000158.1:0-2880 GCA_964530595.1 uncultured Prevotellaceae bacterium | reverse complement strand
ACCGACACCGTGGAGTTTACGGTGGAGCGCATCCCCTACGTCATCCTGCTCGGCATTCTGTGTGGTTTTGTCTCCTTAGGCTTCACCCGCAGCACGTTTTGGGCGGAAGACCTTTTTCGCAAGCTTAAAAACCCGTGGAGCAAGTTTGCCGTTGGCGGTGCCGTGCTGAGCATCTTGATCTTCCTGCTGCCGCCACTCTACGGCGAAGGCTACGACGCAATTCAGCATATCTACGATGGTGACTGCCAACAGATCTTGACCGGCTCTCCGTTTTACAGTTGGTCGGACAACGCATGGCTGTTCTGTCTATTCATTCTGATGGTGATTTGCACCAAGGCATTTGCCACAGCTGCGACCAACGGCGGTGGCGGTTGCGGCGGTACGTTTGCCCCCAGCCTTTTCTTAGGCAATATGGCAGGCTTTCTCTTCGCTTTCTTGTTGAATTATTTAGGGTGGACTATTTATCTGCCCGAAAAGAACTTTGCTGTAATGGGCATGGCAGCGGTGATGTCCGGCGTTATGCACGCGCCATTGATGGGAGTCTTCCTCAGTGCGGAACTGACAGGTCGCTTCGATCTCTTCCTGCCGCTATTGATCGCTTCGACACTGAGCTACGGCACAATCCGAATCTTCGAACCGTACAGCATCTACACGCGCCGCTTGGCGCTGAAGGGGGAGCTCATCACGCACCACAAAGACAAGGCTGTGCTTTGCCTACTGAAGTTGGAATCATTCATTGAGACCGACTACCAAGTAGTATATCCGGAAATGCGCTTAGGCGAATTAGTGAAGATCGTTGCCCATGCCGAACACAACACCTTCCCCGTGTGCGACCACACAGGACGCTTCTTGGGCATCGTGACCCTCAACGACATTCGCAACATCATGTTCCAACCACGGCTCTACGAGCGCATGACGGTCGAAGAGATCATGATCGGACCCGCCGCTAAGATTCATCCGACGATGAACATGGCGGAGGTAATGAACATCTTCGACACGACCAATGCTTGGAGTTTGCCGGTGATTGACAACGGTCGTTATCTCGGGATGCTCTCCAAGAACCAAATTTTCACCTCCTATCGTCGCGTACTGAAACATTTCTCGGACGATTGACATTCGACACGAACCATTTACTCAAATCTAAAAAGACATACGATATTTATGAATAAAGCAGATTTACGCATTGTATATATGGGGACGCCCGACTTTGCCGTTCCCTCATTAGCCGCGCTCGTAGAGGGCGGCTACAACGTTGTGGGTGTCATCACGATGCCGGACAAACCCGCCGGACGTGGACATAAGGTGCAATTCTCGCCGATCAAGGAATATGCCTTGGCGCACAACCTACCCTTGCTACAACCCGAAAAACTGAAAGATCCCACCTTCTTGGAGGCATTGCGCGCTTGGCAAGCCGACTTGCAAGTAGTTGTGGCGTTCCGTATGTTGCCGGAGGTGGTTTGGGATATGCCCCACCTCGGCACGTTCAATCTACACGCGGCGCTACTGCCTCAATACCGCGGTGCCGCTCCCATCAACTGGGCGGTGATCAATGGCGAAACGGTAACAGGCGCCACGACATTCTTCTTGAGCCACGAGATCGACACGGGACGCATCATCTTGAAGCAAGAACTTCCGATCGCGCCGGACGAGAATGTAGGCTCGGTGCACGACCGTCTGATGGAGATGGGCAAAGGGCTGGTGACACGCACCGTAGATCTGCTGATTGAGGCAGAAGGCGACTTGGATCGCATCACGACGGTCGATCAGGAGACACTTTACACCGATCCTGCCGAACTGAAGCCTGCGCCGAAAATTTTCAAAGAGACATGTCAATTAGATTGGCACGACACAGCGACACATCTCTACAACAAGGTGCGCGGTCTATCCCCCTACCCCGCCGCATGGAGCGAGCTAACCTTGCCGGACGGAACCACTCCGGTGGTGAAGATTTATGCTACAGAGATTGTGCATCAAGGGCTCACCCCGTGGGAGGAACTCGAGGCGACCGATCAACCCGATGGACGGTTACGTCCGGGCTCAGTAGAGACCGACGGCAAAAGCTACTTACACGTGGGATGCGCAGACGGTGTGCTCGCCTTGACAGAGTTACAGCTTCCCGGCAAGAAACGGATGTCGGTAGCTGCTTTATTGAACGGTTGTCATTTTTGACAACCGTTTTTGTTTAAGAACAGTGAACAAGGTGAGTCGCAGTGTCAAAACGCCACCAAGAAATTTAATACAGCACACACAACGTTTCTGCCATACACAGGCTTTTAGAATTAGCTATTCACTCGTGAAGTAGTACACCGTACTTATATCTATCATTTTTCAAATTTCTGTATTCTTATCAGCAACAAGGAAAGCTTGTTGCGGCGTTTGGGAAGAAAGCGACGAATCGGAACCTGCAACTGGCACGTATTTTCATGGCAATAAGGTTCGGAAGACACATATCTCTTGGGATGATGCTACAAAAGCATCTCCGATAATCAAGCCAACTGAAAATCTGAGATTCAAGAGTTTTTCAAGGTCTGTAATGCTGTTAGGCTTTGCTAATGTATTCATTTCTTAGACAAAACAGCTTCTGGGTCAAGCGGAAATACCGGAATAGACAAAGAACTCTGGGCGAGCAAATTTACCTTATTGCAGAGCTTCTCCTTTCCTATTCAAAACATACTGATTTTCTACTCAAAATGCGATTTCGCATGCTAAAGACCGATTTCAAATCTATTTTCCTGTATATTTTGTACAGAAAAGTTTGTTCGAGTAAAACTTTTATCATAGCTTTGCATCATAAAAAATAGTTAAGTATGATACAAGATATCACCATATCCAATTTCTTTTCCATTAGGGAGCCTTTGAAAGTCTCGTTCGAGGCTTCCA
>CAZGZL010000157.1:0-2908 GCA_964530595.1 uncultured Prevotellaceae bacterium | reverse complement strand
ACTTGTCGAAGATCTTCTGCACCTCGTCCGGCATCGTGTAAGCGGGATCGTTCAGCACCCCCTCCTCGTAGATGCGTAGCAATTCCTGTTGCTGCGGAGAATAGGGACGAACCCCCTCAATTTCGAATTGAGGATTGAAGAACTCCATCAGTAGCCGCTTGATGCGTAGATTGGTGTTCTCGTTCTCCGAATTGCGCTCGGAAGCCCACTTCCGTTCCTCTGCCGTCTTCTTGAGCTCGCGCCCCAACTCGATGTGTATCTCGTCGATGTGTCCCTCTTGCTGCCAGAGGTCGCGCACCGTCCGCAGCGTCTCCAAGACCACCTGCTCCACGATCGGATTGCGCAATGAGTGGTGTTTGAAGGCGCGCAAATAGCGGTCTATATCGCTCGGCGAGCTCCAGCGCTCCGTCTCGCTCGCTTCGGAATGGCGATTGTAGACCACGTAGCAGGCTTTCCACAACGGCAGTCCGCGGAATTGCTCCACAGAGCTCATTCCGGAGGTATGCTCCCTGACGCGCGGGTCAATCCCCGCCTCTTCGCGGTCGGAGATCAGCGCCTCGATGCGTTGCCGCGTTAGTGGGTCGATGGCGTCGGCGCTCCAATATTTGCCCATACGCATCAGGGGCAGCAGGCGTTTGATGGCCTTGGCGGAATAGGCGCCATAATCCTTCTCGAATGGCTTGAATTTCTTGAATGCATCGACCAACGTGGAGGGGAAGCCCCACCTCGTGGCGAACTTGTTCAAGCCGCTCTCTAACTGCACCGGATCGTCCACCGAATAGAGCAGATGCCACAGCGCCTCGACGCATTCCGGCGTCAACCGCTCTGCGGGTAGGTGCGCTCGGTCGAAGGCAGCGATGAAGGCACCACGCGTCTCGTTGCAGGGATAACTCTTCTTGTCGTCGTCCATGTAGTTCCAACGGTAGCGGACAGCCTCTTTCTTCAGCTGAAACGCGGGGTATTTTAGGAATTCTTTCTGCGAGATCTTGGCGTGGTCGTTCAGCCACTCGAAGAGGGCAACGCGCGCCTCCTCGGTGGGGAGGAAGCGATCCGTCACATCGACATCCATCTCGATCCGGCCGTTGACCGGATTGCGGTACTCGCGCTGAAGGATGCGCAGATTGCCGACCCACTGCCATAGGCGGAACTCCTGAAACAACGGATGGGAGCGGGCAATACATTTGATGGGATAGATCTTCACCTCTCCCGTTTCTCGATCCACCCCTTCGGTGTGCTCGTAGGGACAGTCGGCGATCAGCGACTTCTTGCTCTTCAGTGGACGCTGATAGAATAAGATGTTGTCGACCAACAGATAAACGAAGTCACGCGACGCAATATCGGCGCGAAAGGCGTCATTACTTCCGTACAGTTCCTCAAGGCACTGCGCATAGAGCGTCCGATCTGACAGCTCCGGGTGGAACGCCTTTTGTGCGGTCAGGATGGCGCGTAGCTCGTCGCGGTAATGGTATCGGTCTATGACGCGCACCAATTTGCCGATGATCTTCTGTTGCGGGTGATGTAGCAGCGAGTCGTAGATATAGGCGCCTACGGTCTGTCGGGTATTCTTCAGATCTTCTTCCGTCTTGAGTTTGATGAGCGCCCACTCCTTGTCCCATTCCTCCTCAGAGGGGATTTTGAAGCGGCAGGAGAGGGAGCCGTCGGCTTCCCGTCGGTCGTGTCCCTCCTTATCGAGGTCGACGGTGACGATCAGGCTTTTTTCTTGTCCGATCAGCGTGGTGGGGATCTCCTTGCTGAAGATCTTGCCGCGGCTGCCGTCTGCCAACGTGACGACCAAGACTTTGAGCCCCTTATACAGCTCTCCGCTGTCGGTGATGTCGACGATCACCTGTTTGTCGAAGTATTTGCGGTTCTTAGGTTGCTTGCCTTCAGCGGACTCCGGTTCATCCTCCATCTCGCTGCGCAGTTGGTTGTATCCGCGCTTCTGGTTGAAGTTGAGGAGTACCCAAGCCAACTCCTGCTTGCTGATGGGGTGGGTGAGGGCTTTCTGACGCAGGTAGTAAAGCGTCCAGTCGTAGGGAATCTTGGCGCCGGAGTCTGACACTTCGGGGTGTAGCGCGGCGAATTCCGACAACATCTCGCGGAAGGAGGATTGAAACAGAAACTCGGAGCCACCCTCCGGCAGCGGACGCCACGGTAGCAGGCACTCCTGATGATCGCGAAACTTGCCGTAGCGGGTCAGGGCGGCTTCGTAGTGATCGGGCAGGAAACCCATGAGGCGGAGCACACGCAGCAACCGTTCGCGACGCAAGTGTTGCCGCTCGTACAATCGGCGCACGCCGCGAGCGCGTGTGCGATCAGCTGTTTGTGAGACGGAGTTTCCACTGTCGAAGTTGCCTAATAATTCGGCATCCATCGGAATGATGCGGCTGCCGGCAGCAACGATGGATTGAGACGGCTCTGCACCTTGCGTAGCGTCCTCTTGTTGGACGATTGCCCATCCGATGCTGTTGGTTCCCAAATCGAGACCTAAGATCTTTTTCATGACACGTTTTTCGTTGGTTTGTAGGTTTTGGAAGACAATTTCACGGAAATAGTCCGAGAAATTCGTTTTTTTAGCCCGACATCATTGCATAACGCCAAAAACTTCATTATCTTTGCTGCAACATTTGAAGCTAATCACAATAAGGATTATTCCGTTGTGAAAACATTCAGGAGCCATCGCCCTTTAGCGGTGGCATTTTTTTTGCGCCGGGTTGAACAAATACAGGGCAAAGATAATACTTTTTCGCTGAAATGGTATCGCCAAGCCGACGGAACTTACCCACCCGCACAAATTTGCCCATAAATTTGGATGATTAGGGCGAGCCCGCTATATTTGCAGCCGCAAGACGATCGGACCCATAGTTTAATGGATAGAATAAAGGATTCCGGTTCCTTCGATTACGGT
>CAZGZL010000156.1:0-3004 GCA_964530595.1 uncultured Prevotellaceae bacterium | reverse complement strand
ATAAATAATTCCCATTATGTCCATTCAGTTTTTCACCGAAGGCGTCGCGATGCCGACGCTACACAAGACGGTGTTGCGCAGTTGGATCAAGGCAGTAGCCGAGGCGCATGGCACCCGCGTGGGTGAAGTATCTTACATTTTTTGTGACGATGAAAAGATTCTGGAGGTGAACCGCCAGTACCTCCAACACGATTATTATACGGACATCATCACGTTCGATTATACCGAGGGAAACCGTATCGGCGGCGACCTCTTCATCAGCCTTGACACGGTGCGTAGCAACGCCGAACAGTTCGCACAGGACTATCAAACCGAACTGCACCGCGTCATCATCCACGGCATTTTGCACCTCTGCGGCATCGACGATAAGGCGCCCGGAGCGCGCGAAGTGATGGAGGCGCACGAGAACGAAGCGCTGCGTATGTTGGCTGAATTGGAGGCTCAGCAATGAGTCTCAGCGATCTAAAAAGAGGAGGGAAAGAGCATGACCTTTACTTATGACGTGATTGTGATCGGCGCCGGACACGCCGGATGCGAGGCAGCTCACGCCGCCGCTCGCCTCGGCGCCAAGACCTGCCTGATCACTATGGATATGAACAAAATCGGGCAGATGAGCTGTAATCCCGCCGTGGGCGGTATCGCCAAGGGACAGATAGTCCGCGAGGTGGACGCCTTGGGTGGACAGATGGGAGTGGTGACCGACCGCACGTCGATCCAATTCCGAATGCTGAACCGCTCTAAAGGACCCGCAATGTGGAGCCCCCGTTCGCAAGCCGATCGAAGTAAGTTCATCGCCGAATGGCGCCACATCTTGGAGAATACGGAGCACTTGTCCCTGTGGCAAGATACCGTGTCGGAGTTCCTTTTCGAGACGGTGACAGAGCCCTCAGGAGCCACAAAACCGCGCGTCTGTGGCGTCGTCACGCAGATGGGCGTCCGGATGCAAGCTCGCGCCGTAGTGCTCACCACCGGGACGTTCCTGAATGGATTGATGCACATCGGTCGCACGATGATGGCGGGTGGGCGTTGTTCCGAACCGGCGTCGTATGGACTGACCGAGCAGCTCAAAGCAATGGGCTTCGCCACCGATCGCATGAAGACCGGCACTCCGGTGCGCTTAGATGGTCGCACGATCGACTTCTCGTTGGCAGAGCGGCAAGAAGGGGAGAGGGACTTCCATAAATTCTCCTATTTGGACTTCCAAGCGCACGAATTTCTGCCGCAGTTGCCCTGTTGGACGATCTATACCAACGAGCGCGTGCATGAGATCTTGCGCCGCGGCTTGCCCGATTCGCCCCTCTACAACGGACAGATACACAGCATTGGTCCCCGTTATTGCCCCAGCATCGAGACGAAGATTGTCACCTTCCCGGACAAAGATCATCACTTGCTTTTCCTCGAACCCGAAGGCTGCGACACGCAGGAATATTATCTGAACGGTTTCTCCTCGTCGCTCCCTATCGATGTTCAATTCGAAGCTTTGCGCGCTATTCCCGCCTTGGCTCACGCCGAAATGTATCGTCCGGGTTACGCCATAGAATACGATTTCTTCGATCCTACGCAACTCACCAATAGTTTGGAGACGAAGTTGGTAGACAATCTCTACTTTGCAGGACAGATCAATGGCACCACCGGCTATGAGGAGGCGGCAGGACAGGGCATCGTGGCAGGCTTGAACGCAGCCTTGCGTGTCTTGGGATGCGAACCGTTTGTTTTAGGTCGCGATGAAGCTTACATCGGGGTCTTGATTGACGATTTAGTGACCAAAGGGGTGGACGAACCCTACAGAATGTTTACTTCGCGCGCCGAATATCGCATCTTGCTGCGACAAGATGATGCCGATATGCGCCTGACGGAACGCGCCTATCGGATCGGATCGGCAACAGAAGAACGTTACCAACTCCTGCTCGAAAAGCGCGCGTGGATCGAACGATTGCTGAAGTTCTGCGAGGAATATCCCGTCAAGCTCTCGTTCAACGAGACGTTGGAGGGTTGGCAATCGGCTCCGCTGAAGGAGGGTTGTCGCCTGATCGCCTTGGTGAACCGCCCTGAATTGACGCTGCTCCAGTTGGCAGGGGCGATCCCGGAATTGGCAGATTTGATCGCCGAAATTCCCAATCGACGCGAAGAGATCGTGGAGGCTACCGAGATTCGTATCAAATACAAGGGCTATATTGAGCGCGAAAAGCTTATCGCTGACAAGATAGCTCGCTTGGAAAATGTGCGGCTCTCGCCCGATGTGGACTACAACGCGTTACATCAACTCACCATCGAGGCGCGTCAGAAGCTTTCGCGCATTCGTCCCGCCACAGTGGGGCAGGCGTCTCGTATTCCCGGCGTTTCACCCGCTGATGTCAACATCCTTTTGGTGCTGATGGGACGCTGAACCGAAATAAAGAACAAACTTTTCAATCAAAAAATATAAAACAGTTTAGCAATTATGAACACAGAATTGATCAAACAGAATGTGCGCACCGTTCCGGATTTTCCGAAACCCGGCATTATTTTCCGCGACATCACGACCGTATTCAAAGACGCCGCTTGCCTGCACGAGCTTTCGGAGGGCATGGCTAAGATGTACGAAGGCAAAGGTATCACCAAGGTGTTGGGTATCGAGTCGCGCGGCTTCATCATGGGTCCGATCGTGGCAAATCACATCGGCGCCGGCTTTGTGACGATTCGCAAGCCCGGCAAGTTGCCGGCAGATACTTTGCAGCAGGAATATGAGAAGGAGTATGGTACGGATAAGATTGAGATTCACAAGGACGCTCTCTCGGCTGACGACGTGGTGCTGATTCATGACGATCTGCTCGCTACCGGAGGTACCATGAAGGCAGCTTACGACTTGGTGAAGAAGTTCGGTATCAAGAAAGTCTATATCAACTTTATCATTGAATTGGAAGCCTTGGGCGGACGCAAGCTCTTCCCGGAGGATGTTCAGGTAGATGCTTTGATTAAGTATTGATGTCTTTTCCTCTTACTGCTATGAGTATAGTGCCGTTCG
>CAZGZL010000155.1:0-3072 GCA_964530595.1 uncultured Prevotellaceae bacterium | reverse complement strand
AGTGATCATTTTGACAAATTCAAGAGGATCATGACACCCACTCATTGAGGCGTAGCAAAGCGAAGAACAGCCACAGATCGACTATTTTCGTTTCTTTTTGCAACGTTTCAATATCAAACAGCTAACTATTTGCTATCGTTTCACGAGATTTTAAGGGAATTTCAGGTTTAAGACGCAATCGCGCCGTTTTCAAGATAAAAAACGACGCGATGAAGGATATTTATTCAGCGATCCCCAAAGTCATACTACGCAGGGTAGGAATGCCGCCCGACGGGGGCGTCAAAGCGCTCGAAAGCCCCGCGACGCTGAAGGTGACGGGATGGTGCGAGCTGTTGGTACGAAACGTGAGGGAAGCGGCTCCGCAGCTGTCGGTCGTGAGGTCGGGATTCCAATAGAGGGTGCGGCGCACATCCTCGCCCGACGGCGCACGGCGACTGTAGTCGGCAGAAAAGGTTTGGGGACGGTAATAGCCCTCGTAATAGGTTAGGCGGTAACCCTTGGGGGCACTACGCTGTTCTAAACGATTCTTGGCACGCACTAAGATCAACGCCTTGACAGATTCACGTTGCTCTCGCTGTCTACGTAGCTGGATGAGGTAGGGGTCGGTGGCAGAGAGAGGATCTTCGGAGGCCATGAGCTGCGAGACGATGGAGTCGGAATAGACGTTCCGCAGCAGGGAGTCGGCATGCAGCATGAAAGAGATGTCGTAGAGCTCGATCTCTTTGACCTCCCCAATGGGCAGAAGCATCGGCCAATGAGCCGTTTCCGTGAGGTGACGGGCGCGAGCAAAGCTGGTCTCTGCGCGGTTGGCACAAATGACGTTCGCCTCACCACCCCAGAGGGTAACGTGTTCGACAAAGGTGTCCAGCTGCTTCCGCGCCTCCTCGGTGGTGTCTTTGATCGTAATTAAGGGCTCTTCCCACCGATCTACCCCTACATTCAGCTCGTCCAAGAGGGTTTCGACGTCATAGCATCGGATGCCTTGATCCGCCAAGCGGTTCGCCTCGCGATCGACGTCCAAACAGAGATGGAGGCCCTGTTTGCGCTGTTTGTGCGCCTGCACCTCGACGGTAGCCAACCGTTGCTCTTGGTCGAGGGAGCGATGTATCGAGGTGTCGCGCGGCGCAGCGCCGGGCAGGATGGTCTCTGCCGCAGCATAGGGGCGTAAGGGTGGAGCGATGTTGCGATCTAAGCGGTATTGCAATTCCGTCGGTTTTCCCTGCTCCTCTTCGGGGTGAATGGTCATTTCCCAACGGTCGTAGAAGTCGTCAAAGAGGAAGTTGAAGTTACCCACCGAGTCGCTCATGCAGGAGCCGCGCAGCGTCAACGAGCGATCTGCGTTATGCATGGTGATCTGGATGTTCTTGTTGGGCACGGGGCGACGTCCCCTCTTATTATATACGTAGCCATTCAGGATTAAGCCCTCTTCGCGATAGTAGGGCGAGGTCGTAGCGTCGAGGTACGCCATGCGCTGCCAGTCGTAGCGACGCCACCCTTGCACCATGAGGAGTAGGTCGAGCGCCTGACGGTGCGCCACATCGTCGCTGCGGAAGTAATATTCCGGACGGTGGATGTAACCTTTGACCTCCGACGCCAAGAGGAGAGAGATGCGCGGATCTTCGGTGACGCTTATGGCACCGGTGGTCTCGGCATCCCGAATCGCTACGGAGAGGGTGGCAGGACACGGAGTTCCGTCGGGGCGGGAGGTCTGAATAGTGAGGGGACAAGAGGCGTCACTGCGCAAGGGCTGCGACGTCGTCAGGGTGATGTCGAGGGGTAGCCGCAAGCTATCGGCGGGGTTGGAGACAAAGAGTAGTCGCTCTGACAACGGCTCGGCACTGTCGAAGAGGGTCAGCTGACAGACTCCCGTGGGGAAAAGGGCGGCGGGAAAGCTGCGCACGATCGGGACACCCGCCACGAGCCGTAAAGTGTCGCTGTAATAGAGGTTGCCCTCCTGCTGCACGGAGAGTCCCAACAGACGGTCGCAAAAATGGGGCGAGGCTTGCACCGTGACCACGAAGCGGTCGGCACGGCGGTTGTCGACGTAGAGGGCACATCCCTCTACTTCCGCATCGGGCAGGGCGAAGCTCCGCTCTTTGTTTTTTCCCTCCGACACCGCTGTGGAGTGCAGGATCAGCTGTGCTTTTTGTCCCGCTATTGGGGTATAGATCAGCATCCCCATGCCGTCGTGCAGGGTACGCACGGCGGTACTACTGCCGTCGCCGGAGTCGAAAGTTCCCTCCGCCTCTAAGGGATTGCCGAAGGCATCCACCACACGAAAGGCGACGCGGCATGGCATCCCCTGTACCAAGTGTCCCCCTTCGGGATAAAACGACACCTCCATCGCCTTGCCCTCGTCGGACTGAGGACGCAGGTTGTCGAAGGGTTCGCGCGAGGGAGTCATGCGCGTCTGATAGTCACCCGCAAAGCCGGGCGCATCGTAGACGGGGAAGACGCGCGAGAAAGCCCCCTCAACCCCTTGATTGAGCATCATACGCGTATAGGCGCGCACCTCGTAGAAACCCGCCGTGAGAGGCATCGGCACCTCTCGGGCGCCACCTTCCACTTGGTTTAGGGGAAGGTCACCCCAGCAGACGCCATCTTCCACCTTCAATTTGCGGGTATAGAGCACCCGACCCGTTGGCGCCACGAGGTCGACGTAGAGGGTACGACTGAGGGGCACCGACGCGCCGAGGGCGGTGCTGTGTAGGTATGCCTTAAACCAAATGGTATCGCCGGCGAAATAACCGGCATTGTCGAAGTGGAGCCACACCTTCTCTTGCGGATGCAGGAGGGAGGAGGCGTGCAACCCGGCGACGTACTGCTTCAGGGTGTCGAGGGTGGTCGCCGCCGCAGGGCGATCGGATGTAGGTTGTGACGTCTGTGCGCGCAGGGAGGGGAAGAGTGCCCACGTTGCGAGGCAGCAGATCCAAACGAAGAGCTTCATGGTTTCTTGATGCTACAAATATCTAAATGAAGAGAGCGCTGTATCGAATGATCAATACAGCGCTCTCTGAGGTGTTGCCCTACCGAGACTCGAACTCAGTCATGCAGAACCAAAATCTGTTGTGC
>CAZGZL010000154.1:0-3109 GCA_964530595.1 uncultured Prevotellaceae bacterium | reverse complement strand
AAGCGTACCTGATCGTTGCCTAACTCCTTTTGGAGGTAGGCGATTAATTCCGTAGCCTCCTCCGTCGAGATGTGCCCGCCGCTGTGATTCTTGATCTTTCCGTCGGCGATAGTGATGATATTGCAACGCATCGCTGCCTCACCGTCTTCGATTTCGACGCCCATCGACGCCGCTTCGAGCGAGCCGCGTCCCTCGAATACTTTGTGTACATCGTAGCCTAAAACGCCCAAATTAGCGATTTCGCTGCCCGGATGATAGCCTTCGGGGACAGTGATCAGTCTGCCGTTAGCGCCTTCGCGTGCGAGGCGGTCAAAGTTCGGGGTCTCTGCGGCTTGGAGGGGAGTACGCCCGCCCAATGCCTCTACGGGCTCGTCGGCTGCGCCGTCTGCCAATATGATTAGGTATTTCACGATTTTTCTATGATTTGGTTGGGCACACGACTTGCGGAGAAGGGATGCGCCCACGGTTGAATGGATTATCTAATATTTGCAATGCTGATGATGTCGGCGAACACTCCGGCGGCGGTAACTGCTGCGCCGGCACCGTAGCCCTTGATCTCCATAGGATATTCCTTGTAGCGGGCGGTGGTCAAGAGGATCACGTTGTTCGAGCCTTCCAACTGATAGAAGGGATGCTTGCTCTCCACTTCGCGGAGCTCAACGCGCGCTTTGCCCTCTTCGAGCGAAGCCACAAAGCGGAAACGCTTGTTTTCGGCAGCGGCTTTGCGACGCATATCTTCGAAATGAGCGTCTAACTTAGGGATATTCGTCCAGAACTCATCCAACGAGCCGGCAAAGTATTCGTCCGGGATGAACAGATGCTTCTCCACGTCCGACTGATTGATGGTATATCCCGCTTCGCGGCTCAAGATCACCAGCTTGCGCACCACGTCCGAACCGTTCAGATCCATGCGGGGATCCGGCTCGGCATATCCGGCATCGCGCGCCATGCGGATGGCGCGACTCATCGGTACCTCTTCGCTGAGAATGTTGAAAATGTAATTCAACGTACCGCTGACTACCGCTTCGATCTTCAGGATCTCGTCGCCCGAATTGATCAGGTTATTGATGGTGTTGATGATGGGAAGTCCGGCACCGACATTGGTCTCAAACAAATATTTCACGCCACGGCGTCGTGCGGTCGATTTCAACGCATTGTAATTCTCGAAGTCTGACGATGCCGCTACCTTGTTCGCCGCTACCACATTGATATTGTGTTGTAGCAACTGTCCGTAAATGCCGGCGATGGCGGTCGAGGCAGTGCAGTCTACAAAAACAGAATTGAAGAGGTTCATTTCTACAATTTTTTCGAGCAAAATCTCCGGACTTGAAGGTTGGGTAGAGGCTTTCAGCATCTCCTCCCAATGTTCCAAATTGATGCCATCGCGATCGAAGATGCATTGATGAGAATTGGAAAGTCCCACGATGCGCAGCTGCAAATTCTTGTGTTGCAGCAGATAATTTTGTTGTGCGCGAATCTGATCTAATAGATTACGTCCTACCAAACCGACGCCGGAGAGGAAGACGTTCAGTACATTATATTCCGAGAGGAAGAAACTGTCGTGGATCACGTTCAGAGCCTTGCGCAATGAGTCGCGTGAGATCACAAATGATATGTTTGTCTCACTGGCACCTTGTGCGCAGGCAATCACGTTGATACCATTACGTCCCATGATGTTGAAGAGCTTGCCGGCGATGCCCGGAGTCTGTCGCATACGTTCGCCGACCACTGCCACTGTTGCCAAGTCGTGTTCGGCGGTAATGCCGGAGATCTCGCCCATAGCGAGCTCCTTGCGGAACTCTTGGGTCAGTACTTCGACAGCGCGGTCAGCATCTTCGTTCTTCATGCCGATGGTCGACGAATTTTCGGACGACGCCTGCGAGACAATGAAGACCGAAATTCCGTTGTCTGCCAACGCGCGGAAGATGCGTTTGTTGACGCCAATGACGCCCACCATGCCCAAGCCGTAGATCGTCACCAAACTGGTGTCGTTGATCGAGGAGATGCCTTTGATCACCTTGCCCTCTTGGTGCGACGGATTGCAGTGAATGAGCGTTCCCGGTGCTTCGGGGTTGAACGTATTCTTGATAACGATCGGTATGTTTTTGTGGAATGCAGGGAAGATGGTCGGCGGATAAATCACTTTAGCGCCGAAATTACACAATTCCATAGCCTCCACAAAGGATAGTTCGTTGATAACGTATGCGGAGTTGATGACCTTAGGGTCTGCGGTCATGAATCCGTCTACATCTGTCCATATTTCCAACTGTTCGGCATTCAGCGCAGCAGCGACAATGCTTGCGGTATAGTCTGAACCTCCGCGCCCTAAATTGGTGCATTCGCCTGTAGTACTGTCTGTCGAAATGAAACCGCCCATGACGTAGATTTTGGAACGATCGCCCAAACGTTCACGTACCAAAGGGTTGGTCTTGGCAAAATTGCAGACGTTTTTATCGAAAACTTTCTCCGTCTTGATGACTTCGCGTGCATCTACGTGCTCAGCTCCCTCGATGACAGTCGCCACGATGCGTGACGAGATCCGTTCGCCGTAGCTCACCACGGTCGCCAAGGTGCGTGACGAAAGTTCGCGGATCAGGAAAATTCCCTTATATATATTGTGTAATTCATCGAGCGTATCGGAAAGAAAGAGCTTGACGGCAGAAAGAGCCTCGCCGTCCAACAGACCTTCCACCACGTCGGTATGTCTCTGGCGGATGAAGTCGAACTCCACTTGGAAGTTCTCGTCACCGGCAGCGGCCTTGTGTGCGGTCGCAATGAGCCGATCGGTAATACCCCCAAGCGCAGAAACAACGACGATGACAGGTTCTTGACGTGTGGTGACTATCTGTCGTACATTTTTGATGCTTGCGATGGATCCTACCGATGTTCCTCCGAATTTTAGTACGTGCATGGGTGTGTATCTCTTTAATTAGACTGAATATGACGGCAAAATTACCGTTTTTTTTCAGAGAGAGAAAAAAAAACGTCAGAAAATAGATTTACCAGAGAGATTTCGTCTGTAAAACTCTCCAATCGCTTGATTTTGTCCTCCACAGGAGTGCGCACCTTTCCGCGCTTTTGTGAAACCGATTTTCCTTGTTTGGAGAAC
>CAZGZL010000153.1:0-3147 GCA_964530595.1 uncultured Prevotellaceae bacterium | reverse complement strand
CGGCGAGAAGTACGGCGACGAAGTGCGCGTAGTAAAGTTCGGTCCGAGCATCGAGCTTTGCGGCGGTACGCACGTGGCAGCTACGGGTCAGATCGGTATGATCCACATCCTCAGTGAGAGCTCTGTGGCAGCAGGCATCCGTCGTATCGAAGCCATTACTGCCGGACAGGTAGAGAAGCTGCTCTACGTACAGCAGGATATGATGCGCGACCTGAAGCGCCTCTTCAACAACGCGCCCAACTTGGTGACAGCCATTCAGCACACCATCGACGAAGGCGCCGGCTACAAGAAGCAGATCGCTGAGTTCCGCAAGGAGAAGGAGGCACGCCTCAAGCAGTTGCTCCTCGACAATGCGGCTGTGATCAACGGCGTCAAGGTGATCCGCTATGTAGGTCCCGCCGAGCCGGAGACCGCCAAGAACTTGGCATTCCAGCTCCGTGGCGAGAACGAGACGGTGGCATTCGTCAGCGGTACGGTGTTCGACAATCGTCCGATGCTGACCGTCGCTCTGAGCGATGACCTTGTACAGCGCGGCTTGAATGCTTCGGCGCTCATCAAGGAGGTAGCCAAGTTGATTCAAGGCGGTGGCGGCGGACAGCCTCACTTCGCTCAAGCCGGCGGCAAGAACCCCGACGGCTTGACGGCTGCAGTCGACGCAATCATTGACCATCTGAAGTAAAAACACCTATATACAGGCGGGCTGTCTCCATGTGGCATGGGCAACCCGCCTGAACTCTGTACGCTCCACGGCGTACACACGCTATTGACCTCATCAGACAGAGATCCACATACAGTTTGTTTACCCTACCTAATCATCATAATGACATGAATATTAAGTTTCGCATCCAGAACCTTGGCACACTACTCCTCATGTTGTGTCTGACCGTTTGCACTGCCCGCGCCGACAAACGCGCCGAGATCACCTTCGAAGCCACCTCTTACAACTTCGGCGAGATCTACGAGACCGACGGCGACGCCACTTGTTCCTTCAAGTTCACCAACACCGGCACAGCACCGTTATTACTGGTGCGCGCGCAAGCCTCATGCGGTTGCACTTCGCCGGTCTATCCCAAGCAACCGATTCGTCCCGGCGAAAGCGGCACGATCGAAGTGACCTATCACGCCAAAGGACGCCCCGGAGCCTTCCAGAAGAGCGTTTACGTCTACGACAACTCATCGCCGAACCACTCTACAACACTCATCATCAACGGCTACGTCAAGTCATCCAAGAAGCCCGAAGAAAACTTCACGCAGGAGTTAGGAGGCGGTCTGCGCCTCAAGGCACGTACCTTAGCATTCTTTGACCTCTATCCCAATCAGAACTATAAAGTGCGCAGCTTCAGCGTCTACAACGAATCGATCAATCCCATCCAACTGACGTTCAGCAACGTACCCAAGCACCTCTATATAGAGAGCGACCCGCAGATCATCCAGCCCAAGCAAGAGGGCAAGATCTTGGTCTCCTATTACGCTTCGCGCGTGCATGATTGGGGAACGCGCAAAGACTACTTTGACGTGACGGTCAAGGGCTATGAATCGCAGATGAAGAACAACCGACTCGCCGTCACTGCCGACATACGCGAGGACTTCTCCAAGATGACAAGCAAGGAGAAAGCCAATGCCCCAAGCATCGGATTGTCACAGAAGTCCATCGACTTCGGCACCGCGGCGCAAACACAGACCGTCAGCGTGCAAGTGACCAACAACGGTAAGAACAAGCTCATCATCCGCAAGGTAATGAACGACCAACAGGAGATCTTCCCCTGCGAATTGGCTGAGACACAGATCCGACCGGGCGAGAGCACGCAGATGAAGATTTCGTTCGTCCCTGCCAAGTGTTCCCTTGCCTCTATGAATCACCACATCACAATCATCAGCAATGATCCTGCCAATTCGCACGTGATCATCAACATGACAGCGGACAAACAAATGTAACATGAGCTTGTCAAGTACCTCTTTTTGCATACGGTTGCACAGCTAAAAAAGTGAATAAAAAAGAGGGGGACGGCGGATATTTGCCAAATCGCCCTACCTTTGTGGTGTAAAAACCTAAAGGTGAACGAATAAAACAAATATACATACTCTTAAAAATTAAAATGTTATGGCTTACTTAACCGAAGAGAAACTTGTGATCGTTGGCGCTGCCGGCATGATCGGTTCCAATATGGTTCAAACTGCGTTGACGATGAAGCTCACTCCGAATATTTGCCTGTACGACGTCTTTGCTCCCGGCTTGGAAGGTGTAGCTGAAGAAATGTATCACTGTGGCTTCGAGGGTGCAAACATCACTTGGACGACAGACAAGAAGGAGGCATTCTCTGGTGCCAAATACATCATCTCTTCTGGCGGTGCTCCCCGCAAGGCAGGCATGACTCGCGAAGACCTCTTGAAAGGCAACTGCGAGATCGCCCGCGAACTTGGAGAAAACATCAAGACCTACTGCCCCGATGTGAAGCACGTGGTCATCATCTTCAACCCGGCAGACTTGACCGGCTTGGTAACATTGCTTTATTCCGGCTTGAAGCCGTCACAGGTGACGACTCTTGCAGCCCTCGATTCTACCCGTTTGCAGAGCGCATTGGCTAAGAAGTTCGGCGTTCCGCAGAGTAGCATCACCGGTTGCCGCACATTCGGTGGTCACGGCGAACAGATGGCAGTATTCGGCTCGAAGGTGAACGTCAATGGCAAGCCGTTGAGCGAACTGATCGGCACGCCCGAATTCCCCGCTGAAGAGTGGGCTGCAATGAAGACTGCTGTCACCAAGGGTGGCGCTAAGATCATCGAGCTCCGCGGTCGCTCCTCATTCCAGAGCCCCTCGTACTGCTCTGTCGAAATGATCCGTGCAGCTATGGGCGGCGAAGCCTTCCGTTGGCCTGTAGGTACATTTGTCAAGACAGACAAGTACAACCACATCATGATGGCTATGGACACAACGGTCGACGCTACAGGTTGCCACTACACCGTGCCCGAAGGAACGGCTGAAGAGATCGCAAGCCTCGACGCCAGCTACGAGCACCTCTGCAAGATGCGCGACGAATTGGTAACGTTGGACATCGTTCCCCCGATCAGCGAGTGGAGCAAGATCAACAGCAATCTCTAATCTGAACGCACACTATTGTGCAAAATCCCTCTTATCTAAGGACGTAC
>CAZGZL010000152.1:0-3225 GCA_964530595.1 uncultured Prevotellaceae bacterium | reverse complement strand
TGTCTAATTTAGGTTGAGGTTGAGGTCTGCATCGCTCTCTTAGTAAGAGAGCGATTTCGTGAGGCAAATATACGTAATTAATTAAGGCACAGTATTTATTTAATCAAAAAATGCACACAAAAATGGAAAAAAGTATCATTTTGTTTAGCAAAGATCGTGTATCGTAATTGTTTCGCACTGAAAATCTGACACATATGCAGGAGATCGCTCTCTTACTAAGAGAGCGTGTCTCTAAAGACTTAATCAGGCTGTAACCACCTGCCGAGCAGGTGTGTTACAGCCTAATTTATAAATTGAAGCACAAGCCACGATTAGTCCTCTACCGCAGCACGCGCCGCAGCAAGGCGAGCGATCGGGACGCGGAAGGGTGAGCAGCTGACGTAATTCAAGCCGACTTTGTGGCAGAACTTCACGGACGACGGTTCGCCGCCATGCTCGCCACAAATACCGCACTTCAAGTCCGGTCGAACGGAGCGACCTTTCTCGACAGCCATCTGAATCAACTGTCCAACGCCATTCTGATCCAAGACGCGGAAGGGATCGACCTTCAAGATCTTTTTATCCAAATATACCGGCAGGAAGCTGGCGATGTCGTCGCGTGAATAGCCGAACGTCATCTGTGTCAGGTCGTTGGTACCGAAAGAGAAGTATTCAGCCTTCGTCGCAATGCGGTGCGCCGTCAACGCAGCACGCGGCACCTCGATCATGGTGCCGACCTTGAAATCGAACGGCTCGACCCCCTCTTCCTCGAAGAGCAGAGCTGCCGTCTCGCGGATGATCTTCTCTTGTTCTTCGAACTCGTAGAGAATACCGATCAACGGAACCATGATCTCCGGCTGCGGATTGTAGCCTTCGCGACGCAACTGAATCGCAGCGCCCAAGATAGCGCGCGTCTGCATCTCTGTAATTTCCGGATAAGTATTACCCAAGCGGCAACCGCGGTGTCCTAACATCGGGTTGTGTTCGCAGAGGCTCTCTACACGTTGCTGAATATGTTCCAAGCTGACGTGCATTGTGTCAGCCATCTCCTGCTGTCCCTTGATGTCGTGCGGCACAAATTCGTGCAACGGCGGATCGAGCAGACGCACATTCACCGGACAGCCATCCATAGCTTTCAGGATGCCGTAGAAGTCGCGCTGCTGATAGGGCAACAGCTTAGCCAAGGCACGCTTGCGCCCCTCGACGTCGGCAGCCAAAATCATCTCACGCATGGCGACGATCTTCTCCGGTTCGAAGAACATATGTTCGGTACGACAGAGCCCGATGCCCACAGCGCCGAATTCGCGTGCCACCTGTGCATCATGCGGCGTGTCGGCGTTGGTGCGTACTACCAACTTCGTGTATTTGTCGCATAACCCCATCAGCTCGGCGAAGTCGCCCGAAATCTCAGGCACGCGCGTCTCGATCTGTCCGGCAAAGACTTGTCCCGTCGATCCATTCAACGAGATGTAATCGCCCTCGTGCAGCACGATGCCATCTATATCTACCTGCTTGGTCTGATAATCTACCTTCAGAGCACCTGCGCCGGAGACGCAGCACTTGCCCATACCGCGAGCCACCACAGCGGCGTGCGAGGTCATACCTCCGCGGCACGTCAAGATACCCTCCGCGGCAGCCATACCCGCCAAGTCTTCGGGAGAGGTTTCGATGCGCACCATCACCACCTTGGCACCGTTCTTGTGCCAATCCTGAGCATCGTCTGCATTGAAGACGATCTGACCGCACGCAGCGCCCGGAGAGGCGGGGAGTCCGGTCGTCAGGACGCGCGACTTCTTCAGAGCCGCCGGGTCGAATACGGGGTGCAACAGCTCGTCCAACTTATTCGGTTCGCAGCGCAGTAGCGCAGTCTTCTCGTCGATCAGTCCCTGATGCAGCATATCCATAGCGATCTTCACCATCGCCGTACCGGTACGTTTGCCGTTACGGGTCTGGAGGAACCACAACTTGCCCTCCTGCACGGTGAACTCCATATCCTGCATATCGCGGTAGTGTTGCTCCAACTTCGTCTGCAGCTCGTCCAACTGGCGGAAGATTCCGGGCATCGCCTCCTCCATCGAGGGGTATTTCGCTGCACGTTCCTCCTCAGAGACGCCGGCGAGCTCAGCCCAACGACGCGAACCGATCTTGGTGATCTGCTGCGGCGTACGGATACCTGCGACGACATCCTCGCCTTGAGCATTCACCAACCACTCGCCGTTGAAGAGATCCTCGCCCGTAGCGGCGTCGCGGCTGAAGCAGACGCCCGTAGCGGACGTATTCCCCATGTTGCCGAAGACCATCGCCATCACAGAGACTGCGGTGCCCCATTCGGCGGGAATACCCTCCATCTTGCGATAGAGGATCGCGCGTTCATTCATCCAGCTGTCAAAGACGGCACAGATAGCGCCCCACAGCTGTTCGTAGACATCGGTCGGGAAGGGATTGCCGGTGCGCTCTACGATCATCGCCTTAAACTCGCGCACCAACTGTTTCAATGCTTCGACCGAGAGATCTTTGTCGAGCACCACGTGTTGCTCCTCTTTGACCCGTTCGATGATGGCTTCAAAAGGATCAATGTCGGTTTTATTCACCGGCTTCAATCCCATCACGACATCGCCATACATCTGCACAAAGCGTCGATACGAATCCCACGCGAAGCGAGGGTTCTGGGTCTTGGCGGCAAGTCCTTCGACCACATCATCATTCAGACCGAGGTTCAGGATGGTGTCCATCATGCCCGGCATTGAGGCGCGCGCACCGGAGCGCACGCTGACCAATAGAGGATTCTTCACATCCCCGAAAGTGCTATTCATCAAGCCCTCGATATGCCGAACGGCAGCCAAAACATCGTCGTGCAGCAGGGCGACGACTTGCTCCTTGCCGATCTGATAGTATTCGTTGCAGACGTCTGTTGTGATGGTGAAACCGGGAGGAACCGGTACGCCGATCAGATTCATCTCGGCCAAGTTAGCGCCCTTACCGCCTAACAGGTTCCTCATGTCAGCCTTGCCCTCCGCCTTACCGTTGCCGAAGGTGTAGACTCTTTTTTTAGTTAGTTCCATTAGTTTGTGTTTTTGATAAGATTTATTGTTTGTGAAGAGGTATCGGTTTTTAAATGATGCAGCAATGTTTCTGCCGGACAAATGTACAGTGTTTTATACTCCGCTGTCCGTTTTGACCTAATTATTTTCATTTTTGTGCAACAACAATCGGTTACGCCTCTGCTTTTAGCACAAAATCAGAGGT
>CAZGZL010000151.1:0-3332 GCA_964530595.1 uncultured Prevotellaceae bacterium | reverse complement strand
CTATCAGGCATTGGCAGATTTCACCGCAGGCAAGGATTATACGACGTGCGACTTGGCTAAAGAGATCTTGGCAGAGGAGGAAGAGCACGCTCAAGACTTGAGCGACTATGCACGCGATTTGGAATGCCTGACACGCGACGTACAGTGCGCCGAGGATTGCTGCTGCGGCTGCGGCGATCATTGAGCCTCTGCGACGGTGTAGATCAACAACGAAAAAGGGGGATGCTCTCGAGAGCATCCCCCTTCCTGTTGGGGTGTGTCGGGTAGAGGCGGCACGCTCATTCCACCCATTCGCCTTGGATGGCACCGATGCGGCTGAGCTGGATGATCACCTTCAGCGGCTTATGCGAGGCGTCGGACGAGAGCCAGACTTGCAGCGGCGTGTGGTCGGAGTCTTTGCTCTTGAAGTATAGCTCTAAGCGGTGCGCGGTGTATTCCTTGCCGTTACGCAACTGACAAGTCTCTGTGCCGCGGTATTCTATGTACATAGGGGTCGACTTGATGCCGGAGAAGATGGGGTAGGAGCGTTGCGTCCCTTTGACCATGTGGTCGAAGTCCAAGCGACGGAGAATGTAGAAGATGGAGAGCATATCGTAAGCCACTCCCTCGGTAGATAGGTGGGCGCTGTCGGAGCCTTTCTTGCTGCGCCAACGGCGGATGTCCACCTGCGTCGAGAGGACGTTGCCGGGGGCGAGTGCCGCCCCTTCGTTCTTACGGGTGTACCGATAGCTGTTGTGCTCTACGGCATTGTACGAACCTTCGTGTGTGCGCTTCTCGTAGCTCAAGGGTAGGTAGTTTGTGGTCATGTAGGTGTCTAAGGTGTCGCGCACCTTCATGATGGTCTCCACGATGCTGAGAGAGCGCGCCGCCAAGCGTCCGTGCAGCTGCGTCTCGCCTTGGGCGTTCTTCTCTTCGCGCAACGAGAGTACCCCCGATCCAGCCTTCTTCCAGAGGATGCCCCAATGGTAGTAGACGTCGTATTTGAGCGATTCGCGCGTGCCCGCCAAGGCGGGGATAGTCAGCAGCGCCAAAAGTCCGAAGATCAGGTAGCGATGCAGCGTGAGTGTGTGTAATTTCTTCATGTGTGCAGTGGGTTAATCGGATGCGTCGAGACGAGTTATTTGGAACGACGTCTCATCTTTTCGAGGTATTCCTCATTGCGACTTTTCTTCTCTTCTTTCTCTTTGGGCTTGTTGATCTTGACGGCGTTCGGCTTCTGCTTGATGACGTCGAGGGCGTGTAGGTCGATCTCTTGGCTGAACTGCCAGTTGGCACGCAACGTCAATGTCCCGTCAAAATAGTAGACACGCTCCGGTTGTCGATGCTCTGAGAGGTTGCCGACATCGAAACGTCCGTTGCCGTTGGTGTCTTCGACAACACGCGCATAGTAGGTGCCCGGCAAGACGTTGACAAACTTGGCTTGTCCCTGAAGGACGGTCGCGGTCTGGACGGGCTTGTCGTGTTCGTTCAATAGTTGGACAAAACCGGCGCCGTCGAGCCCTTTCACCTTAAATAATAGGTGGGCGTATTCTTCGGGCGTGTGTTCCTTGAATTCGAGTGTCGTCTTGGCTATGGGATGCCCAAAGATGTCGTGGATGGCGGCTGAATCTACGACGAGCTGATAGGAATAGCCCGGCGTGAAGTGCGGCAACGCTTGCAGCTCAAAGCGGCGTAAGTGGGTGGTATCGTCAATCCAAGTGTAGTCGATAGGGTACCATACCGAATCGGACTTCACGTTGAGGTGGATGCCGGCGGTATCGAGTACAGCGATAGGGGCTGAGTACTCAAAACGCGGTCTCTGTCCGATGTTTAGAGCGCTACCCGTGAGCGCTTTGAGGGTCATGTATTGGATCTGCGGCACGCTGTCTGCGTCAGCTTCATCTTTCTTCTTGGATCTGCTCACGCCGCGTTTGTTGCTTTTGCTCTTGAGGTTGCTCAAGAAGCCCCCTTCCGCCTGTTTGCGCTCTACCGGGCGGACAAAGCTGAGCGTGTCGGTGCGCAGGACATCGCGGCTCAGTGTGTCGGTGTAATAATAGGTGGCAGCCACGGTGAGTGTGTCCCGACTATAGAGCAGTGAGTCGCCGAGCCAGAAAGTGAGCGTGTCGAGCGTGTGGTTGGGCTCTGCCAACAGCCGCGGGGCGGAGAGAGGCTCCTCCTCACCGATCACCGTCAGGGTCGGAAGCTCCGGCATGGGGGCGGAGAATCGGAACGTCAGGCGGGCGGAGTCAGGGCGCGCATTGTCGTCTAAGTAACGATTGTATTTCTGCTCGTTGAACATGAAGAGACGCAGGTTGGAAGGGGCGTAGAGCGTCGCCTCGCGACTCTTGATGGTGTCGATGGTGAGGGAGTCAACCCATACGGTGTCCGGTACCCAGACATGCGAGGCAGAGGGCACAACGAGCGAGTCGAGGAAGGCAATGTCCTCGGTGTAGAGATCGTATCTATAATTGGTGTTTCCGTCGTTGAGCGCATACAATTTGTAGCGTCCGGGAGCCACGCCGTTGATGGTGAACGCACCGAGGGCGTCGCTCTTGCCGGCGCGCAATAACGGACGGCTCAAGAAGGCAGAATCGCCCACCATCATCGTGTCCGGATAGATGCCGACGTAGGCTCCTGTGATCGGTTCGAGATCTTCGGCGTTCAGCAGGAACCCGGAAATGCGCAACGAGTCGATATGCGTGCCGGTAGAGAATGTCAAGGTGAAGTGTTCCAACTCGTTACCCTCGTTGTTGTCCTGAATGGCGTTGCCAAAATCCAACGTGTACGTGGCGTTGGGAATGAGGGTGTCTTGTAGCTCGACGGTGACCGTTTTAGCGTTGCTCAAGACGGTCGGAGCCTTCTCCTGCGGCGGAGAGACGGTGAGCTTCTCCATGACGTTGCTGAGCTTGATATTTTCGTCGAAATGTATGGTGATTTTTCGGTCGCGCACCTCCACCGCCCCTTCAGCCGGTTTGCTGAAGCGATAGACAGGGGGCGTTTCGTCATATAGACCGCCACCGGGCGTGCCAATGCTTGCGCATCCCGCCAACGCTGCTAAACAGACGATTGCAGAGATGCAAAAAACAGAACGAAATTGTAAAAAATCTCTATGGAACATGCCGCGAAGATAACTAAAACCCCAAAGTAAATCAGATTTTTGCGCCTAAAAATGCAAAATTGTGGGGGAAAGGTGAGTATTATTGAAAAAAATGCTACCTTTGTGCATGCTTAAATAGCCGATCTCATTGATGGCAATAAACATGATGAAACACCATTCCACAGCCATGCTCTGCTGCTATTTTTGCGCTACAAAAAGAGAGTAAATCAAAAAACGTAATATAAATTTAAGTAAA
>CAZGZL010000150.1:0-3373 GCA_964530595.1 uncultured Prevotellaceae bacterium | reverse complement strand
ACCGCCGTGCGTGGGCACATTTTGAACAACAATTTAATCGGTAACGTCCTATGAACCGAAAAATAATGGATACCCCGAACAAATACAACTCACCGACCCTCTTTGACGCTGAAGAGGACAACACCGCTGAAGATGAAGCTAAAGCCCTGTCCGGCCCCTTCGACCTTGATGCGATCGATGTAGATATCTCCGTCGTCAATTTAGGCTATCTGTTAGACAGATTGCAATACGACGAAATAGACTTGACTCCGGAGTTTCAGCGCTCCAGCGACCTTTGGACTGCTGTCGAAAAAAGTCGTTTGATAGAATCTGTCCTCTTGGGGTTGCCTTTGCCTTCCTTCTATTTTAGCGAGGATGCCGCCACCGGTAAGACGATGATTATCGACGGGTTGCAGCGTCTTTGCGCCCTCAAGGATTTCTGGATTACCAAGACCCTGCGATTGCAAGGTCTGCAATTCTTGACATACTTCGAAGGCTACACTGCCGATGACTTGGAACGCTCCTATGTGCGCCGATTACAAAGCCTGAAAGTCACATTAAACACGGTGCGCAAAGATACACCGATTATGGTGAAGTACATCATTTTCCAGCGTGTCAATACCGCCGGCAAACCCTTGAATCCGCAGGAAATCCGCAATGCACTCTATCAGAAGACCGCCACAGACCTACTGCGTCGCATGGCTACCTCCGAGGCATTCCTTGCAGCGACAGACCATCGTGTTTCCTCACGCCGCATGGCGGACCGCAACGTGGCGAATCGCTTCGCCGCGTTCTACCTGCAGCCACGTGCTTACGACGGCGCGTTGGAGAGCTATATGGGCGATGCCTTGGCTTATATCAACGCACAATCCCCGGAGCGTGTTGAAGAAATCTACACCGCTTTCTGCCGCTCGATGGAAGCCTGCCATCAGCTCTTGGGCAGCCGGGCATTCCGTCGCCCCAACCCGAATAAACCGAGTGAATATCTGACATTCAATAAAGCCCTGTTCGACGCTTTGAGTGTCAGCTTGGCTCGCTTGTCGTCCTCAGACCTGCAAACCCTATTGGAGCGAAAAACGCAATTCGTTGCCGCATGGAACTCCCTTTTCGACGATGCAGCTTTTGTGCAGGCAGTTACGCAGAGCACGGCTAAGATGCCGCAAGTGCAATGCCGCTTTGACAAGATACAACAACTCATTCAAAACCTACTTCATCATGATACAGAAGATTTCACTTCATAACTTCAAAATACACCGCGACCTCACCGTCGAGATGGGCGGACTCACCTTGCTCACCGGTCAGAACGGCATGGGCAAGTCTTCGCTGCTGCAATCGCTGCTGCTGTTGCGCCAGTCATACAATGGCTTTGTCCCCATTCAGAGCGCCAATCTGAAGGGCGGTTTGGTACCTTTAGGATATGTTGGTGACATTGAGTGCCAATCCGCTCAAGACGACAGCCTGCAAATCTCCCTCACCTCGACTGTCGATGCGACTGACTTGAATTTCAGCTTTACCTATGGGCAGGATGTCTACGACACCTCGTTGGCGGCGAATGAGCCTCGGCCGACCGTGGAAGAGACTAATCGATGCGCTCTGTTTACTAATGACTTCCAGTATATTAGCGCCTTCCGTTGGGGACCAAGAACAGGGTACGAACGCGACACAGAAGTGGTGCAGCAGCATCGCCAGATTTCGCGCGAAAACGGTCAGTGTGAGTATACCGTCTATTTCTTGGCCTATTACGGCAACAAAATTCATTGCCATCCGGACCTCGTCCTATCAGAAGAGGGGGGCGCGGCAGACGACACGCTGATGACCCAAGTGGAACGTTGGATGCGTCAGGTGTCTCCCCGTGTTTCTATTCATATCGAACCGATTGCTGCCGACTACAAGTTGAATTACAAGTTCAGCCGCGAAGGGCAGTTGATGACGCGCGACATGACAGCTCCCCATGTGGGCTACGGCATCACCTATGTCCTGCCCATCTTAGTCGCGCTGTTGAGCGCAGCGCCGGGGTCTCTTATCTTGATTGAGAACCCTGAAGCACATATCCATCCCAAGGCGCAAGCCGAACTGATGAAGCTCGTTGCCCGGGCTGTCAAGGCGGGCGTACAAGTGGTGATGGAGACTCACAGCGACCACATCGTTAATGGAGCGTTGGTGGCTGTGGCGGCCGGTCGCTTATCGCCTGACGATGTGCGCGTACACTTCTTTGAGCGCGATGAGCGGAGCCACACCTCTGTGGCGCGCCAGCTCGACGTGCAGGCTGATGGACGCATTGCCAATCCTCCCGCCGGTTTCTTTGATCAGATGGATCTCGACTTGCGGGCCATCATGGGTGTGCTTTAATCCGATGGCGTAGCATGGCAAAGAACTATATGTTTCTGCTCCTGCCGGAATATCCGGATGAGGAGAATGTAACTACAGCCGAAGTCTTTCAGCACCAAGAGTTGCCCGACGTGGAGGCCGTCGATGCGTGGATGAAACAGTTGGTGGCATTTTTGGACTTCTTCAAAGAGGAGGCTTGCAGTCTGGTCTACGATGCGCAAAACCTCAAGTCCTGTCTTTATGTGCTCGACACCTTGCGCGGTAGTTATCCCAACCGTTCGTTGGAACTGTTAAGCGCCTTGTCCCCCTATGCTGACTGGCGGCGGGCTCGCGTTTCAGACTCAGCACAAGAATACGAGATTTATCACACCCGGGTGCGCGATGAGGTGCGGACCGAGATTGCAGAACGCCACTTCTCTGGCTCACAAGACGAGTGTTTGGTGGTGGTTCATATCCCGCACTTCATGTCGAAAACATGGGAGGTGACGAAAGCGGCACAGACTGTGCGCGTCGATTCCGTGCCGATGGATATTCGGGATGCCTTCGAGTGGTTGGTGGAGCATCGCTGCCCCATGCGTATTTACAACTGGAATCCCAAGCACGGGGAGCATGGCGTGGGCGCACATCCCGCAAACAAAGGGGATAAGGTGTCTCTGCTCCTATGCTCGAAGGAGCACGCAGAGCAGCTTTTGCAGCGTGCCCTCGGCACACAGGGCTGGGATTGTCTTTGGACTTACGATGCGGATCATCAGCGCTTCATGGAGTTCCCGGCTGAGACGAAAGCCACACAGTTGCCCCAAGATGTCGCACAGCGCCAATACCATTCCTATCATATTGAGAACAGCGAGGGCATCCCTAAAGAAGTGCTGCGCCGCTTAGGCTTGATTGGTGCATTGCCCCAGTAACCACTTACATGGGGTCGGTAAGTCGGCGTTGGTTCGGCACACAACAACCATGAGCACGCACCTACTCGCCGCGCACTCCGTGAGCTACTACCATTGACCTCTTGCTTGCACCGCACGTTCGGTGACCACCTCCGGTTCACTCTGAGTGGGTTACAAGGCTT
>CAZGZL010000149.1:0-3384 GCA_964530595.1 uncultured Prevotellaceae bacterium | reverse complement strand
TTTACGACCTGTAATTCAATATATTAGATTATTCAATTCAGTTCAAGCGTGGAACTATACGATAAAAAATACAGAATGATAGACACAACTAAATAAAATGCTACATCAAAAAAATAAATATATAAATAAATGCTACATATTAGTGTTCAGTAAATGTTGCATCTTAATGCTCGTAAGCCTGTTCGTGCACACCGCCCACAGCGCGACCGCTGGGATCGTTCATGTTGCGCCAAGCGGCGTCCCATTCCAAGGCGATGGCGGTAGAGCATGCTACGCTGGCCTCGTGAGGCACGGTGCGGGCTGCCGTATTGCTGGGGAAGTGTTCCTCGAAGATCGTCCGATAGTAATACTCCTCCTTGTTCATCGGTGTGTTGACGGGGAATCGTTCGGCGGCATTTGCCATCTGTGCGTCGCTGACACGTTCGGCGGTGACGGCTTTCAGGGTGTCGATCCAGCTGTAGCCTACGCCGTCGCTGAACTGCTCCTTCTGACGCCAAGCCACTTCGGGGGGCAAGATGTCCTCGAAGGCCTTGCGGACGACCCACTTCTCCATACGGGCGCGGTGTCCGTCGGGGTCGTGCTCCGGGTCGGAGCGCATGGGCGAGAGCTGAGCGCCTAAGGCGCCGCTCATCTTATCCTTGGGGTTGAGGCGCATAGCTACGTCCAAGAACTCGTAGTCCAAGAAGGGGACGCGACCCTCTACACCCCAAGCGGAGAGGGCTTTGTTGGCACGCAGACAGTCGTAGAGATAGAGCTTCGAGAGCTTGCGCACCGTCTCCTTGTGGAACTCTTCGGCAGAGGGGGCTTTGTGGAAGTATAGGTAACCGCCGAAAATCTCGTCAGCGCCTTCGCCGGAGAGCACCATCTTGATGCCCATCGACTTGATGACACGAGCCAACAGATACATCGGTGTGGAGGCGCGGACGGTGGTGACGTCGTAGGTCTCCAGATAATAGATCACGTCGCGTACGGCATCCAAGCCCTCCTGTACGGTGTAGTTGATCTCGTGATGCACTGTGCCGATATACTCTGCCACCTTACGGGCGGCGATGAGGTCGGGGGCACCCTTCAGACCTATGGCGAAGGAGTGCAGTCGTGGCGACCATGCCACAGCCTGATCGTCGGCCAGACGGCGGCGGTTGTGTATCTGTGCCAAGGCGGAGATCACCGACGAGTCCAAGCCGCCGGAGAGGAGGACGCCATAGGGGACGTCTGCCATCATCTGGCGTTCTACGGCGGCGGTCAGGGCGTCGCGTAGCTGTGTGAGGTCGGTGGGATTGTCCTTCACCGCCTCGTAGTCCATCCAGTCGCGTTGATACCAACGCTGAGGCTCCAGTGACGCGGGGCTGTAGATGTAGTGACCGGGAGGGAAGCATTTGATGACGGAACAGTAGCCCTCTAACGCCTTCAGTTCGGAAGCCACATAGAGGCGTCCGGCGTTGTCGTAGCCGTAATAGAGGGGGATGATGCCGATGTGGTCGCGGGCGATGAGGAAGGTGTCGTGCTCGATGTCGTAGAGGGCGAAGGCATAGATGCCGTTCAGGTGTTCGATGAAGGCGGGTCCATACTTGCGGTACAGGGGCAGGATCACCTCGCAGTCCGATTTAGTCTGGAACTCATAGCTACCCTCCAGTTCGCGGCGGAATTGTTGATGGTTATAGATCTCGCCATTCACCGCCAAGACCAGCTTGCGGTCGGGGCTGTAGAGGGGCTGTCCGCCCGATTCGGGATCGACGATCGAGAGGCGTTCGTGGCACAAGATGGTGCGCTCGCCGCTATAGATGCCGCTCCAGTCGGGCCCGCGGTGACGAATGCGTTTAGACATATTCAGCATTTGCGGACGTAGGGCATGTGCCTCGCCCGGCTTCAGATTGAAGACTCCTACTATACCACACATGGCGTATCTATGTTTTTATGTTATAGTTGTCAGTAATTTGGGGGTAGGGAGCAATATTCTCCTTACGGCGGCGAAGATATAGCATAATTGCACAAAGTGAAACATAAAATCGTAAAAATCTTTCTTTATTCCACAAAAAAGTTTGTTTTGCTATCTTTTCGGCGGTTATTTCGGGTGTTTTTGTGGCAATTTGTGGCGTAAAAAGGGCGGCAAGGCACACCATTGTGCAGCGACGCCGAAGTTCGTTCTGTGCAGGGCGGAGGAGGGGCATCGAGGTCGCTCCGTTCGGAAAACGCAGTAAATCGAGGGGCGGAAATCGCGGAAAACGCAGTAAAACCGGGGCAAATTTTGACGAAAAACGCAGTCGTGAGATGAAAAACATTGTATATTTGCCCGCGTAAAACAATCCCGTGTCGACGGGGCGTCACCTCCTATGCCTGTCTATTACGGTAGGCCTTTAATCAAATATCCATAACTATGATCAACTTATCTTCAAAACAGCGATGCAACACGTTGCAGGGGTTGTTGCTCGCTTGGGGGTGTATATTATGCACATCCTCAGTGTTCTCCCAAACCTTCAAGGTCGATGGAATTACCTACACCGCAAGCTCCGAAAATACGTGCTCCGTCACGTTAGGCAATGATGTGAATCAAGTCGTCATACCACAGACCGTTACCTATTCAGGACAAACGTACACGGTGCGGTCGATAGACCGCAGTGCCTTTCAAGGCTGTACGCGGTTGAATAACATCGAGCTTCCGAACACACTGACCTCCATCGAGGAGAGTGCGTTTTGGAGTTGCAAGATGCTTCAGAGCATCGTAATTCCTCACTCTGTCACGACGATAGGCGATGGTGCGTTTAACGAGTGTTGGCATCTGAGCAACGTCGAACTATCGAATTCTCTGATCTCCATGGGCTGTAAGGCGTTTTACTACTGCTGGAGTTTAGGGAGTATTGTTATCCCGAACAGTGTGGTTTCGATAGGGGCGGAGGCGTTCGAAAACTGCAAGGCTCTTAGAAGCGTTAAGTTGGGAAACTCTGTTACGAAGATAGGCGATGGGGCGTTCTTCGGATGCACGGCTCTGAGTAGCGTTGAGTTTGGAAGCTCTGTTACGAAGATAGGCGATGGGGCATTCTGCAAATGCAAGGCTCTTAGAAGCGTTAAGTTGGGAAACTCTGTCACGACCATTGGCAAGCTGGCGTTCTCCGGATGCACGGCTCTTAGAAGCGTTAAGTTGGGAAACTCTGTCACGACCATTGGCAAGCTGGCGTTCTCCGGATGCACGGCTCTTAGAAGCGTTAAGTTGGGAAACTCTGTCACGACCATTGGCGATGGGGCGTTCTTCGGATGCAAAGCTCTGAATAGTGTTGAGTTGGGAAGCTCTGTCACGACCATTGGCAAGCTGGCGTTCTCCGGATGCAAGGCTTTTAGAAGCGTTGAGTTGGGAAACTCTGTCACGACGATAGGCGACTCAGCGTTCTA
>CAZGZL010000148.1:0-3387 GCA_964530595.1 uncultured Prevotellaceae bacterium | reverse complement strand
CGGTTGATGTAACCGGAGACGTGTGTCGGAGTGAAAGTCAATCCGGCAGCCGGACGTACCAACCAAGTGAGAGCCTGTGTGGTGCCTGAGGGACGGAACTTGACGCCCGTCACACCCACCTTATTATTGTCGACATCAGTGATGGAGGTAGTACCGGTGATCTCGCAGTCGCCGTAGTCGAACGCTACGGTAGAGAATCCGTCTGTCGGCTCAGCGGTGTACGCATTGACATTGTTCTGATCGCTCATAGCGAAGACGACCTGAGCCGCCTCGTCGGTGTAGCTCTTGCCCTCTGCGGCAGCAACCACTACGGGGAGCACCACTTGGATGTAACGATAGTAGCTACCGTCGCCGATCGCGATGGCGATCTGCTCTGCAGAGCTACCGACGGTATAGGTGATGGTGTTGCCGTTGGCTGTGTAGTCGGTCTGACCGTCGATGGTAGTCGTAGTCGGAGCGCTGTATGCCTCGATGCTTACCACGGCGCCCTTAGCTGAGGGGATCGTGAAAGTCGTCCCTGAGTTCATCTGCGCCCAATCGGTCCAGTTGCCGTTGGCGATCTTGCCGCTTGTGGCATCATAATCCAACTTCACGTCGATGGTTTCGCCCTCTACTTCGGCTTGCGCCACATAGATACCGTCGGAGCCCTGAACCGCAAGGGTCGGAGCGCCGTTCTTGCGCTGGAAGTCCCACTTCACCGTCACCTCGGAGGTACGGTCAGCCAAGCTCTTGGTGTTCTGGGTGAAGACAGGGGTCAGAGTGACGTCAGCGGTCGGAGTGTACACTTCGCCGATCTTCGTCTCGGTGACGCCATCGCTCCAAGCCGTCAACGTGTAGCCCTCCTTGTAGAGGGTGAAGTTGGCGGGAATGGTGTAGCTGTCACCCTCTGTCCATGTCGTAGCGGCAGGCAGTATCGTACCCTCCACCTCAACATCGCCAAGGCTGTAGGTGATGTCGTACTTCACTACCGGCTTCTCGTTGGCAGCGACGCCGATGTAGGCGCAGTACGACATACCGCTGATGGTCAGCGTCGTAGCCTCGCCTGTGTAATAAAGTTCGGTAACGTTCTCGCGGTTGTTTTTCCAACAAGCCGTAGCGGGCGTTTTGGTAACGACCGCTGCGCCGGAGGCATCCTTAACCACAATGTCGCCTGCAGAATAGGTGCATTGTCCGACGGAAATGGTAACAGGTCCCTCTACGGGAACGGTTACAACCAAGTTCGTCATACCGTGATCACTGTGATACTTACCGGTAATAGTGGCGACAGCAGAGGCGTCATCCGATGCGACACGTGTTACGTTGCCCGCATCGTCAACAGCCACTCCGAAAGCCAATTCGGTTTTCTCGACTTGCTCGTCGGATGCCAATATGGTGCCGGTCTGATTATTCAGAATCACGGCAAAGTCCTTGAAGGCAGCCCACGAAGCGACGGTCCCCATCATAAATAGGAGCGCCGTCAGGAATGTAGCTTTTAGCTTCATTGGTGTTTGTAGATTAAAGTTTGTAGTATAAGATGGTGTTTCAACATTTTCGGGAACAAAATTAGTAAAATTTCTTGAAAACAAATCGTTGAGTCTTAAAAATTCGTTTGCGCAATAGATGTAACAGTGCGCGTTAAGATCCTTTTGAGGGGAAATAAAGTATTCAGAAGGGTGATTAGATCAAGGGATTGGGCGGGAGCACGGCGGTGTGACGGCTGCCCAAAAGGCACGGGACAGCGCTCAGCTCACGTAGAGACAAAAATAAAGTAGGGCGTCTCACGACGACCTACTTTCGTTAACCTTAAATCTAATACCATGAAAAACACGATGCAAAGATATAGGCTTAACAAGATTCTTGCAAATAATTCATGCAAAAACTGTTCACTTTTTACCTCGTTTAACAGTCGGCAGCCTCTAACAGTCAGTTAGATACAATCTTTTGCAAGGCGAAAGGGTTGTTTAGAACGCCTCGCAATACGGTGGCTGTCAGTAGTCAACGGAGCATGATGCACGACGCGATGCGTCCGGACTGCACACCTTGGGCGCGAGCACTGAACAGACGTTCGTAATTCTGGCGGGTGCAGAGGGGGGTACAATCGATCTGTTCCAAGGGGACGCCTTCGTTCAGAAGCTCCTCGACGTTGGCTTGCCGGAGGTCAATATGAGGTTTGGTATATCCCGTGCGGATGCAGTCGGCAAAGCCGTCGCGATGGAAGGCATTCGCTACCTCCCACCCCACCTCGAAGGCTTCGGGCGAGATAGAGGGACCGACCACCGCCGTCAAATGGGCGGGATCGACGTGGAGCTGACTGTGCATTCGGCGAATGGTCTTCGAGACGATGTGCTGTACGGTGCCGCGCCACCCCGCATGGATGGCAGCCACGGCGTGCTGTTGCACACGGTCGTAGAGCAAGATGGGCACGCAGTCGGCGGTAGAGATGCCGATGCACAACCGGGGGACGGTGGTGATCACGGCGTCGCACTCCAAGCCTTGCGGTGTGTGCAGATCGACGACGCTGATCTCCGTGCCATGCACTTGGCGGGGGAACCACAAGCGTTCCAAAGGAAGTTCGAGAGAGGTAGCCACGCGGCTACGGGCGCTATGCACCCGTTCCGCGTCATCATTCACATAGTCGCAGAGATTCAACCCGCTGTAGGGATCGGCGGGATCTGTGGCGTTGCGTAGGGTGCAAAAATGAAAGACACCAACCTCCGACTGCAATAGTGTGGATTGCAGTACACGGAGGTCGGTACCGGGTAGTGTGGATTCAACCATAATTGAGTTTAGGGATGTCTGTAGGGATTGATAAATCTAAGAATGCCTCGGTGGGGCGGGGAAATTACTTCTTGGGCAAGTCTTCGTCCCAACCTAATTCCAAGTCGGCGGGCGAAACGCCCTCGATGGTGTAGTCCGAGTGTCCGAAGGGATCTGCCTCCTCGTAGTCGTCTTCCTGTTCGTGGCGCGCCGCCAAGTCCAAGTTGCGGTGGGTGAAGGTCTGCACTTTGGCAGCATCGTCGTTGAGCATCTGCCAGAGAGTATCTTTCAGCTCATCCAAGCCCAAGCCTGTGACTGAGGAAATGAAGAGGGCGGGGACACCTTCGGGGAGTTCGGCGCGCATCTGTTCGATCAGCTCGTCGTCCAACATATCACACTTGGTGACAGCCAAGAGGCGTTGCTTGTCCAACATTTCGGGGTTGTAGGTACGCAGCTCGTTGAGCAGAATCTCGTAGTCTTGTGCCACGTTCTTCGAGTCGGCAGGCACCATGAAGAGGAGGGTGGAGTTGCGTTCGATGTGACGCAGGAAGCGCAAACCGATGCCCTTGCCCTGACTGGCGCCCTCGATGATACCGGGGATGTCCGCCATCACAAACGAACGATTGTCGCGGCAGGGGCCGATGCCGAGGT
>CAZGZL010000147.1:0-3438 GCA_964530595.1 uncultured Prevotellaceae bacterium | reverse complement strand
GATTTTCTTATTTACAGCTGAGGCACAGCGGCTTGATCTGCTTGAAGAAGTCGTTGCCCTTGTCGTCCACGAGAATGAAGGCGGGGAAATCTTCCACTTCGATCTTCCAGATGGCTTCCATGCCGAGTTCGGGATATTCCAGACACTCGATGCTCTTGATGTTGTTCTGCGCCAAGATCGCCGCAGGGCCACCGATAGAGCCTAAGTAGAAGCCGCCGTATTGCTTGCAAGCGTCCGTTACCTGCTGGCTACGGTTGCCCTTGGCCAACATGATCATGCTGCCGCCGTGACTCTGGAAGAGACCCACGTAGGGATCCATACGACCTGCCGTCGTCGGCCCCATGGAACCGCAAGCCATGCCTGCCGGAGTCTTGGCGGGACCGGCGTAATAGATGGGGTGATTCTTGAGGTATTCGGGCATCGGCTCGCCGGCGTCAAGGCGTTCCTTGATCTTGGCGTGTGCGATGTCGCGACCGACGATGATCGTGCCATTCAGCGAGAGACGGGTACCCACGGGATATTGTGTCAAGACCTTCAAGATCTCCGACATCGGTTGGTTGAGGTCGACGCGCACAGCGCCGCTTTCGCCTGCCTGACGGAGTGCTTCGGGAATCAATTCGCCCGGTTTGTCGTCCATCTTCTCGATCCAGAGACCTTCGGCGTTGATTTTCGCCTTGATGTTGCGGTCGGCCGAACAGCTGACGCCGAGACCTACGGGACAAGAGGCACCGTGGCGCGACATGCGGATGACGCGAATGTCGTGACAGAAATACTTGCCGCCGAACTGAGCGCCGATGCCCAACTCCTGAGCCTTACGCTTCAGAGTCTCCTCCAGTTCCACATCGCGGAACGAGCGACCCAACTCATTGCCCGTCGTAGGCAAATTATCATAATACTTCGTCGAAGCCAACTTCACCGTCTTCAGGTTTGTTTCAGCCGACGTACCGCCGATGCAGAAGGCAATGTGGTAAGGCGGACAAGCCGCTGTGCCCAACGTCTTCATCTTCTCCACCAAGAAGTCTACCAACTTCTCGGGAGTCAACAGCGCCTTCGTCTCCTGATAGAGATAAGTCTTATTTGCCGAGCCGCCGCCCTTAGCCACGAAGAGGAACTTATACTCATCGCCATCCGTAGCATAGAGGTCAATCTGCGCCGGCAAGTTACAAGCCGTGTTCACCTCCTTATACATATCGAGCGGAGCGTTCTGCGAATAGCGCAAGTTCTCCTGCGTGTAGGTATTATAGATGCCATGCGAAATAGCCTCGGCATCACCGCCGCCCGTATAGACGTTCTGACCCTTCTTACCCACCACGATAGCCGTGCCCGTATCCTGGCAGAAAGGCAGCTGACCCTTAGCAGCCACCTCGGCATTGCGGAGCATCGTCAAAGCCACATACTTATCGTTAGCCGAAGCCTCAGGGTCGCTCAAGATAGAAGCCACCTTCAGGTTATGCTCACGGCGCAACAAAAACGACACGTCGCGCATAGCATGCTGAGCCAACTGCGTCAAGCCCTCGGGCTGCACGCAAAGCACCTTGTGACCATCGAACTCCTTGACCGAGACATAATCCTTGGTCAGCAAATAATATTCCGTAGTATCCTTTCCGAGCGGGAATGGATCTTGATATTGAAACGGTTTTGCCATAAACAATTAAATTTTATAAGAACGTTGGGAGATAGAGCTCTCCTAATTAGGGGCAAAGATACATATTTATAACTATTTAGGCGGACAAGGGGATTATTTTTTTGCTTTTCTTGCAGAAAATCAGAGGCAAAGTATTCACTTAATTTATAAACGATTATCTTTGCCAAAGATTTTCAACAGCTATGAACATGAAAAATGCTACCCTACTGCCAGTGCTTGCCTTTGCCGGCTGCATGGCAACCACAAATTTTTGCACGTCGTGCGCGCCTCAAACCGAAACGACTACAGCTGAGAGTAGTATCATCGAATCAACGTCTCTTGTCGGCCTTTGGCAAAAAGAAGGCGAAGTCACCATCGACGATGGCGAAGGCAATGAATTGACAGTGATACAACCCACTAATCTCTACAAGTGCATCTTGCCCGACGGCAACTTCTTCCTTTTCCGTGCCTATACCAACGGAGAACAGAAAAATGTCAGCCAGATTGAGCTCTACGGTACTTACACGCTCACTTCGGATTCTGTTTACACCGAAGTCATCACTTGTCACTGCATCAATCCCGCGTTGAGCGGCGTGAAGAGTGATTTGCATTACAACATGGCTGAGAAAGATTTAGTCAATGTCTGGTACAACCTCCAGCTTTCTGACGGATCGACCGGCAGCAGCGAATGGACGCCCGAAGTTTGGCATCGCGTTAGCTCGGCTCAGTGATCAACCTAATCCACAAAATGAGCGCTCCGCCTCTTGTCGCTAAGACATCAGGCGGAGCGCTATTGTTTTATTTCACTTGTTCTATCTTCCATCCGTCGAGCGTCCTCGTCTTAGACGAGAAGCTGACGCCGCACTTCACGAGCTTGCGACCGTCTGCCTCGTAGGGCACCATGTAGCCTTTCTCGTCGATCTGCTTTAGAGCTTCGTCGGCGGAGCGATTCACCTTGAACTCAAATACATAGATCGTGTGTGCCGTGTACATCACCATATCGGCACGCCCCTTGGCAGATTTCACTTCGGTGTGTATGTTGCGGTTCATGAACGAGAACAGCAGAAAGAAGATGCGGCTGTAATGCCATTCGGCTTTTGCTTCGTCTTCTAAAATTTCCTTGCCGCCCTCCTGGTAAGGGATTGCGGCAAAATAGGAACGCATGGAGTTGAGGGCGGCGTCCAAGTCCTCTTTGTACACCGCATTGCAGAAAGCCACCTGTATGCCTGCCATCGTGTCTAAATCTACCTCACTTACAGCAGGTAGTAAACATTCGGATAATCCAACACGCACTTCATCATTCGGGATGCCCAGAATATACGTCTTCTGCGTTAGGTCGTAATCCTTAATGGTCAGATAGCCACTTTGATAGAGCAACGGAAGCGCCGACTGTAGCGATTCGGTCGGCAGATCAAATTGCGAAGCTAACGCAGTGCTGCCATCTAACTGCGAAATGTCGGCATTGTATTTCTTCAGAGAATGAAGTAGATACGAGGGCGTTCCGGAGGCAAACCAATAAGAATCTATGCACATCTCATCCAAGGCACTCAACAGGCTGAACGGATTGTAAATATCTTCTGAATACGAGGCAAAATGATAGCCGTCATATTGCTGCTTCAATAATGTGTAACATTCGTCGACCGAAACATTTAGTTTACGGCTTAATGCCTCTACACCATTTACGAGGTTATGATACAGCTCTGACTCTGTGATGCCGCAAATTGCAGCGTATTTCTCCGACATTGAGATATTTTTCAGGTTGTTGATCGTGCTGAAAATGCTGAGTTGCGAGAACTTGGTAATGCCTGTGATAA
>CAZGZL010000146.1:0-3626 GCA_964530595.1 uncultured Prevotellaceae bacterium | reverse complement strand
ATTCCCGCCCCCTCTGTGGCAGGAATCCTACAAAAAAGCACTATCTTTGCCCGCCACAGAAACGTATTACATCCATAAAACAAAAACAATATGGCAAAACGAGTATTGATCAAAACAACCTTGGGCAACATCACTGTACGCCTCTACGACGAGACCCCGCTGCACCGCGACAACTTCTTGAAGTTGGCTGCCGAGGGTTACTACGACGGTACACTCTTCCACCGTGTCATCAAGGACTTCATGGTGCAGGGCGGCGACCCCGATAGCAAGGGCGCCCCGGTAGGTAAGTCGCTCGGCGTCGGCGGTCCCGACTACACGATCCCCGCTGAGCTGGTCTACCCGCAACTCTACCACAAGAAGGGCGCCTTGGCTGCCGCTCGCCAGAGCGACGAGGTGAACCCGGAGAAGCGCTCCAGCGGCTCACAGTTCTACATCGTCACCGGTCAGGTCTACAAAGAGGGTCAGTTGGCTCAGATGGAGAAACAGATGGAGATGCAGGCCTTGCAGAGCATCTTCAACGGCCTCGTAGCTCAGCACCGTGACGAGATCCTCACCCTCCGCAAGAACCGCGATCAGGCAGGCTTACAAGCCCTCCAAGAGCGTCTGGAACAACAGACTTACGCCCTCGGCAAGGAGCAAGGTACCCCCAAGCTCACCCCCGAACAGCGCACGGCCTACACGACGTTGGGCGGCACCCCATTCTTGGACAACCAATACACCGTCTTCGGCGAGGTGGAGGAGGGGCTTGATGTGGTCGACGCCATCCAAGCCGTTGCTACCGGCGCCGGCGATCGCCCCAAAGAGGATGTCTCGATGAGCATGGAGGTTCTCGGCGAATAATCTACACGCTCACTCCCTCAGTGATCTCATTCCCCTCTGTCGCACCGATGGTGGCAGAGGGGAAAATTCTTTCTTCCCGCCCTGCATTTTCGCCGCCTAACATTTGCATTCTGCGCTGAAAAATAGTAACTTTGCGCTATCAATCGATACACCGAAATCTACCATTCTGACCTATGTCTACTGCACAACGACACACTCCGGAAGCCCCGAACTATTGGCACTTCGCTGCCCAACGTTCGCAACGCACGACGTGGCTCTGCACGTTAGGGCTCTGCCTCGTTGCTTACGCGATACTCTACCTCTGCTATCCCTATCCCGCTATGATCTCGGACAGCTACGGCTATCTCTTGGGGGCTTGGGACGGTACCTTCATGGTCTACCGTCCGATGGGCTACGTACACTTCATGCAGCTCATCCACGCCTGCTCCAAGTCGATACAGGCGGTGGTCTGCGCTCAGTTCTTGTGCTACGCCTTGAGCTGCGCCCTGCTCATCATAGCCCTGCGCTGTTACTATCCCCTGCGTCACTCGTGGCAGCAACACCTGTTGGCGTGCTGTATCGTCGTCTGTCCGACGGCGCTCTATATGCAGAACAGCATCATGTCCGACAGCTTCTTCGGTAGCGCTTTCTACCTGATGGTAGCCATGGGGTTGGTCATGATCCACCAACGCTCTTATCGCGCCTTGGTGCTCTATCTCTTGGCGTTGTGGACGCTGCTCTTCACCCGCTACTCCGCCATGTTCTTTCCGCTCGCCCTTCTGCCTGTCTTCTACTTCCTCCCGAATAAGGTGATGCGTTGGGGCTCCCTGATCGGGAGTGTGCTGATCGGCATCTACTTCTACAACAACATCAGCCGGAATATGGCGCAGTTCCTCGGACGGAAGCAGTTCGACACAGGCTTCAGCGGTTGGCAGCTCGCCAACAACGCAATGCACGTCTTGCCCTACGTCGATGTGGATCGCTACACCCCGGACGATCCGGAGCTCGCTCAGCTGCACAACTTCTGCAAACACCATTTCGACGACGTCATCCGTGCCAAGCTGCACAACGGTACCGACGCCTCGGCACTCTTCCTCTGGGACGAGGAACTACCGTTGAAACAGTTCTTATACTACACGATGGAGTGTAACGAACACGTGCCGTACATCACCGTCTGGGCTCTGTTGGGCAGCGACTACTACGCTCGCTATGGACGTTGGCTCATCTGTCACTATCCCGCCGCCTTCTGTAAGTATTATCTGGCGAACAACATCCCCGGCATCTTTTACCCCACACACCTCGAAATGCTGAATGGTTACGAGACGGTAGCGGCTGACAAAGCCGAGGTTGTGCAGTGGTTCGACCTCGACGCCCACGAACCGCTCACGCCGCGCTATCCCCTGTACCATCGCTATATGCGGCACGTGCTCCCCCTGTTGGAACTCCTGACTTGGGTGGCTCTCGTGGCGTTCAGCCTGCCCCTGCTGCTGTATTGGCGTCGCTGGACAGCCTCTCGCACCGCTGTCCTGACATGGGTGCTCCTCGTCGCCTTGGCGGTGATCTACTACGGCACAACCACCTTCGCCTCGCCCATTGTGATCCGCTACTGGATGCCCATGTGGGGCGTCAAGATAGCACTCTGCTGGTGGGCTTGGTACCACTTACCCCCGTTTTTTAGCCTATTTAAGAGCAGAAAGCCCCTTTAGGTGTTAAGAATTATTAAGGCGCGACATTTTTTGAAACTTTTGCGGTTAATCTAAACATTCTTTGTGTTAATTTTGTGCCGATTGGTTAAAAGCACAGTGCGGATTGAGTAGCATAGCATTTAGAAACATTTACCCCTTTTAAGAACTTTAGGAGACTTGTGGCTGTTGGCTTTGGTGAGGTGAATGCAATGCATGCACGATCTGCTGAAACGGACTTATGAAAAAACGTACTCTACTCCTGTTGGCTATTGTCTTGGCCGTCACGTTTATCGGTCTACTCGTTGAACAGTTCAGCTACCTCAACGAGATGATCTCCATGCGTCAGGAGCAATTTGACGAGGCTGTGAAACGCAGCCTATTCCGTGTGTCTAAGCAGCTGGAACGCGACGAGACACGTCACTACTTGGAGGAATACTTCGACGAGACGCAGCTCGATCAGCTGAAGAATATGGCGCACGACGAGGATGACGACGACGCACCACGTTCGACTCAAGACCACATCACGATCCACGGAGTGGATGGCTCCTCCTCGACGTTCTCCTTCTCCTTCAGCGCCACCTTTGGTAACGATACGACGACCGATCAGCAGCCCTTCTCCCTCTCGCCCAAACATGGCAGCAACTCGATCACCAACCGCTCCAAGGCGATGCAGGATATGCTACGCGGACAGTACCTCTATCAGAAAGATCTGCTCGACGAGGTGATCTTCCGCATCTTGACGCAATCTAATCGGCAACCGATGTTGGGACGCTTGGACATCCCACAGTTAGACAAGCTGCTCAAAGAGGAGCTGCACTACAGCGGCTTGGACTTGGACTACGAATACTGCATCGTAGACGGCGAAGGTCGCACCGCCTATCGCACCCGCGGCTTCCAGCCCGAAATGGCTGCCAAGGCGACCTCCTACCTACAGGCGCTCTTTCCCAATTCGTTGGGCAATCGCCCCGGATATATGGAGATCTACTTCCAAGGACGCGCCCGCCTCTTGCTCAACTCCGGGTTGAGGTTCATGATCCCCTCGTTCGCCTTCACCTTCATCATGCTCATACTCTTCCTGTTGATCCTCTTCATCGCTATCCGGCAGAAGAAGTTGGCAGAGAT
>CAZGZL010000145.1:0-3659 GCA_964530595.1 uncultured Prevotellaceae bacterium | reverse complement strand
GGTGCTCAGTCAAGTGGCTGATGCGGAATGAGAACAATGCGATCTGTGCTTCCGGTGAGCCGGTGTCCTTGGCATCCTTGCCGTACTTTGCGAAGATCTCCTCTTTTTTAGCTGAATCTAAATACATAATAAAGTATTATTAATGGTGAATAATAAAGGTTGAGCCGAAACTCTCCCAAATTAGTTGCTTCTCTCCATCGTCGTGCCTTCTTGAAGGCGGCGTGGTGGAAAAGCGCGGCAAAGGTACTCTGATTTCCTATAAATGCAAACTTTAGCGGCTCTTTTTGTTGGTTTTCAGCGCTTAATGTAGGTTATCTGTGCCGTCGGGGTGGCGTTTTCGGAGAATATCTCTATCTTTGCCACTGTGTTTTTATTCCATGAGGTATGAAGAAGACAACTGACGAGGCGTTGACCTACGACGCCGCTATGACTGAGTTGGAGCAAATTGTCTCCCAGCTGCAAAGCCCCGAATGTGCGGTAGATCGTCTATGTGAATTGACAAAGCGCGCCATCCAACTCCTGCAATTCTGCAAGCAACGTTTGGCGGGAACCGACCAAGAGCTCGCGCAATTATTGGAACACCTCGACTAATGACTCCGGCGCTCGTGAGGGCGTAGGAATCTTCACACGGAACACGATAATTACAATTATATTATTATAGACAATCATGACAATGACTGAAAAGAAAGTGCGTGTGCGCTTTGCCCCCAGTCCTACGGGACCGTTGCACATCGGCGGCGTGCGCACGTGTTTGTATAACTATCTCTTTGCCAAGCAGCATGGTGGCGAGTTGATTTTCCGCATCGAGGACACCGATTCGCAGCGCTTTGTGCCCGGCGCCGAACAATACATCATCGAGGCGCTCGGTTGGTTGGGCATCCATTTCGATGAAGGGGTCAGCTTTGGCGGCAAATATGGTCCTTACCGTCAGTCGGAACGTCGCGACATCTACAAGACCTACGTTGCGCAGCTGCTCGAAGCGGGCAAGGCATACATCGCCTTCGACACTCCGCAGGAATTGGAGGCAGCGCGTGCCGCAACGCCCAACTTCCAGTACGATGCCTCTACGCGCGGAGCCATGCGCAACTCGTTGACCTTGGGCGACGAGGAGACCAAGCGCCTGATGGATGCCGGCACACCCTACGTGGTGCGCTTCTTGATTCAGCCCAACGAAGATGTGACGGTCAACGACATGATTCGTGGCGAAGTGACGATCAATTCGAGCATCTTGGATGACAAGGTGCTCTACAAATCGGCTGACGAGCTCCCCACATATCATTTGGCGAACATCGTGGACGACCACTTGATGGAGGTAACGCACGTCATCCGTGGTGAGGAATGGTTGCCCTCTGCTCCATTGCACATCTTGCTCTACCGTGCCTTCGGTTGGGAGGCGCCCCGCTTTGCTCACCTGCCCTTGTTGCTCAAACCCGAAGGCAACGGCAAGCTCAGTAAGCGCGACGGCGACAAATTCGGCTTCCCTGTCTTCCCCTTAGAGTGGAAGGATCCTCAGACCGGTGTTGTCTCGATGGGCTATCGCGAAGCAGGCTATTTGCCGGAGGCGGTGGTCAACTTCTTAGCGCTCTTGGGATGGAACCCCGGCGATGACCGCGAATTCCTCTCGATGCAAGACCTGATTGAACTCTTCAACTTGGAGCACTGTTCCAAGAACGGCGCCCGCTTCGACTATCAGAAGATCCGTTGGTTCAACCACCACTACTTGCAGCTGTGCGACGAAGGGCTCTTGGTCGACAGTCTCAAACGCGAGCTCTTGGCGCATGGCGTCGAGGCGTCAGCAGAGAAGGTGCAGGCGGTCGTACACTTGATGAAGGAGCGCGTCGACTTTCCGCAAGACCTGTGGCAGGAATGCGAATTCTTCTTCCTCGAACCGGAATCCTTCGACGAGAAATCTCTCAAGAAGTGGTGGAAGCCCGAAGCTGCCGGCTATGTGATGGAGCTTTGCAACTTCCTTGAGGAGCAAGAAGATTGGAGCTCCGCTACCTTGGAGCCCAAAGTCATGGCTTGGATTGCTGACAAGGGGTACGCCACCGGCAAGGTGATGAATGCCTTCCGCGTCACATTGGTGGGCGCTGCCCGTGGCCCGCACATCTTCCAGATCACTGACCTCTTGGGACAGATGGAGACCCTTTGGCGCAGCCGCAACTCAGTGAAGCGCATCGAGGCTCTGCAAGCATCAACGACACTCTAATTAGACAACAAGTGAACTTACTGTATAATACTGCCATCGCTACCTACGTGACCGGCATCCGGCTCGCTGCCGCCTTCGGACATCGCAAGGCGCAACTCATGGAGGCGGGACGCGAGGGGCTGTTGGCAGACTTGCGCGACCGTCGTGATCCTGCCGCACGCTATGTGTGGTTTCACGCCGCGTCGCTCGGCGAGTTTGAGCAAGGGCGCCCCCTGATGGAGCTGCTGCGCGCGCAGCAGCCTGAGGTGAAGATCTTGCTAACCTTCTTCTCTCCCTCCGGCTACGAGGTGCGCAAGAACTATGCCGGAGCCGACATTATCTGTTACCTGCCCTACGACACCCCCTCGGTGATGCGTCGTTTCATCGACATTGTCCGTCCCGAAAAGGTCTTCTTTGTGAAGTACGAGTTTTGGGGCAACTGTTTGGAGGAATTGCACCGTCGCGAGATACCGACCTATCTGATTTCGGGCATCTTCCGCAGCCGCCAGATCTTCTTCAAGGGCTATGGTGCCTTCATGCGTCCGGTGCTGCGTAGTTTCCGCCACCTGTTTGTACAGGACGACGAATCGTGTCGCCTGCTTCAATCCATAGGTATTACCTCCGTGACGGTGTGCGGCGACACCCGCTTTGATCGCGTGTTGGACATCAACCGCGCTGCCAAGGTGTTGCCGTGGGCTGAGCGCTTCGGACGGAACGCCTCTTGCGTCTTGGTGGCAGGTAGCACGTGGCCGAAAGATGAAGAGATCCTGTTGGAGCACTTCAATCGACACCCCGAACTGAAGCTCATCATTGCCTCGCACGAGATCCACGAAGAACGCATTCAGCAGATCATCTCTCGCCTGAAGCGTCCCTATATGCGCTACAGCCAGATGGACGAATCCCGTCTGGAGTCGGTCGACTGTCTGATCGTGGATGCCATCGGTTTCCTCTCCTCCATCTATCGCTACGGGCAGATCGCCTACGTCGGCGGTGGTTTTGGTGTGGGCATTCACAACACCCTCGAAGCGGCGGTCTATGGTATGCCCGTCGTCTTCGGTCCGAACCACACCGTTTTCCGCGAAGCGTTGGGCTTGCTCCAAGTGGGGGGCGCGCAGAGCATTGCCTCGGCATCGGAATATGCCGACGTGATGCAACGTTGGCTCGACGACGCAGCAGCCCTACAACAGGCGGGTGCTGCAGCAGGGCGATACGTCAGCGAGAATGCCGGCGCTACCCCTGTCATCTATCGGGCGGTCTTTGGCGCATAACATCGGCTATGCCGGGCAGATTTCAGTCGACGGAACGGAGTGTTTTCGGCAAAAAGCTGTTTTTTCTCGTCTAAAAATGTAAAAAAACAGCCTTTCTCTTGCGCTATCTCTAAAACTACCTTACATTTGCAGCGCTTTTAAGGCAAGCGCATTGCCATATGGTGTAATGGTAGCACAGCAGATTCTGGTTCTGTTAGTCTGGG
>CAZGZL010000144.1:0-3715 GCA_964530595.1 uncultured Prevotellaceae bacterium | reverse complement strand
CCACAATGCTTCGTGGGCGAAGAGCTGTTGTTAACACAGCTCTTCGCCCACGGCTTAGAGCGACTGCATTTGCGCAAACCTCTTTCGCCTGTGACGGAGGTATCGGAGCTATTGCGCCGTCTGCCGGAAGCCTATCACGAACGGATCCAGCTACACGACTACGACTTGACGTCGGAGTTTCCCCGCTTGGGCGGGCTACACCTCAACAGTCGCCGCCCTACCCCACCGACAGGCTACCGCGGACGACTCAGCGCCTCGTGTCACACGTTGCAGGAGGTGGAGCGACAACGCTCGTCGGTAGATTACTTGTTCCTCAGTCCCCTCTTCGACAGCATTTCCAAACAGGGCTATACTGCCGCCTTCACGCGGCAAGAGTTGGAGGTGGCGCGACGCGAAGAGATCATCGACCGACGGGTCATTGCCTTGGGCGGTATCACGGCTGATCGGTTGTCGGAAGTTGCAGCGCTCGGCTTCGGCGGCGCCGCCGTCTTGGGGACGCTCTGGCGACACGTAGCCGAACCCGCAGAGTTGCTGCAAACCTTTGATCACCTGCTGCAAACCGCCGCAGCACAACCCACTACACCCATATGATTGCTCCCCCCATCGTACTCAGCATTGCCGGCTCGGATTGCAGCGGCGGTGCCGGCATTCAAGCCGACCTCAAGACCATCTCCGCCCTCGGTGGCTACGCTGCCACCGCCATTACCGCCGTAACGGTACAAAACACGTTAGGGGTTCAATCAGTGACGCCGATGACGCCAGACGTTGTACGGGAGCAAGTTGCCGCGGTCATGAGCGACCTCCAACCGCAAGCGGTGAAAGTCGGCATGATCGCCAACGCGGAGTGTGTCTCGGCTATTGTCGAAGCCTTGCGCCCCTATCCCCAAGTGCCCGTGGTCTGCGATCCCGTGATGGTCTCCACGTCCGGACGTCGACTGATGAGCGACGATGCAGTGACGCGCCTCTGTCGGGAACTCTTTCCCCGCTGCACGCTGATAACCCCCAACCTGCCGGAAGCAGCGGCACTTCTCTCACTGCCCATGATCGACAACATCAACGACATGGAGCGCACCGGGCGAGCGCTCGCCGCCCGATACGGTTGCGCCGTGCTGATCAAAGGAGGACACCTCGCCGGCATGGATATGTGTGACCTTCTCGCGCTGCCCGACGCCACCATTCGTCGATACACCGAGACAAAGATTGTGACCCGCAATCTGCACGGCACGGGCTGTACACTCTCGTCCGCCATCGCCACTTACCTTGCCTCCGGGACGTCGTTGTGCGACGCCGTAGCGTTAGGCAAAGCCTACGTACACCGCGCCATTCTCCGCGGAGCAAATTGGAGCATCGGGCACGGCAACGGACCGTTATGCCATTTCGAAAGCGAGGGCGAGAAAGAGAGATAACTCCTTTCCCGCCCTCTTATATTATAGGGGTACGTTGAACAATCAGCGTTGATATTGTGCCCAGTCTACGTTGTGCATATCGCCACTCTTCATAAACTCCTCGTGGAATGCCAAGGCGCAGTGCAAAGACTGCGGCGTGTGGGCAGCATCCTCGGGCATGAGTTTGAGGTACTCGCGCAACAACGGACGGTAAGAAGGATGCGCGCAATTCTCAATGATACATTCCGCGCGCTGACGGGGCGACTTGCCGCGCAAGTCTGCCACACCTTGTTCGGTGGCGATGATCATCACAGAGTGCTCCGAGTTGTCGACGTGCGATGCAAACGGTACAATGGCACTGATCAAGCCACCTTTGGCAGTCGAGGGACAAGTGAAAATGGAGATGTAGGCATTGCGGGTGAAGTCTGCCGATCCGCCGACGCCGTTCATCATCTTGGTGCCGAGCACGTGCGTAGAGTTGACGTTGCCGAAGAGATCTACTTCGAGTGCGGTGTTCATCGTGATGACGCCCAAGCGGCGGATCACCTCCGGGTTATTGCTTAACTCGCACGGACGCAGCACGATATGGTGTTTATAGAAATCTAAGTTCGAAATGACCTTGTCGTAATAGCCATCGCTCAACGTCAACGAGCTACTGGAGGCGAAAGTACACTTTCCGGCATCAATCAGATCGACAACCGAGTCTTGCAATACCTCGGTGTACATCTTGAACGGGGGAATCTCCGGCGCGTCGGTCAGGGCTTGAAGCACAGCGTTCGCGATATTGCCCACGCCGCTCTGCAAAGGCAGAAATTCTGCGGGAATGCGACCGGCCTTAAGTTCAGCCACCAAGAAGTCTACTACGTTGCGACCAATGCGTGCCGTAGTCTCGTCCACCGGGACAAAGGGGCGGACGCCATAATGATAGCAACAGGGAACGACGCCAATGATCTTGGCGGGATCAACCTGCAAGGTGGGCTGACCAATGCGGTCGCTCGGATCGTAGATAGCGATTTCGCGACGATGAGGCGGCATCGCCAAGGTTGTGATGTCGTGCAGACCTAATATATCTTTTGGGAAAAGGCTATTCAGCTCGATAATGATGTGCTTGGCTTTGGCGGCGAACATAGCGACATTGCCGACACCGCCACACAAGGTAATGTGTCCGTCATCGGTCACTTCGACAGCCTCAATAATGCAGTAATCAATCTCGCCCAAAAAGCCGTATTGTACATACTGTGACAACATCGAGAGGTGCATGTCGAAGTAGTTGACCTCACCGCGATTGATGGCAGCACGCATCTCCGGCGTCGACTGGAACGGCGCGCGGCGATCTACCGCCTTAGCCTCTGCCAACGCCCCGTCGAGGGCGACACTGGTTGAGGCACCTGTAAATACACTTACTTTGAATGGACGACCTTCAGCATGTTCTCCTTTGGCACGCGCTGCCAAGGCTGTGGGAACCACACGCGGTGTACCGGCGGCTGTAAATCCGCTAAAACTCAACGTATCACCGTTCTGGATCAAAGAGGCAGCCTCTTCGGCTGTCAAAATCTTATAATTCATGTACGCAAATATTATAATCCAAAATAAAATGTGTAATTTTGCTCCGATTTTACGGGAACTTCGATGCGCGCCTTTGTTTTCGTCCGAAAATTAGGCACACAGGACACCACCGTCACATCGGTCTCCGGAGGAGTTCTCATGTTTCGATCACATCAAAATTCAATGATCCAAGGAACATTTTCAGACCGGTTAGCTCGTTTCACATGCCAAAAGTATCGTTTTTTGGAGAGCCTGACAAAACTTTCAGAGGATATTTGTGTTTTTTTCGCCGCTCGAACGGTGAAAACGGCGCTTTGCATGGCATTTGTAATGTCTAAATACAAAAAAATACCGGAGACTTTCACAAGCCCCCGGACTAAATTAACCTAAACCTTAACTATGATAAAATATTTTTCTGCTGCAAATGTAGGGGGTTTGGTATTATCTTCCTCATTTCAGAACCCTAAATATGTATCATTTTAATATTCTTTTAACAGATCCGATACATCAGACAAATTATAGCAATAAAATTAACATCTATTTATAATTTATGAACAAGAAGCTATTTATAGAGACTTATGGCTGTCAAATGAACGTGGCGGACAGCGAAGTGGTTGCTACGATCATGCAAATGGCGGGGTACGATCTCTGTGAGACTTTAGAGGAGGCGGACGCCATTTTTCTGAATACTTGTTCTGTACGCGACAATGCGGAGCAGAAAATCTACGGTCGGTTGCAATATTTCAATGCACTACGCCGTCAGGGACGAAAAATTATCGTGGGCG
>CAZGZL010000143.1:0-3756 GCA_964530595.1 uncultured Prevotellaceae bacterium | reverse complement strand
CTAATGTTTTCAAATAATTTAAACAAAACAAAGAGTAAGGGGAAGCATTGGCGGATATAAAAACGAGCTATTCGGAAAAACAAATTAGAGTAACAGCGACACAGATTAGTCGTTTTGTTTTGATAATATTTCGGCGAATTTATCGACAACCGACACGAATTATTACGCGCCCAAATCCGCGAACGCTTCAGCTACTCGTTGCTGAGTCCCGCCTCACTGATTGAGACGGACGGAGAAGATGTCCCAGAGAACAACCCTATTATATAAGTTAAAAGAGACAAAGAGTGCTAAAAATTAAGAAGTTAGTATCTACTACGTTCCCGGAGCGTGACAAACGCGCTAACTTTGCTGTTGCATAATCATGCAGCTGATTCTGCTCCATAAAAGCCTTAACAGCCCTCCGCAGAACCGACGGAAGACACATATTATAGAATAGACCTTAACGGAGCATTTCAAACAGAAAGTGATAGATATTTGACGGTTGGTGATGGATAAAGGGGGCATGATCCCCTAAAGAAAGCAGAAAGAGAGAGACCCGAATTTCGATATAACGAAGACCTAACACTTTAATAAGCACATGAACTTCCACCTGTACACGCGACAGGATCGATGGCTGCACACGCTATGGCTATCGGTCTGTTGCTTGATTATTTGCCTTCCGGGGACGCGTTTGTTGGCGAGCTCCGATGTGAGCACTCCGGACAAGCATTTACTGATCATCAATTCGTACACAGAGAATACTCCGTGGGCGCAGAACTTCACCGCCGAACTATTCAAGCATGCGTATGATTACCAGAACGTGACCGTCAACATCGCCAACCTCAACGACATTTATATCACTTCGGACTCGATATACCAAGCCACCGAAGATGAATTGATGAATCGTTTCAGCGAGATGCCCCCGACGCACATCGTCATGGTAGGTAACTTTGCTTTTAACCTCCGTGACCGCATCGTCAAAGAATGGGGCGACATTCCGATCATCTTGATCAGCGGTATCGACGTCATGGCTCCCCGAGCCTATTATTACACGGGGCGTCCCGTCGAATTGGAGGACGACGTAGAATTCACCCCGCTCTCCGAACTGCGTGATCAATATAATTTCACTTTCATCTATACTCCGTCGTACACAGACGAGACATTGGATCTCATGTTCAAAGTTCAGCCGCAAATTCGCAAGTTGATCTTTGCTGCCGACGAACAATACATCAATCAACGCAGCGAGAGCCGCATCATAGATTGGCTATCGCGACGCCACCCCGAAGTGGAATTTGAACGACTGATCGCGAATTCAGACTACGACAACCGTCTACAAAATGCGATTTACGATCCCGACCCGTCAGTGGGCTTACTACTCTCCACTTGGTTCTACGAACACGTAAATTTGCAACGAGAGCAGGTGATCACCGCTGCAGACTACCGGATGCGCTCCTTGAGCTATGCTTGCCGTCCGGTTTTCGCGTTGCGACGGGAACACGTCGATATGTACGAATATGATGGCTGCTACACCTACGATCAAGAGGAGATCATGCAGGCGTTGATGAATTACATGGATCGCATCATCGGGGGCGAACCGGCAAGCCACATTGCCTTCTATCACCCCAAAACGTCCTATCCCCTCATCAACTACCCGCAAGCCATTCGCGACAAGCTCGATATGGAGCATTGTCCGTCAGACACCGTTTATTTGGATCGTCCGCCGACATTTTGGGAGGCGTATCGGATGCAATTCATCATCGGGTTGCTCATCGTGTTGTTTATCTTTGCGGCGCTCGTCTTGAATAGCATTTGGCAAAACCGCCGTATCACCTTGCTCCGCCAACAGGAGGACATCTTGCGCCATATGCCGGTGCTCTATGCTCAATGCAATTTCCGGCAGGATGCACAGGGCAACGTTACCGATGTCACCTATACGATGGGCAATCGGATGCTCCTCTCCTATTTCTCGTTAGACGACAGCGGCAATTCCACCATGCCGAAGTTCCACATCGAACGCGCAGAGGAATTGATCGGGCAGTTACTACAGGAAAAGGACAGCGTGCAGATCTCGCAATATTATGCCGATCCGAATCGCTCGTTCGATATCTCCATCTGCCGCACTCAACGCGAAGGCATTGTGGATATCTTTGCCACCGACGTTACCGACCGCTTAGCCGCCGAAGTGGAGATGCGCACCCTCAACAAGACGTTAGAGATGACGTTGAGTGCTGCCCGCATCATTCCGTGGCGTTGGGATCTGCGCACCAAGATGATCTCTTGCGAGGGACCGCGCATCATGCCTCATCAGTTTGACCACATTCCGGGCGTCAACACCCATCAACCGCGCAGCTACACCATTCCGCAACAGAAGTATTTTGAGAGTATTCACCCGGACGACTTGGATCACATCAAGAATGTTTATCACAAGTTGAGCCGAGGCGAGGAACAGCGCATTAAAACGGAGTTCCGCGTCATCAACTACATCAATGGGCGTCGCTTTGTGGATTGGTTGGAGGTAAATGCCGTGGCAGAACATGGCGACGAGAACGACGAGATCACCTCGCTGTTCGGATCGTTGTTGATCATCACCACCCGCAAACAGCAAGAGGAGGCGCTGATCTCGGCGCGTGAAAAAGCCAAAGAGAGCGACCGTCTGAAGTCCGCATTCTTGGCGAATATGAGCCACGAGATCCGCACACCGCTCAACGCCATCGTGGGATTCTCCAACCTGCTCTCCAACACCGATGACGAATCGGAGAAGAAAGAATACGTTCACATCATCGAGAACAACAATGAGCTCCTATTACAACTGATCAGCGACATCTTGGATCTCTCGAAGATCGAAGCCGACACGATGGAGTTCAACATTCACCCGGTAGACATCAACGACCTGATGAAGAACGTGGAGCAGTCCATTGCGACACGCGTACATCCACAGGTTAAGCTCAACATGGTGCTCGGCGCCCCCACCTGTCTGACGGAGACAGACCGCAACCGAGTGTCGCAAGTACTCATCAACTTGCTCACCAATGCCTGCAAATTTACCACTCACGGCAGCATCACGTTCGGCTACGACGTCCGACCTAAAGAATTGTACATTTACGTCCGCGACACCGGCATCGGCATCGCGCCCGAAAAGATTGACTCTATCTTTAACCGTTTCGTCAAGCTCAACACCTACGCGCAAGGCACGGGCTTAGGCTTGGCTATCTGTCAAAGCATTGTACAGAAAATGGGTGGCAAGATCGGCGTACTCAGCGATGGACCCGATTTAGGCAGCTTGTTCTGGTTCACCATTCCCTACAAGGAGATCGAGCCCGAAAAGGTAGATCAAAAGAAAGAAAATGCCCACGCCAAGCAGTTGGTGGAGAGCCAAATGTTCACCATCCTCGTCGCCGAAGACAACGAGAGCAACTACCTGCTGTTTAAGTCGATCTTAGGCAAGGAATACAAACTGATCCACGCATGGGACGGCGAAGAAGCGGTAGAATATTACAAAAAGTTCCAGCCGAACCTCATCTTGATGGATATCGGTATGCCGAAGAAGAATGGCTACGAGGCAGCCAGCGAAATACGCAAACTCTCGCCCACCGTGCCTATCATTGCCGTCACTGCTTACGCATTCTCCAGTGACCGCGAACAAATTCTACAACACGGCTTCGATGGCTACGTGGCGAAGCCACTCAACGCCAACGATCTGCGTAATCAGATTTCGAACACCATCAACAAGAGTTTTATCATGATGTAATTCTTTTTTCGTTTAAGCAAGCGGGGCAG
>CAZGZL010000142.1:0-3760 GCA_964530595.1 uncultured Prevotellaceae bacterium | reverse complement strand
GCCGACATCACGTTCGGTACGAACAACGAATTCGGCTTCGACTATCTGCGCGACAACATGGCGATTAATCCGAGCGACTTGGTGCAACGCGAACACAACTTCGCGATCGTCGACGAGGTAGACTCCGTGTTGATCGACGATGCGCGTACTCCGCTCATCATCTCCGGTCCCGTGCCGCGCACGAGCGACTATGATGACGAACAGTTGTTCCAAGAATTCCGTCCGCGCGTCGAAATCGTAGTGCGCGAACAGAAAGCGCTGGCGAATAAGCTGTTGATTGAAGCTAAGAGCAAGCTTCAGAGCACGGACAAACAAACTCGTGACGAAGGCGCTACACAACTGTTCCGCGCGTGGAAAGCAATGCCTAAGAACAACGCCCTCATCAAATTCCTCAGCGAACCGGGCATCAAGCAGGAATTGCTGCGTGCCGAGGCTTACTATTTGCAGGACAACCAGAAGGAAATGCCTGTGGCTGTCGAACCGCTTTATTTTGTCATCGACGAGAAGCAGAAGTCTGTCGATTTGACCGACAAGGGTATTGACCTCTTGACGGGCAATTCGGACGACCCGCAATTCTTCGTGCTCCCCGATGTCGGCGTCGAGATCTCTGAGATCGAACATTCAGAGCTGAGCGCCGAGGAAAAGACTGCACGCAAGGACGAGCTGATGAACAACTATCAGGTGAAGGCAGAACGCGTGCACGCAGTGAACCAGTTGCTGAAGGCCTACACCATGTTCGAAAAGGACGTCGACTACATCGTCAGCGAAGACGGCAAGGTCAAGATCGTGGACGAGCAGACCGGTCGTATCATGGAGGGTCGCCGCTGGAGCGACGGCTTGCATCAGGCGGTCGAAGCCAAAGAACACGTGCGTGTGGAGGCTGCAACACAGACCTTCGCAACCATCACCTTGCAGAACTACTTCCGAATGTATCATAAGCTCTCAGGCATGACCGGTACGGCAGAAACCGAAGCCGGAGAGTTCTGGGACATCTATAAATTGGATGTCGTAAGCATTCCGACCAACCGTCCCGTAGCGCGTATCGACATGAACGACCGCATCTACAAAACCAAGCGTGCCAAATATAACGCAGTGATCGAAGAGGTTGTGCGTATGCGTGAGGCGGGTCGTCCTACTTTGGTGGGCACCACCAGTGTAGAGATCTCTGAGTTACTGAAGAGAATGTTGGATATGCGAAAAATCCCCTGTCAGGTCTTGAATGCCAAGCTGCATCAACGTGAAGCTGAGATCGTGGCGCTTGCCGGTCAGGGTAACACGGTGACAATCGCCACAAACATGGCGGGTCGTGGTACCGACATCAAACTCTCGCCCGAAGTGAAAGCTGCTGGCGGTCTCGCCATCATCGGCACAGAACGTCATGAGTCACGCCGTGTGGATCGGCAGCTCCGCGGTCGTGCCGGACGACAAGGCGATCCCGGTAGTTCGGTATTTTTCATCTCTTTGGAAGACGATTTGATGCGTATCTTCGGCGCCGATCGAATTTCCAAGGTGTTGGATCGCGCCGGCTTCAAGGAAGAGGATGTAATCGAGAATCGAATGATCTCCAATAACATCGAGAAAGCCCAAAAGAAGGTAGAAGAAAATAACTACGGCATCCGCAAACGTTTGTTGGAATATGACGACGTGATGAACGCGCAACGCGAAGTGGTCTACACTCGCCGCCGCAACGCCTTGATGGGTGAACGTATCGGTATCGACTTCATGAATATGTCTTACGACGTAGCTGCACAGTTGGTACAGACCGCGATCGACAACAACGACTACGAGACGTTGCGCATGGAGACGTTTAAGTATTTTGCATTGGAAGTTCCCTTCACGGAACAAGAGTTGAAGGGAGTCAAGCCGGAAGAACTCTCCAACCGCCTCTTCGATGCCGCCATGCACCAATTTAATCAGCGTAACGATGCCCTCATCACTGCCATAGGTCCCCGACTGAAGGAAATCTACGAACAGCTGAAAGGCGGCTTTACGCGCAACATCATCGTTCCGTTTACAGACGGCAGACACATTTATCAAATCCCTTGCAACTTGGAAGAGGCTGCCAATACGGATGGTCGCAGCGTAGTGAAGACGTTCATGAAGAGCATCATGCTGCGCGAGATTGACGATGCATGGAAGTCTAATTTGCGCGATTTGGATGACTTGAAGCAGTCGGTTCAGAACTCCCACTACGAGCAGAAAGATCCCCTCTTGATCTATAAGTTGGAATCCTACAAGATCTTCGAACAGATGGTTCAGCGTATGAACGAGAAGATTGTTGGCGTCTTGATGCACAGCCAGCTCCATATGCCGGCTACGAATCAGGAAGTTCGTCAGGCTGCTCCCGAAGAACATCAGGATTACAGCCATATGCAGGCTACGCGCAACGCCGACGCTACACAAGGCGCCGCCGCTGCTCAGCGCCCAAAACCTGAGCCGGTAGTAGCTCAGCCCCACATTGGTCGCAACGATCCGTGTCCTTGCGGTTCCGGCAAGAAATACAAGAATTGCCACGGCAAGGGGCTCTAAATATTGAAGTATGAATGATAGTTTACGGTCGCAGCGCCCGCTGCGGCACGTAAACTGTCATTTTTTATTTTGCGACAGCTTTCGACAACGGCTTTTCGGAGACAAACATTCAGCCGCACACAAAACGGTCGTAATGCTACAACAAGCATGGCAATATTTATCAATCTAAACGAATATGAACTATATTGAGGTACGCAATCTAAAACTTCACGCCTACCACGGAGTGCTCAATCAAGAACGCACCGTCGGCAATGATTACAGCATTGACGTAACATTGGGAATGGATTTGCAGGCCGCTATGCGTTCGGACGACCTTAACGACACCGTAAATTATGCCGCGGTAACGTGGCTCGTACAAGAGGAGATGAGACAAAACTCCAATCTCTTGGAACACGTTGCAGGACGCATCCTAAATCGCATTCACGCCACATGGCCACAAGTACAGAGCGCTGAAATACGCATTGCCAAGATCGCTCCGCCGATCGAAGCTGACGTAGAACAGTGCGCCATCAGAATCGCCATTCAATATTAAAAAAACAACATAACTAACTTTGAACATTTAAAATGAAAAAACAATCTGTCCTTCTTTGGACGGCGGCGTTGTCTTTGGCAAGCGCCACCTTTGCATCGGCTGACGCAGCCGTGCAGATCGAGAATTACAGTGGTTGGTTCGAGTCTGCCTACGTAACGTGGACTCCCCTCGCCAACGCTGCAAGCTACAACGTGTATTATCAGCCGGTCGGCACCGATGCTTACAAAGCGCTCGACACAGAGTTGGTTCGCGACTACGGGACTTATGGTCGTGCCGATGTAGTGGGCATCACCGCCGGAAGCTACAGCTTCAAGGTGGTTCCCGTGGACGCTAACGGTGCGGAGATGAGCGACGAAGCAGCGACAACCGACGCCGTAGAGGTGCGCGCCTACGATCGCGGCGGCTACGCTCACTTCGGCTACAATGACGGCATCGGAGCCTACAATAACGACGGAACATTGAAGTCCGGCGCTAAGGTTCTCTATGTACACGCCGGAAACGCTAAGACAGTGACGACAGACGTCATCACAAGCTCCAAAGGCACGGCTGCGACCTACACCGGTCTGCAGGACATCATCGGCGCCTACGAGAAGGGGCTCGATACGACGCCCTTGGATATCCGTATCATTGGTACCATCCGCGACACGGATATGGACTCTTTCGGCAGCAGTGCCGAAGGTTTGCAGGTCAAGGGCAAGA
>CAZGZL010000141.1:0-3889 GCA_964530595.1 uncultured Prevotellaceae bacterium | reverse complement strand
TTCTATAAAACACCCCATGAGCATCTATCGTTGCCATGTTCCAGACTATACTTGTGAATTTGCGAGATTCGAAGCGTCAAGAACAAAGCGCAAATAAACGCTTTTCCAATGTCTTAATTCTCTTTTACCCACCTCATCCGCAGCCACTATTGTTGCTGTTTCGGCGTGGGTAGTTAGATCGTAATTGGTTAATTATCTATAAGAGAACCGCCGCAAATATAAGTGAATTTCCTAACTTCTCTACTTCTTGCAGGCAAAAAAAATAGCGAAGTCAGGAAATTTCTAAAAGTTTCTATGTTTGGATCGGAGCGCTATCAGAAGCCCTCGATCTCCTTCTTGACCGGTGGATAATCCAACGAATAGTGCAGACCGCGGCTCTCCTTGCGCTCCATAGCTTGGCGCATGATGAGGTAGCCCCCGTTGATCATGTTGCGCAATTCGCAGATGTCCTTGTTGACTTTAGAACGCATAAAGAGCTTTTCGGTTTCCTCGTAGAGGATGTCCAAGCGCGTCCAAGCGCGTTTCAGGCGGAGGTTGGAGCGGACAATGCCGACGTAAGTGCTCATGATCTGGTTGACCTCAAGGATGCTCTGGCTGATTAGCACAAGCTCTTCGTGCGGCGTTGTACCGTCGTCGTTCCAGCGTGGAATGTCGGTGCGGTAGTCCAACGAGTCGAGACGCTCCAATGAGTGCTTAGCCGCAACATCGGCGTAGACGATCGCCTCGATGAGGGAATTGGATGCTAAACGGTTGCCGCCGTGCAGCCCTGTGCAGGAACATTCGCCCGCAGCGTAGAGGCGGTTGATGCTGGACTGTCCGTTGAGGTCTACCAAGATACCGCCACAAAGGTAGTGATGGCAGGGGACGACCGGAATGCATTCGCGTGTGATGTCGATGCCGTAGCTGAGGCACTTGGCGTAGATGTTCGGGAAGTGGTGCTTCGTCTCCTCTGGGTCTTTATGAGTGACGTCGAGCAGTACGTGATCCTCTCCGCGGCTCTTCATCTCGTGGTCGATGGCACGGGCTACAATGTCGCGCGGAGCCAACGAGAGGCGCGGATCATACTTCTGCATGAACTCCTGTCCGTCCAAGGTGCGCAAGATGCCGCCGTAGCCACGCATAGCCTCGGTGATCAGGAAGTTGGGGTGGTCGCCCGGATGGTAGAGCGCCGTCGGGTGGAATTGCACGAACTCCATATCCTTGACGGTACCTTTGGCGCGATAGACCATGGCGATGCCGTCGCCGGTAGCTACCGGAGGATTGGTCGAGGTACTGTAGACCGAGCCGATGCCGCCGGTTGCCATCATGGTGATCTTAGCCAAATAGGTGTCGATGGCACCGGTCTCCTCGTCGAGAACGTAAGCTCCGTAGCATTCGATGTCGGGTGTGCGACGTGTCACCTCAACCCCTAAGTGGTGTTGGGTCAAGATCTCGATGGCAAAGTGGTGCTCCAAGACGTCGATGTTGGGATGCGCCTTGATAGCTCGGATCAGAGAGGTCTGAATCTCAGCCCCCGTATTGTCGGCGTGGTGTAGAATGCGGAATTCCGAATGTCCGCCCTCGCGGTGCAAGTCGAACGATCCGTCCTCTTTGCGGTCAAAGTCCACCCCCCACTGCACTAACTGCTGGATCTGTTCGGGGGCATGACGCACCACAAGCTCGACAGCGGCGGGGTCACTCAACCAGTCGCCTGCTACCATCGTGTCGTGAATATGTTTCTCGAAATTGTCTACTGCGAGATTGGTGACGGACGATACGCCTCCTTGGGCGTAGAAGGTATTAGCCTCTTCGAGTTCCGTCTTGCAGATGAGGGCTACACGCCCCTTGTGGGCTACTTTGAGCGCAAAGCTCATGCCGGCGATACCCGAGCCGATGACCAAAAAGTCATATTTCTTCTGCATAAATTCTATGTTCTATTTACTGATAAAAGTTCTGTCTCGTTGATGATGTGCGATTGAATTTCGACGGGCAAAGGTGGCGAAAATTTGCGAAACGAACCTGCCGCAAAGTTCTATTTTTTGCGAAATGTTTCAAAATCCGCTCTAATTGCTTCTGAATTGCACTGAAAAAACCGATAACTTCGGGCTGAAAAACAGAAAATCTGTATCTTTGCCCCTCAAGGATAGAGATGCGTGAGGTATCTCTTGCCAATCCGTTCGAGAATATATAATCATTGTAATAAACGTATTTCAAGTCTATGAAAACAAAATTTTTACATCTTATGCTTCTGCTGACTGCATGTCTCTTACTCACAAACTGTGCCAGCCGTCGCAAGGTGGTTTACATTCAGGGAGCCGAGAATTTGGGCGGTCAAACCAATCCGTATGACTACAACGCGAAAATTCAGAAAGACGACCAGTTGGTCATCGTGGTCAACAGCAAGGAGCCGGCTTTAGCAGCTCCGTTCAATATGCAGCTGACGCAAAGCGCCTTCAACGGAACGACCGTAAGTGCCGGCAATGGTTCCGGGGGTACTCCGGTGCCTTTCTGGGTGGATAAAGAGGGTTACATCGACTACCCCACGATGGGCAAAGTATATGTCGAGGGTATGACTCGTTCACAGCTCTCAGACAGCATTCAGAACTATTTGATCTCAACCAACCTGATCGCCGACGCCATCGTCTCTGTCCGTTTCAGCAATCATAAATACACCGTCTTAGGCGAAGTTAGCAGCCCCGGTGTCTATTCCATGGGTAGCGATCGTGTGACGATCTTTGACGCCATTGCCGAGGCGGGCGACATCTCGATCTATGGTGAACATGATAAGGTACGTTTGTTGCGCAATGAAGATGGCAAGGAGACGGTCTACACGGTGAACTTGCTTGACCCTGCTGTGTTGACCTCACCGTATTACTACATTCATCAGAATGATGTGCTCTATGTAGAGCCGAACTCAACGAAGTCCTCTACCCGCGAGATCAGCCAACTGTACACCTTCGCACTCTCGCTCTTGTCTACATCTATTTCGATTGCAACTCTTATTCGCACTTTCAGCCGATAAGTTTGGTACTATAAACTCGATTTATAAACTCATGAGGTCTGCCCCGACCATCGGGGTTGCCCGGTGGGGCGGGGCAGGCTCTATTAAATTATAAGAATGTCTTTACAATGCGGTATTGTAGGATTGCCTAATGTGGGCAAGTCCACTCTTTTCAACTGCCTTTCGAGCGCCAAGGCGCAGGCAGCTAACTTCCCTTTCTGTACGATTGAGCCGAATGTCGGCGTTATCACCGTTCCGGACGAACGCCTGAACCGTTTGGCAGAATTGGTACATCCCGGTCGCATCGTCCCCGCGACGGTGGAGATCGTCGACATCGCCGGACTGGTCAAAGGTGCCAGCAAGGGCGAAGGCTTGGGCAATAAGTTCCTCGCCAACATCCGCGAGACGGATGCCATCATTCACGTCTTGCGTTGCTTTGACGACGAGAATGTGACGCACGTAGACGGTTCTGTCGACCCTGTGCGCGACAAGGGAATCATTGACACCGAACTTCAGCTCAAGGACTTGGAGACCATCGAGACGCGTTTGCCTAAGGTGGCTAAGATGGCAGCTTCAGGCGGCGACAAAGAGGCCAAGGTGCAGTTGGGTGTGATGACCGCCATCAAAGCCGCCCTCGAACAGGGTAAGTCTGCCCGCACGGTGCGCTTTGAGTCGCCCGAAGAATTGGCTGCGGTGCATGACCTCTTCCTCTTGACATCGAAGCCGATCTTGTATGTGTGCAACGTAGACGAGGCGAGTGCCAAAGAGGGCAATGCTTATGTCGAGGCGGTACGTGCAGCGGTGGCAGACGAGGAGGCACAGGTCTTGGTCTTGGCGGCTAAGATCGAATCGGAAATTGCCGAATTGGAAACCTACGACGAGCGTCAGATGTTCCTCGAAGAGTTAGGC
>CAZGZL010000140.1:0-3985 GCA_964530595.1 uncultured Prevotellaceae bacterium | reverse complement strand
GTACGGGATTTTTTGTGATTTTCTGATGCGTAGACTACAAAATGTCTGTTATCTTTGCCGAAGATTTTTGTTTTACTTCCAACCGAACACTTTAATTTCTACGGAATACACATTTATAATATAAGATCTTATGAAATTTTCATTCCTTTGCTCCAGTATGCTCTTAGCATTTGGATTGGCAGCTTGCAGCTCTCGTCCAACGCCTGAAGAGACACTCCCACAGGTGAAATTGTTGCGTGTTCAGTCGTCCGAGACCATTCCGGTCTCCCTTTATCCGGGACGCACACAGGCATCCGAAACGGCGCATATCGCTTTCAAGGTGAGCGGTACCATCGAACGAATTCCTGTTCGTGCGGGGGATCACGTCCGTCGGGGACAGCTGATCGCGCAGATGGACGACCGTGACTACCGTTTACAGTTCGCCGCTACCGAAGCGGAATATCAGCAGGTCAAAGCCGAGGCAGAACGTGTTATTGCCCTCTATAACGATCAGGGAACCTCTGCGAACAACTACGATAAGGCGCGGTATGGTCTCGAGCAGATTACCGCCAAATATAACAACCATAAGAACCAACTCGCCGATACTCGTATCACGGCTCCATTCGATGGCTATGTTCAAGAGGTGATCTTTGACGAACATGAGACCGTCAGCGCCGGAATGCCGGTTTTGACCTTATTCCGCGCGGGGGGCACCGAAGTTGTCATCAATTTGCCGGCGTCCGAATATCAGCGCCGTGAGGAATTCGATGCGTACACCTGTACCTTCGATGTGCTACCCGGCAAGGAATTTCCCCTTCTGTTGCGCAGCATTGCCTCCAAAGCGAATGCCAATCAACTCTATGAGACTCGGTTGCAGTTGTCCGGCGAATATCCAGAGATTACCCCCGGCATGACGGCTATGGTTACGATTCACTATCGCCAACAGCAAGGTGCGTCTGTCTCGGTGCCTACTCGTGCCATAAGCAACGATAGTAATGGCGCCTATGTATTCGTTTTTGACGCCGCAACAAATACGGTTCATCGGCGCCCTGTGACTGTCTCCACCTTGCATACGGATGGTAGCGTGGAGATTTCCGACGGCTTAGCCGTAGGTGAGCAAGTAGTCACTGTCGGCGTGCGGCATTTGGACGATGGACAGCGTGTCCGTCCGTGGCAGGAAGCATCTGAAACGAACGTAGGAGGTATGTTATGATTGATTTCGGTAACTGGGCTTTTAGCAACCGAAAGTTAGTCAACTTCTTGGTTGCCGTCTTGGTTTTGGGTGGACTATTTGCTTATTACGACATGAGCAAACTCGAAGACCCGGAACTCAAAGTGCGTCAGGCTATGGTGGTGGCTACCTATCCCGGAGCTTCGGCGCATCAGGTAGAACTCGAAGTGGTTGATCCGCTGGAAAAGGCCATTCGCGAAGCGCAAGATATCTACACTGTGCAGAGTTATTCCTATAACGATCTCTGTATCATCACCGTCGAGCTACTTTCTACTGTCCCGAACAAAGATATTGAACAACATTGGGATATGCTGCGACGCAAAGTCGCTGCCGCTTCTGCCAAGTTTCCCGACGGCGCCAATCCCGCCGTTGTACGCGACGACTTTGGCGATGTTTTCGGTATGTTCTATGCGTTAACCGGCGAAGGGCTTACCGAACGCGAGTTGACCACTTATGCCGATCTCATTCGCCGCGAGATCGGAAACATCGAGGGGGTATCGCGCGTAGATGTCTACGGGACGCAAACCGAGTGCATCAACATCTCTCTGCTGCAAGATCGCTTGGCACACCTCGGCGTGCTGCCGGCTGAGGTCTTGCAGACCCTTAATGGACAGAATCAGACCGTTTATTCGGGTTATTACGACAACGGAACTCAGCGTATTCGCGTCACAGTCAACGATCGTTATCGTACCGTGGAGGATATTGCCAACCTGATCATTCAAGGTCACGAAAACGACCAGTTGCGGTTGGGCGACATTGCCACCGTCGAAAAAGGCTTTGCCGAGCCGGTGCGAAACTCTATGACTTACGATCGCGCACATGCTTTGGGTATTTCGATATCTGCCGTCAGTGGTACCGACATCACTAAAATCGGGCAAACCGTTGAAAAGCGCCTACAGGAGATTCAACAGACGCAACTGCCGGTGGGAGTGGAGTGCCACAAAGTATTCTTCCAACCGGAGCGCGTTCGCAATGCGTTAAGCACGTTCTTGATCAACCTCGTCGAATCGGTCTTGATTGTCATTGCCGTTTTGATCCTCACAATGGGTTTACGCAGCGGCGTCATCATCGGGATTAGCTTGGTGGTCATTGTCTTTGGCTCATTCGTCGTCCTTTATATGTTGGACGGAACTTTACAGCGCGTTTCGCTCGCTTCGTTCATCTTAGCTATGGGGATGTTGGTAGATAACGCCATCGTTATCATCGACGGCATCTTGATTGACCTACGCCTCGGCAAAGATCGTCGGACAGCACTGACCGATATCGGACGCAAGACCGCCATGCCCTTGTTAGGCGCGACACTCATTGCGATCCTTGCGTTCCTGCCGATATTTATGTCGCCAGACACTACGGGGTTGTATGTGCGCGATCTTTTCATTGTTATGGCGGTATCCTTGCTTTTGAGTTGGATCTTGGCATTAGTTCATGTCCCGCTGATGGCCGATCGGATGCTCCCGCGGACGCAAACCACTGCAGCAGCTGCGAGCGCAGCCCTCTATGACTCGCGTTCCTATCGCCTCTTGCGTCGCTTGTTAGACTTCCTTTTGAACCATCGTATCGGTGTTGTGGTGGCAACCATCGCGCTCTTGGTGGGTTGCGGCTATTGTTACCGCTTCCTGCCGCAAGGCTTCTTCCCGGACATGGAATACGACCAACTCTATTTGGAATATAAGCTCAACGAAGGCAACAACTACACGCAGGTTCAACAGGATTTGGACAGCATCCAGAGTTACCTTTATTCTCGTCCGGAGATTACCCACATCACGGCGTCGACGGGAGGAACCCCCAGCCGCTACAACTTGGTGCGCAGTATTGCCACTCCGTCGTTGGCTTATGGCGAGCTAATCGTTGATTTTGCCTCACCCAAAGCCTTGGTCAACAACCTCGAAGAGATCCAGACAGAATTGAATCAACGTTTCCCAGACGCTTACATCAAATTGAAGCGGTACAACTTAATGTATAAGAAATTTCCCATCGAAGCGCAATTCACTGGTCCGGATCCTGCCGTCCTGCATCAGTTGGCAGATTCTGCTCGCCATATTATGGAACGGAGCGGCAAAGTTCGCTTGATCACAACCGATTGGGAGCCGCAAGTGCCCGTTTTAGTTGTAGATTACAATCAGCCGGTGGCGCGACGCATTGGACTCAGCCGCACAGCGGTGGGTATGTCTTTGCTCTCTGCTACGGGAGGAATTCCCGTCGGCTCGTTCTACGATGGGCGTCACGAACAGCAGATCTATGTTAAGTGTGTAGACAGCGACGGGAAACCGATGGAGTCTCTGTCTGAGGCTACCGTCTTCAATATGGTGCCGATGTTGCGTGGGCTGGCTGACGACGAGACTTTGCGTAAATTACTTACCGGAAAGGTAGACCGTGAAGAGCTTTTGCAACAAATGCTCGAAACCACGCCCTTGAAACAAGTCAGCAATGGAGTACACGTCGAATGGGAAGATCCCGTCGTGATCCGATGGAACGGACAGCGTGCGCAGCGTGTGCAAGCCTCGCCTATGCCGGGCGTAGGCACTGAAGCTGCTCGTCAAGCGGTCGCCGACGAGATCGAAGCACTGCCGCTGCCGCCCGGTTACAGTTTGTCGTGGATCGGTGAAAAGAATGCCAGTGATCAATCGATGAAATATCTGTTCAAGAACTTTCCATTGGCTATCGTTCTGATGATTGCCATCTTGATCATGCTTTTCAAGGATTATAAGATTCCCGTCATTATCTTCTGCTGCATCCCGATGATTCTGATCGGCGTCATCCCCGCCGTGCTCATCT
>CAZGZL010000139.1:0-4001 GCA_964530595.1 uncultured Prevotellaceae bacterium | reverse complement strand
AGCGTCGTCGTATGCTCGACTACCTCGCAAAGATTGACATCGAGCGCTACCGTGCCATCGTCAAGGAATTGGGTCTCCGTCGCTAATTTAGTAGAACCGACCGAAAACAACAATCCCATCCATCGGACAAACCCTTTGGATGGGATTTCTTGTTTATCACTTTCCCTCGCATTTTTAAACATCCATTATAAACCCTTCTAAAAAACATTTTCGCTATGGAGCAACCATCCTTCATCGACGGCGCTTGGAGCCGCGAGATCAATGTTAGCGATTTCGTCAGTCTGAACCTCACCCCCTACACGGGCGATGCCTCATTCCTGCAAGGGCCGACCGACCGCACGAAGCACATCTGGGCACTTTGCCTCAAAGCGCTCGAAGAAGAACGCGCCAACAATGGCGTGCGTTCGCTCGACGCGTCGACCGTCTCGACCATTACCTCGCATCGCGCCGGCTACATCGACAAGGAACAAGAGCTGATCGTGGGTCTGCAAACCGACGAACTACTGCGCCGCGCCATCAAGCCTTTTGGCGGCATCAAAGTGGTAGCCAAAGCTTGCCACGAGAACGGCGTCGAGGTAGACGAGCGCGTCATGGACATCTTTACGCACTATCGCAAGACGCATAATGACGGCGTGTTCGATGCCTATACGGAGGAGATCCGCTCTTTCCGTTCGTTGGGTTTCTTGACCGGCTTGCCGGACAACTACGCCCGCGGCCGCATCATCGGTGACTATCGCCGCCTGGCGCTCTACGGCTTGGATCGCCTGATCGAAGCCAAGCAGCAGGATTTGCGCGGTCTGACCGGTCCGATGACCGAAGATCGCATCCGTCTGCGCGAAGAGGTGGCAGAGCAGATCAAAGCTCTGCGCGACATCAAGGTGATGGGCGAATATTACGGCTTGGACTTGAGCCGCCCTGCAACCTCGGCTCAAGAGGCGGTGCAGTGGGTCTATATGGCTTATCTGGCTGCGGTCAAGGAACAAGATGGCGCCGCCATGTCGTTGGGCAACGTCTCTACCTTCTTGGATATTTATTTGGAATACGATCTGAGCCATGGGCTGATCGACGAGAGCTTCGCGCAGGAATTGATCGACCAATTCGTGATCAAGCTGCGCATGGTGCGCCACCTGCGTATGCAGTCTTACAACGACATCTTTGCCGGCGATCCGACGTGGGTCACAGAGGCAATCGGCGGACGCTTCAATGATGGTCGCGTCAAGGTAACAAAGACCTCGTTCCGCTTCTTGCAGACGTTGTACAACCTCGGTCCATCGCCCGAACCCAATATGACGGTGCTCTGGAGCCCCGAATTACCGCAGGGATTCAAGGATTTCTGCGCACAAGTATCGGTCGACACCAGCGCGATCCAATACGAGAACGACAACCTGATGCGCGAAGTGCGCAACTGCGACGACTACGGCATCGCGTGCTGCGTCTCCTATCAAGCCATCGGCAAGCAGATTCAGTTCTTCGGCGCTCGCACCAACTTGGCTAAGGCGTTGCTTTTGGCGATCAATGGCGGTCGCTGCGAGAATACCGGCACCGTGATGGTGAAAGACATTCCGGTGCTGACCGGCGACGTGCTGAACTTCGAGGAGGTCATGGCGAACTACAAGAAAGTCTTGGCAGAAGTGGCTCGTGTCTACAACGACGCGATGAACATCATCCACTATATGCACGACAAGTATTATTACGAGAAAGCTCAAATGGCATTCATCGACACCAATCCGCGCATCAATTTGGCATACGGCGTGGCAGGTCTTTCGATCGCAATCGACTCGCTCTCGGCAATCAAGTATGCCCGCGTAAAGGCTCGCCGCAACGACATCGGTCTGACAGAAGGCTTCGACATCGAGGGCTCATTCCCCTGCTTCGGCAACAACGACGATCGCGTGGATCATTTGGGCGTAGATTTGGTTTACTTCTTTAGCGAGGAGCTGAAGAAGCACCCGGTCTACAAGAACGCACGCCCCACACTGTCGTTGCTGACGATCACGTCGAATGTAATGTACGGCAAAAAGACCGGCGCTACACCCGACGGACGCGCCAAAGGGGTGCCGTTTGCTCCGGGCGCAAACCCGATGCACGGTCGCGACAAGAACGGTGCTATTGCGTCGCTGAGCTCGGTGGCTAAGCTGCGTTATCGCGATGCACAGGACGGCATCAGCAATACATTCTCGATCGTGCCTAAGTCGCTCGGTCCGACGCCGGATGAGCGCGTGGAGAATCTTGTAACCATGATGGACGGCTACTTCACCAAAGGAGCGCACCACCTGAATGTTAATGTGCTGAACCGCGAGATGTTGGAAGACGCTATGGAGCATCCCGAAAAATATCCGCAGCTGACGATCCGTGTTTCCGGCTACGCCGTGAACTTCACAAAGCTGAGCCGCGAACATCAGTTGGAAGTCATCAGCCGATCTTTCCACGAACGTATGTAATTGCTATTACAATGAAGATCCACGTACATTCTTATGAGAGTATGGGAACTTACGACGGGCCGGGTCTCCGGCTCGTCGTTTTCCTTCAAGGGTGTCCCTTCCGTTGCCTCTATTGCGCCAATCCAGACACCATAGAGGTAGGCAGCGGGACACCGACCGACGCAGAGAAGATTCTCCGCATGGCAGTGAGTCAAAAGCCTTTCTACGGACGTCGCGGAGGCATCACCTTCTCAGGCGGCGAACCGACACTACAAGCCGAGGCCCTGTTGCCGCTGTTCCGCTCGCTGCGCGAGGCTGGGATTCATATCTGCTTAGACAGCAACGGCGGCGTCTGGAACGAGCACGTCGAGGAGCTATTGAGCCTGACCGATCTGGTGCTGCTCGATGTGAAAGAGTTCAACGACGCGCGCCATCGTGCCCTGACGAGTCGCAGCAACACACAGACGCTGCGCACCGCGGCTTGGCTACGCGAGCACGACCGCCCCTTCTGGTTGCGTTATGTCCTTGTGCCCGGCTACAGCGATTTCGAGGAAGATATTCGCGCCTTAGGTTGCCACTTTGCCGATTACAGCAATCTTCAGCGTGTAGAGATTCTGCCCTATCATCGTTTAGGGGTACACAAATATGAGGCGATGGGCTGGGACTACGCGCTCCAAGGAGTGGTTGAAAATACTCCGGAACAGTTGTCGCAAGCCCACCGCCTCTTCGAGGAATATTTTCCTTTGGTGGTGGTAAATTAATAAAATGAATAAATATCAGACGTCCTTTACCTTCGTAGGACTGTAGGAGATCCCTACATCATAGACGTCGCTGCCGTCGACACGTTTGATGTACTTAACGACACGAATGGTGACGGGCAACACGAGAACTTCGTACAGCGTCTTAAGGACGATCTGAAGCAAAAGCATCTTGACCAGCTCACCCCACGGAATCAAACCGCCGAATGCGATGGGAAAGAAGATCAGGGAATCGGCGCCTTCGCCTACAATCGTCGATAATATAGCGCGCAGGGAGAAGTTCCGCCCGCCGGACGACAGCTTCATACGACTCATTATATAGGCATTTAAGAAGGAACCAACCAAGAACGCCAAAAGGCTCGCCACAGCGATGCGCGGCGCTAAACCGAAAACGAAGTTGAACGCCGATTCCCCCTCCCAATAAGGAGCCGCCGGCATCAGCACCGCCAACTGCCCTAAAGCTACGACCATGAAGTTCATGGCGAATCCCATCCAAATAATGAGACGCGCCTTCTTGAAGCCCCAAACTTCGGCAATGCAGTCGTTGATAATGTAAGAAATAGGAAAGACAATTAATCCCGCTGTGGCAGAGATAGGGCCTAACTGAATGACCTTCGTCTCAAGAAGGTTGGCTGCGACAAGGCAAACGCAAAAGACGATGCCCAACAGCATGAAAGGAACAGATACGGTAATCTTGGAATTCATATTCTTGTTTTTTACGTGGTGTTCTGGAATACACGGAGGAACTTTTCCTCAGGGTTCAGTGTTTGAGAAAAAGAATGCTCTTGCGGAACAACAGTTCACAAGAGCATTCTCTTTAGAA
>CAZGZL010000138.1:0-4040 GCA_964530595.1 uncultured Prevotellaceae bacterium | reverse complement strand
AGGAGCGTATCCAGCAGTACCGAGGCGTAGTTATCCGTATTTCGGGTCATGGTACCAAAAAGCGCTTCACCGTTCGTAAGATCGCCGATGGCGTAGGTGTAGAGCGTATTTTCCCGATCGAGTCGCCTTTCATCGACAGCATCACTGTCAATAAGTATGGTCGTGTACGTCGCGCTCGTTTGTACTACCTCCGTAACCTTACTGGTAAGGCTGCACGCATCAAAGAGAAGCGCGTCATCAGCAAGTAATTGCTTTTTTACGGCTCAACCATCTAAGGGCGGTTCTTTCGGTTTCGGAAGAACCGCCCTTACTCTTTTTCAGGACTTAACGGCAATTCGCGCCGCTTTTTTTTCGTGATTTCAGCTCTTTATGCTACCTTTGCTCCCGGTTAAAATAACGGGATTCCGGTGGTCTTATGAAACAGACAATCTTCCGAATTATTTTCTTTGTGCTCTCGGTCGCCTTGGTGACGCTCTTTCTGCCGCACAATGATGGCTTCAGATATGAATTTGAAGTTGGGAAGCCTTGGCGTTACGGTCTGCTGACAGCGCCCTACGATATTCCCATTTATCGCAGCGATTCGACCATCCAAGCCATGCAGGACAGCGTGGGTAGGAACCTCATCCCGAAATACATTCTCGACGCCGAAATCGGTACACAACAATTAGCGCAGGTAGCGTCGGCACACACGACACGTCGCCGCCTCAATGATACAGAATACAGATATCTGCGCACCGCCCTCGACGGCGTGTATCAAGCCGGTATTCTCCCCATAGTAGACAAGAATCAGCTGCAACAGCAGCAACTCCGACAGATCTGGATCCAGACCGCTGCCAACCGTGGCAGATCTATGGATTTGGAAGATGTGCTGACCGTGCGTGAAGCCTATGAGCAGATCATGAACGGCACGCAGGAGGCGGGCATCTCGGTACAGGCGCTGAAGAGCTTCGATGTGAACCGCTACTTGGTAGCCAACTTAGAGTTGGACACCGCTGCAACGCAGAAAGAATATTACGACCTGATGCAAGGCATCTCGCAGACCTCCGGCGTCGTACAAGCGGAAACACGCATCATAGACCGCGGCGAGATCGTCACCCCGGAGACCTACAACATCCTGAACTCCTACCGCAAGGCGCAGCAGAAACGTCGTGCGTTCGGTGGTGACGAGGTGATGATGATCGTGGGACAAATATTCTTAGTGGCGATGTTCTTGGGCGCCATCTTGCTGTTCCTGAATCGCTTTCGTCCGTGGATTTATCATTCTATGCACGAGACGTGGGTAGGCATGGCGCTCATCGTCCTGATGGTGATCCTCACGTCGATCACCTCCAACCTGTTTGTGCAAGGCGCCTATCTGGTGCCGATCGGGATCGTGACCATCGTCCTCAGCACATTTCATGGGGCGCGCACTGCGTACTTTAGTCACATCGTGATGTCGCTACTCTGCTCCTTCATGGCCTCTGCGCCGTTCGAATACATCGTGGTGCAGTTGGCGGTAGGCATGGTCATCGTGTTCAGCCTGAAAGATGGTCTGACGGAGCGCTCGCAGCTGATGCGCGTCGCTATCTTTGCGCTGCTGACCTATAGTCTGGTCTACACCGCATTCACATTGGTGAGCGAAGGCACTTTCAGCAACCTTTCGTGGTTCACCTACGTATTATTTTTGATCAATTCATTGCTCCTGCTACTGACCTACCTGATCATCTTCGGTTTGGAGAAGCTCTTCGGCTTCATGTCCGGTGTGACGTTAGTGGAACTCTGCAACCTCAACAAAGGATTATTGCTCCGCCTCTCGGAGGAGTGCCAAGGGACGTTTCAACATTCGATGCAGGTGAGCAATCTGACCGCTTACGCCGCCAAACGTATTGGTGCCAACGCGCAGTTGGTACGCACGGGAGCCCTCTATCACGACATCGGCAAGCTGTGGAATCCCAGTTATTACACCGAGAATCAGCACGGGGTGAACCCGCACGATGCCCTCACGACAGAGCAAAGTGTGGAATACATCCGCCGACACGTGACCGAGGGTGTACGATTGGCTGAGAGAGCGAAGCTGCCGCGCGAAATCGTGGAATTCATCGTGACGCATCACGGTTGCGGCGTGATGAAATACTTCTACAACACGTGGTGCAACGCGCATCCCAACGAAGTGCCCGACGTCCGGGACTTTAGTTATCCCGGACCCGATCCGACGACGCGCGAGCAAGCACTGCTGATGATGGGTGATGCTGTCGAAGCGGCATCAAAAAGCATGAAAGACTACAGCGAAGAGTCTTTAGCCAAGTTAGTCAACACCATCATCGACGGCATGGTCTCCGACGGACGGTTGCGACTCACGAAGCTCTCGTTCCGCGACGTGGAGGAGGTGAAGCGCGCCTTTGTGGAATACTTGCAATCGGTCTACCACACACGCATTGCCTATCCGGAGCTGAAAAGGTCGACGGCAGCGAACCAATTAAAGCATTAAACATTATTCAACATATATCGTAAATCAAGAAAATGGCAAAGCAAGCATTACTGCTCATCCTCGACGGTTGGGGATGTGGCGACAAATCTAAGTCGGACGTCATCAGTTGCACACCGACCCCTTATTGGGATTCATTGCTCAACAATTACCCGCACGCACAACTCCGTACCGACGGTCTGAACGTAGGTCTTCCGGAAGGTCAAATGGGTAACTCCGAAGTTGGGCACATCAATATTGGCGGTGGACGCATCGTTTATCAGGATTTGGTGAAGATCAATATGGCATGTCAAGACAATAGCATCATGCAGAACCCTGAGATCGTGGCAGCTTTCCAGAATGCACAGAAGGGCGGCGCCATTCACTTCATGGGCTTGACTTCGACGGGCGGCGTACACTCTTCGTTAGATCACCTGCTGAAGCTGATTGATATCGCCAAGGCTTACGGCTTGGAAGACAAGACATTCATTCACTGCTTCATGGACGGTCGCGACACAGACCCGAAGTCCGGTTTAGGCTTCGTGAAAACCGTTTGTCAGCACACCAAGGCTGTCGGCTGTGGCAAGGTGGTCAGCGTCATCGGTCGTTTCTACGCCATGGATCGTGACAAGCGTTGGGATCGTGTGAAGGTGGCTTACGATCAGCTGACAGCCGGTGTAGGCGAGCACTTCACTTGCATGGGCAAAGGTATCGAGGCATCGTATGAAGCCGGCGTTACCGACGAGTTCATCAAGCCGATCGTTCGCGTAGACGAGAACGACCAAGTGTTGGGCACCATTAAGCCGGGCGACACAGTGATCTTCTTCAACTACCGCAATGATCGCGCTCGCGAGATCACCATGGCGTTGACGCAGGAGGACATGCCGGAGCAGGGCATGAAGACCCTTCCCCTCTACTACTGCACCATGACTCCCTATGATGCGAAGTTCCAAGGCTTGCACATCCTCTTCCCCAAGGAGAACGTAGAGAATACGTTGGGCGAAGTGGTCAGCAACGCCGGCAAGAAACAGCTCCGCATCGCCGAGACCGAGAAGTATGCCCACGTGACCTTCTTCTTCAACGGTGGTCGTGAGGCGGAATACGAGGGCGAGAGCCGCATCCTCGTTCCCTCACCCAAGGTAGCTACCTACGACTTGCAGCCGGAAATGAGCGCCTTGATCGTCAAAGATAAGTTGGTCGAAGCTATCGGCACAAAGCAATACGACTTCATCGCCTGCAACTTCGCTAACGGTGATATGGTGGGTCACACCGGCATCTATCCGGCTATTCAGAAGGCTGTGGAGACCATCGACATCTGCCTCCACGACGTCGTTGAGGCTGCTAAAGCTGCTGACTACGAAGTCATCATCATCGCCGACCACGGCAATGCAGACTTTGCGGTCAACGCCGATGGCACTCCGAACACCGCACATTCACTGAATCCGGTGCCGATCGTGTACGTATCCAAGAACGCCGGCGCTACAGTCGAAAGCGGCAAGTTGGCGGACGTCGCTCCTACCATCCTCGGCATTATGGGCTTGCAACAGCCCGCAGAGATGACGGGACACGACTTGGTGCGTCGTTGAGACTGAGATCA
>CAZGZL010000137.1:0-4107 GCA_964530595.1 uncultured Prevotellaceae bacterium | reverse complement strand
GGAACCTCTTCAACGGCAAGAAGCAGCAGGGCGAGCACTTCCGCGTCTTCCCGCTGAGCAACTGGACGGAAATGGATGTCTGGCAATACATCCTGCAGGAACATATCGCTCTGCCATCGCTCTACTACACGCATGAGCGCGAAGTGTTCCAGCGTGACGGCATTTGGTTGGCGTATTACCCCTTTATGAAATTAAAGCCCACCGAGGAGATCGTTACCCGTCGCGTACGCTGCCGCACCATCGGTGACATCACATGTACGGGTCTCACCCTCTCGACCGCAGATAGCTTGGAGGAGATCATTGACGAGATCGCTTCGTCGCGCGTCACTGAACGCGGAGGACGGTCGGACGACAAACGTTCCGAGTCGGCAATGGAAGATCGCAAGAAAGCCGGCTACTTCTGATCCGGAGTCGGGATGGACATTCCCCACTCAGACCCTTTATTCACCCTTGAAATAATTCTCTTATGAACAACGGATATTTAGACATGGAACTGCTGCGCTTCACGACAGCCGGCAGCGTAGACGACGGCAAGAGCACCCTCATCGGCCGCCTGCTCTACGACAGCAAATCTATCTTCGAAGATCAGATCGAAGCGGTGCGCGAAGCCAGTGAGCGTCGCGGCAACGACGAGGTTAACTTGGCACTCCTGACCGACGGACTGCGCGCCGAACGCGAACAGGGCATTACGATCGACGTGGCTTACCGCTACTTCGCCACCCCAAAACGCAAATTCATCATCGCCGACACCCCCGGTCACATCGAATATACACGCAACATGGTGACGGGCGCCTCGACCGCAGATGCCGCCATCATCCTTGTAGATGCACGCAACGGCATCTTGGAACAGACTAAACGCCACTCCTACATCGCCTCGCTGCTCAACATCGACTACGTAATCGTAGCGGTCAATAAGATGGATCTGGTGGACTTCTCGGAGGAGGTTTACAATAACATTCAGAAGGAATATGCCCTCATCGCCGAAAAGTTGCATCTGACCAAAGTCTATTACATACCGATCTCCGCACGTGACGGCGACAACGTGGTCAATCCCTCGGCACACACCCCGTGGTATCAGGGCGAAACCCTACTGCACCTCTTGGAATCACTGCCGCTGAAGAGTGACCTCACGTCGCTCCCTATGCGTCTACCGGTACAGTATGTGATCCGACCGCAAAGTTCCCGTTTCCCCGACTATCGTGCCTACGCCGGACGCTTGGCAGGCGGCGTGGTGCGCGTCGGTGACGAGGTGACGATATTACCCTCCTTCACCCACTCGAAAGTCACGGCTATTGACGAGGCTGATCACCGCCTGACAGAGGCAGCAGCTCCCCGCTCCGTAGCCATCAGTTTGGCAGACGACGTGGATGTCAGCCGCGGTTGCATGATCGTGAAACGCGGCGAGGAGCCTGTGACCGGCAACGAATTCGATTTGCTGGTCTGCTGGTTCAATCATCGACCGCTCAATCCGGCGACGCGCTACATTATTCGTCAGGCGACCGACGAAGCTGTAGGCATCGTGCGTAGCATCGACTACAAGGTGAACATCAACACTTTGGAACAAAATCACGACGACAAGCGGGTAGAGATGAACGACATTGTACACCTGCACCTCAAAGTCTCCAAACCCCTCAGTTACGATCCTTACCGTCGCAACCGTGGCACGGGTAGCTTGATCTTTATCGACCCGGAAACTTTCGAGACGGTTGGTGCCGGGATGATCGAAGCGTGAGCACATGGACAGTGCATTTTCTATGGATCCTCAAAACAAAACCACATGAACACGACAGAAGAGCCCAAAGCCTTGGCAGAGGCACTCTGCAAGGAGTTTGCCGACGCTACCCCCGAAGCATTACTGGCCTATCTATTCGAGCGTTTCGGGCAACGCATCGCATTGGCTTCCAGCCTCGGTCCAGAAGATCAAGTGCTGACCGATATGATTGTGGGCGTCGCCCCCAAAGCGCGTATCTTCACGATCGACACGGGACGCCTATTCCCCGAAACTTATCATCTCATAGATCGCACCAACGATCGCTACGGCATTCGTTTAGAGGTCTACTTCCCCGATCATACCGCGGTAGAGCAATATGTGGCTACCAACGGAATCAATGCCTTCTATCAGAGCGTGGAGAAACGCAAAGCTTGTTGCCACGCCCGTAAGATCGAGCCACTACTGCGTGCCCTCTCAACATTGGACGTTTGGGTCTGCGGACTGCGACGCAGTCAATCGGTGACGCGCACCAGCGTGCAACTCGTGGAATGGGACGAAACTAACCGCTTGATCAAGGTCAATCCGTTGGTCGACTGGAGCGAAGAACAGATGTGGCAGTATGTCAAGGAACATCAAGTACCGGTCAATACACTGCATCGCAAGAACTTCCCCAGCATCGGCTGTCAGCCCTGTACACGTGCTGTCGAACCGGGCGAAGATGTGCGTTCCGGTCGTTGGTGGTGGGAGAATCCGGAGTGTAAAGAGTGCGGCTTACATCGCCGTTGACCCCTCAAGGCAACGTCATGTCTCTCTCTTTTCTCCCCGTATCGCTTCGCATTGAGGGGCGTAAGATCGTCATCATCGGCGGCGGACGGGTCGGGCTACACAAAGCCACGATCCTGAGCCGCTTCACACAACAAGCCACGGTCATCTCCCCCACCTTTCGCGAAGGCTTCGAAGAGTTGCCGTTCACACTGCTCCGCAAGAGTTATGAGCCGCAAGATTTAGAGGGCGCCTTCCTCGTCTACATTTGCACCGAAGACACCGCCTTGAATCGGCAGATTCACGACGAAGCTGCCGAACGAGGCATTTTGACCAGCGTCTGCGACGATCCGGAGCTTTGCGATGTCATTTCTCCCGCTATTTTGCAGCGAGACCATCTCTGTGTCGCTGTAAGTAGCGACGGGCGCGATGTGCACCGATCCATCCGTGTCCGCGACCGAATTCGCGAGCTCGCCACCGAGCTGAAAGATTTGTTGCGTTGAGCCCATGAATTAGCCCCGTTAGGCGGTCGTTTGACCACCTGACGGGGCTTTTGCGTTTAAATTTGAATAAAAAACTTCTAAAAATTTCTGATCAACAATTAAATTTGATAAATTTGGCAGCGAATACCACGCCGACGACTTATCAGAAGCCGGTTGGTGGGGGTTCAGATCTTTTGAAAAAAGCGTTTACTAACGCACCTTCTTGACGATTCGAAACTTCGCAATTTTCAATCTCTGTCAGGAATGTAGCAACGGTAGATGCCTATGGGTATGTTTATTACTCCAAGTGGGAAGCGTCGTATAGACGTCTCTCGCTTTGTGGTGTTTCATATCGGCGTGGGCTTCGTCGTTGCTCGTTCTACAGAGATGGGCAATGCGAAGGCCTCGAATCGTGGGACGAGTAACGGTATAGACTCCACGCCTTTTTCATACCTACCTCATAACTATAATCCTAGACCATTAGGAGTCGTTGGCCTTAAATTCAAACTAATTGCTTATGAAAAAAATCAAGCATTTACATCAGAAGATTGCCATGCTTTGTATCGGTGCGGTCTTGTGGTGCTCTCAGGGCATGGTCGCTTATGCGGACGTGACCATCGACAGTTTAACGTATTCGTTGGACGCAGGAATCAAAACTGCAAAAGTTACGGGGTATATTGATGGACTTACTGAGGTCGAAATTCCATCGACCATTACGAATAAAGGGGACGAGTATAGTGTAACGGAGATTGGGGTATCTGCCTTTGGTTTCTGTAGTAGCCTAACGAGCGTCACTATCCCCAATAGCGTGACGGAGATTGGGGTGGGCGCCTTCTACAATTGTACTAGCCTAACGAACGTCACTATCCCCAATAGCGTAACGACGATTGGGAAATCCGCCTTTAGCGGATGTAGTAGCCTAACGAGCGTCACTATCCCAAATAGCGTGACGACGATTGGGGGGGCCGCCTTTAATGGTTGTTCCAGTCTAACGAGCGTCACTATCCCCAATAGCGTGACGACGATTGGGGAGGCCGCCTTTAGAGGCTGTAATCACAAAGCCTAAACAACCCAAATTAACCGCGAATAATAATCTATATCATGCTGAATATTAGCCACTTCTAAAATTTAACACTTCGGAATTACTTTTTG
>CAZGZL010000136.1:0-4147 GCA_964530595.1 uncultured Prevotellaceae bacterium | reverse complement strand
ACCATCCAATAAGCCACAACTCACTATAATCATAATAACATGAATCCATCTCAAATGATTGCCGCCATTCGCGCGAAAGGGCGCGAATGGTTTTACGAATTTCTCGGACCGAAAAGGGTCTGTTCGTTGGTGTACCGCCGTACACTGCACAAGTCTATCAACTGGGATCATCCGCGCGACTTGAATGAGAAGATTAACTGGCTGAAGATCTATGGCGATACCTCCCGATGGAGTGATCTCGCCGACAAATACAAAGTACGCGAATACGTCACCGCCAAAGGTCTTGCGGACATCTTGATACCACTGTACGCTAAGTTCGATCGGGTAGAAGATATCGACTTCGACCGTCTCCCCAATTCTTTCGTTCTGAAAAATAACAACGGTACAGGAGATTGCATCATCGTGAAAGATAAATCGAAAATCAATCCCGAAGAAATACGCCAAAGGTTACAACAGGATCTCTATTCTAAGTTCGCCTTGTTCAGCGGTGAGCCTCATTATCTGAAGATCAAACCATGCATTGTGGCAGAACAACTCATCGACAATGACGAATTGGGGTTCACCTCCTCTTTGGTGGATTATAAAATCTGGTGCTTCAACGGTCGTCCGACAGCTATTTGGGCTTGTTACAACCGCACAAAGAAAGATACGTATGTCAATGTCTACGATTTGAATTGGCGCTGCCATCCGGAATACTCGATCGCGACCGATCATTATAAAGACGGTAGAAATCAGATCCCACGACCGAAAAATTTAGAGCTGATGCTGCAAATCGCGACCAAATTGGCAGAGGGATTGCCCGAAGCACGCATAGACCTCTATGAATCCAAAGGCAAAGTCTACTTCGGAGAGATGACCTTGACAGGCAATAGGGGTGTTATGGACTTCTTTACTCCGAAATATCTGTTAGAAATGGGCGACCAAATCACCTTGCCACCCAAGGATAAACACGCATCGTAACAGCACAGCTCTGAGGATAGGACAGTCTGCCCCTTCTTTTTCGCTAAAATACCTTTCCTACTTATGATGAATCAACACATTGTCTCCGAACGAGACTCTTACATAGACGGACTCCGCACCTTAGGGTTGCTCCTGATTGTCTTAGCGCACATCCATGCTCCGGCACTCCTTTTTAGGTTTAGGGCTTTCGATGTCCCCTTAATGGTGTTCGTATCGGGGCTATGTGTTAAATTTAGGGGGGGGGTATTAACATATGTGATAAAAAGATTTAAACGTCTCTATTTCCCCGTAGCCCAATTTTTGACGCTATTTTTTGGTGTAGCGTTGGTTTCGCTGTTCATTACCGGCACCTATCGTTTCACCGGGGAGCAAGTGGCGGGTTCCTATCTACTGTTGAATGAACCCAGCATCGGTTATGTCTGGATCATGCGCGTGTTCTTGTTGATGGCGCTCGTTGCGCCGTGGCTCGACCGCGTGTGTCGCAAGTGGGGACACGGGAAATCTATCGTGCTGTTACTCTCCCTGTGGGCCATCACCGAGGGGTGCGTCGACTACCTCTTGCCGGCGATATCGAACGACGTAGCACGGGAGATCGTCACGTTGTTTCTGCCCTATACGACAGGATATGCCACCCTATTGGTGTTGGGATTTATCGTCAAAGAGCATACCTTTGCAGCGAACAAATGGCTCTTTCTCCTCTTGGTCGGGTTATTTGTCGGGGCTTGGGCACACGAAGATTGGGCATTCATTCCCGCCAATTCAAAATATCCGCCGCATGGTGTGTATCTGACGTATGGCTTGTTATGCTCGTTCATCCTCTGGTATCTGAAGCCCCTGCTGCATCGCCTCTCGACCCACAGAGCGGTAGCGTTCATCAGCCGCAACTCGATGTGGCTGTACTTGTGGCACATCGTCCCGGTCTACTTTGTAGATCGAACCCACATAACGCTACTCACCGACTATTGGGTAGTACGGTATCTATTCGTACTCGCCGTGACATGCACGCTGCTGTGGGTGTCAAAGGGCATCCAAGCACGTTGGGCGAGGAGGTAGGTGACACATTCTCGATCGGGAAGCAGATCGGATAATGACAGCGCCCAATAACATTGGGCGCTAATTCAAAAAAACACGAAACAAATGAGTACGTCAAATCATGCCGTTGCTCATGGAGAGAACCATGAACACAATCACAAACCGAATCACCACAATCCGTGGATATTGCCTCTGATTTCAGCGTTTCTGCTGATCGGAGGCATCCTTGGGGAGCATTGCGCCGACATTGCAACGCCGCCTAACTTGCGCCTCATTTATTATATAGTAGCATTCTTGCCCGTCGGCATCCCGGTCTTTAAAGAGGCTTGTTCGGAAATCCAAAGCGGAGAATACTTCAGCGAATTTACTCTGATGGCGATCGCGGCGATCGGAGCATTCTGCATCGGCGAATATCCGGAAGCCGTGGCGGTAATGCTGTTTTATACCGTGGGCGAGATGCTTCAAGACGGAGCCGTAGACCGGGCATCACGCAACGTGAGCGATCTGTTGGACGTGCGCCCGGAACGCACCACGGTGCTCCGCCAAGGCGTCCCGACAGAAGTCGCCCCCCAAGAGGTGGCAGTCGGCGAACATATAGAACTCAAACCCGGCGAACGTGTGCCGTTGGACGGTACGTTGATCGACGCCTCGGCGATGTTCGATACCTCGGCGCTCACGGGCGAGAGTATGCCACGCTCGATTCATCAGGGTGAGCAGGTCTTGGCAGGTATGATCGTCAGCAATCGCAACATACAGATCGAAGTGACGCGCCCCTACGATCAGAGCACTTTAGCACGCATTCTCTCGCTGGTCAAAGATGCCGCCGAACGCAAAGCACCCACAGAGTTATTTATCCGTAAATTTGCCCGTATCTATACACCGATTGTGATCGCTTTGGCTGCCGCCATCGTACTCGTTCCGGCGGTGGTGGCACAAGTGGCGAACTACGACTATCATTTTGCCGACTGGCTCTACCGCGGGCTGGTGTTCTTGGTGATCTCCTGCCCTTGTGCCTTGGTGATCAGCGTTCCATTGGGCTACTTTGCCGGCATCGGCGCCGCATCGAAATTGGGCATTCTGTTCAAAGGTAGCAACTACTTGGACGCAATCACGAAGGTGGATGCTGTGGCGTTCGATAAGACAGGAACGCTCACCAAGGGTAAGTTCGAAGTGTTCCAAACCGACGTCGCCGAAGAGGTGGATCGCGCTTTATGGCTCAGCTGCGTCATGTGCGCCGAATCGCGTAGCACCCATCCCATAGCGCAGGCGGTGGTCAACTACGCCGCGGCTCAGCAGGCACAAGCGTTAGAAATCTCGGAGATGAACGAGGTGGCAGGACACGGCGTCTCCGCCGTCATCGCCGGACATCATGTGTTGGTGGGCAATGCGCGCCTGATGGACAAAGAGGGGGTCGTGGTTCCGCAATCCTTCGAGCAAAGTGTTGCTACCCTTGTCCTCTGTGCGATAGATCGTCGATACGCCGGCGCCTTGTTACTTTCGGACACACTCAAGGAGGATGCGGTCTCCGCCATCAAGGGGCTCAAAGACGAAGGCATTCGTGAAATATATCTTTTGTCGGGAGACAAACGTCCCATCGTGGAGCATTTAGCCGCTCAATTAGGGATTCAACACGCACAAGCGGAATTGCTGCCCGAAGATAAGGTGGCATACCTCTCCCACCTCACTCGCGATGAACAAAAATCTGTGGCATTTGTCGGCGACGGTATGAACGACGCCCCCGTGTTGGCTATGAGCAACGTAGGCATCGCTATGGGCGGCTTAGGCAGCGACGCCGCCATCGAAAGCGCTGACATCGTGATCCAGAACGATATGCCGTCGCGCGTGGCAACAGCCATCAAGATCGGCAAATATACCTCCGCCGTCGTACGCCAAAACATCGTCGGCGCCATCAGCGTCAAGGTGGTAATCCTTATCGCCGGAGCTCTTGGCATCGCCTCCCTCTGGTGCGCCGTCTTTGCCGACGTCGGCGTCGCCCTGCTCGCCGTGAGCAACGCAATGCGCGTACTGTATAAGAGGTATTGAGCGGGAACGGGTGAAAAAAAGGAGAGAATACAACAAAGAAAGCGAGATGTTCGCGGCGCGGACATCTCGCTTCTGTAAAATCGGCAGCTTCCTACTCTCCCACTTCCGTAGT
>CAZGZL010000135.1:0-4247 GCA_964530595.1 uncultured Prevotellaceae bacterium | reverse complement strand
GAAAGCGCAGAAGTTCCCTGTTTGGACGAGGGTTCGAACCCCTCCAGCTCCACTCTATTTCATTTCATTTGTTTTTTTTTGCAAAAAAGGAGACCCTGATCACAAGAGTCTCTTTTTTTGTTCACTCGGTTTCTGTTTTTCGACCACGCAGCCTGCCACTACGAGACGTCAAAACCGCCTCTCTGTCAAAGAAAAAAAGGGGTCTCGAATCAAAAATCCGAGGATTAGCCTCTATACTTCAAATAAAGCACTACCTTTGTGCCGATATTTTCGTATTCATCCGCACATCTGTGCGTGCATTGAGTAGCTCTTATTCCAAAATCTAACACAATCTGAAATAAAATTTTAATCTCACAGTTATACAATTCTTCAGCATGAATGATTTAACCAGCAAAACTGAACAAGTAAACAATCAGGCTCAAGAGGAACAACAGGAGAGTCAGTTCGACATCCGCGCCCTGCTCATGATGGCGTGGGGCGTTCGCTATTGGGTCGTCTTGTCCGTCTTCGTAGCGCTCTGTGTCGGTGCGTTGTACTTGTACTTTACGCCACGCACCTACAGCAGCAACATGAAGGTGATGATCACGAACGACAAAAACGCCGGTATGGGCGGATCCTCTCAGTTGGACTTCCTCAGCGACATTTCCGGACTCAAGTCATACAACAGCTTAGCCAACGAGCAGGTCATCATCTGCTCTACGCCGATCATGCAGGCTGTAGTCGAGGACATGAACCTCAACATCCGCTACTTCACGGTACACAACTTCGTGACCCACGAGACCTTGGGCGACGATGTAAAGATGACGTTCATTCCCAATCAGAATTTCAACATCAATCACCTCAACTACTATCGAATCAATTATGAGGTGATCGACAGCGAATCATTCAGCCTCGAAGTATTGTTAGGCAAGGAGGCAGTAATTCCCCGCGCCACTTACCACTTCGACGAGAACATCCCGCTGGAGAAATACGGACACTTAAACTTCACCTATCGTGGCAGCATTGCCGATGCAGGTGTCGATACTCCCCACCGCCTCCAGTTGGGCGATGACGAGCGCTACATCCTGCTCTATTCGCCTCAGGCTCGTGCCCGCCAGTTGGCAGCGCAGATCTCTGCCGATGCGGACACCCGTAGCAGCGGAGGTAGCAGTATCTTGTCCCTGAAGATGGTCGACAACATCGCGCTCCGCGCCGAAGAGGTTTTGGAGAAGGTGGTCGAGAAATACAACCAGAACACCAAGGAGTATTATTCGATCTCAAACCAGAACACAATGAAGTTCATCGAGGATCGTCTCGCCGACCTTTCGACCCAGTTGAGCAGCGTCGAGAACAAGATCCAGAGCTTCGGTTCCGACCGTAACCTGATTGATATCAGCTCGCAGGCGCAGATGGGTTTGACGCAAGACAAAGCCACTCAGGACGCCATCAAGGAGATCGACCTCCAGTTGCATTTGATCTCATTGGTGAAGAAGGACATTAAAGCGCACGGCGATGAGTTCAATGTGATTCCGAGCAACATCGGTATCTCTGATGCTGCGATCAACTCCTACATTGCCGAATACAACAAGGGATGTATGGACTATTCACGCATGGTTGCCAACTCGTCAACGAACAACCCCGTGGTGTCGCAGCTCGCTAAACGCTTGAGCGATCAACGCGACTTGATCATCAAGACCATCGACTCGCAAGTGAATATGCTCGAAGCCAGCCGCAAGAGCTATCAATATCAGTTGGGACAGAACAACGCTTACCTCAAGAGCATCCCCGGTCAGCAGATCGAGCTCTCGCAGATCACTCGTGAGCAATCCATCATCGAACCGCTCTACGTCCTGCTCCAGAAGAAGCGTGAGGAGACCATGCTCGCCATCATCGCCGAGCCGGACATCGCGCGCATCATCGAGCACTCCGAGAACACTGCCGTCCTGATTTCGCCCTTTGCCTCACGTATTTTGAGCATCGCATTCCTGATCGGCTTCATCATCCCGTTGGCTATCGTCTACCTGCGCATGATCTTGAAGACCAAAGTTCAGGCGCCCGAAGACATCACGACGCGCACCCGTCTCCCCTTGATCGGCGTAGTGCCCAAGAGCCCGACGAGTCGTTTGATCTCGGTCAACAAGGGCGACGACGAGCACCACCATTCGGACGATAACCCGTTGGACGAAATCTATCGTTCTATCCGTACCAATGTCGGATTTATGTCGGGCAAGGTGATCCAAGTGACCTCCTCCGTTCCGAACGAGGGTAAGTCTTTCACCGCTTGCAACGTCGCCATCTGTATGGCTATGATCGGCAAGAAAGTGATCTTGGTAGAGAGCGATATGCGCAAGGGTCACATGGATCGTACGTTCAACCTGCCCCGCCGCAACAATCGCGGTCTGGCTAACTACTTGAGCGGCGAAATCGCGAATTGGCGCGACACGGTGCTCAAGAGCGGCATGATCGAGACATTGGACGTCATCTTGAAGGGTGCCGTTCCTCCGAACCCGAATGAGCTGTTGGCATCTGCCCGCATGGACAAGTTGATCGAAGAGCTGCGTGAAGCATACGACTACGTGATCCTCGACTCGCCGCCGTACTTGGTGATCGCCGATCCTGTCACGCTGAACCATTTGGTAGATCGCACCATCTACGTGATACGCGCCGGCGTCGCAGATCTCCGCTTCGTCAACGAGTTGAACTTTGCAGCTAACAACGGCAAGCTGAAAGAACCCTCTATCATCCTCAACGATGTCGAGATCAGCAGCAACGGCAACTACAAATATGGCTACGGCTATGGCTATGGTTACGGCTACGGTTATGGCTACAGCTACGGCTACAACGATTCTCACCGCAAGAAGCACCACGGTCTCCGTTGGTTCTTCACCCACAAGTTGCTCGGTAAGAAGAACTAAGCCCTACATCGACCTCCTCCGCGGAGGGATAGCACAAAGTCGCGATCACGTTTCTGTGGTCGCGACTTTTATATTTTAGCGTTTCTTTGGTCGTGTTTAATGATTTTTGACTATCTTTGCGGCGCTATTGGAAAAACATATCTAAATCATGGAGCAATCCCAAAACTTATTATCATTCTTCGGTGAGAATCTGCAATACCTGTGGAGCTACACCGGCATTGCCAACTGTGCATGGGGCAACATCATCATGACCATAGTTGGGTGCATTTTCATTTATTTAGCCGCTGCCAAACGTTTCGAACCCATGTTGCTGATACCTATCGGCTTCGGCATCTTGGTAGGCAACATTCCTTTCCCGCTCGAAGCCGGTCTGCGCATCGGTATCTATGAGGAGGGCTCCGTGCTCAATATTCTATATGGCGGAGTGAAACAAGGGTGGTATCCGCCGCTGATCTTCCTCGGTATCGGCGCGATGACAGACTTCTCCGCCCTGATCGCCAACCCGAAGTTAGTGCTCGTGGGAGCTGCCGCGCAATTCGGCATCTTCGGCGCCTATATGCTCTCGTTAGCGTTGGGCTTCGATCCACGTGAGGCGGGCGCCATCGGCATCATCGGCGGTGCTGACGGTCCGACAGCCATCTTCTTGAGCTCCAAGTTGGCGCCGCACCTGATGGGTGCCATCGCCGTAGCAGCCTACAGCTACATGGCTTTGATCCCCGTGTTCCAACCCCCTATCATGAAGGCGTTGACCACGAAGAAGGAACGCCTGATCCGCATGAAGGCTCCGGGCGCCGTTAGCCACAAGCAGAAGCTGATTTTCCCCATCGTCGGACTGCTCTTGACGTGCTACATCATCCCCTCCGGTTTGCCGTTGTTGGGTATGCTCTTCTTCGGCAACATTCTGAAGGAGTGCGGCGTCACCAAACGTCTGTGCGAGACAGCTCGCGGCCCGCTGATCGACATTGTGACGATCCTCTTGGGCTTCACAGTGGGCTGTTCGACGCAAGCCTCGACATTCCTCACCCCCGACTCGCTGAAGGTATTCGGACTCGGAGCCCTCTCGTTCTTGGTGGCTACCGCTTCCGGCGTGTTGTTCGTCAAGTTCTTTAATCTCTTCCTGAAGGAGGGCAACAAGATCAACCCGCTCATCGGCAACGCCGGCGTCTCCGCCGTGCCGGATGCCGCCCGCATCTCGCAAGAGGTGGGCTTGAAGTACGATCCAAGCAACTACTTGCTGATGCACGCCATGGGTCCGAACGTAGCAGGCGTTATCGGTTCTGCCGTCGCAGCCGGTGTGCTGTTGGCATTCTTGGGCTAATCCGCAATACAAAAAGAAAAAGAAAAAGAGAGCTC
>CAZGZL010000134.1:0-4259 GCA_964530595.1 uncultured Prevotellaceae bacterium | reverse complement strand
TTAGAAGCGTTGAGTTGGGAAACTCTGTCACGACGATAGGCGACTCAGCGTTCTACGGCTGTTCTGCATTACGTCATGTTGAGCTTCCGGCTTCAGTCACGACTATTGCAGCAGGTGTATTTTTATGGTGTAACTTGGAAGAAATTGTTTGTCATGCTACGCTCCCGATCGAGCATGTAGAACGCGGTGCATTCTCAGCGTGGGACTATAGCCACGATACGCTCTATGTCCCTAAGAAGGCGCTCAAGGCTTATCGTAAATCTAAGGTATGGGGATCATTCAAGAATATACAACCCATTGCGAGTCGGTGAAGTGGGCGCAAGTGTCCACTTTTCGTGTGTAGGATTTGCTTAAATCGAAGAATCCCTCTATGTCTGCACTCCAAAAAGTTGGCACAAATGCCATTTTTTTGGAGTATTCCCTCTCCTTTGCCGAATTACATTCTCCCCACCTGCCACCGTTCGCGCCAAGCGCGGTAGTAGTCGGGGAGGGAGACCATGAGGGTGCCGTCGGGGTCGATGAAGAGCTGTGTCGTGTGGCCTGTGGCGCAGAGCAGCCCGTCGGAGGCGCGGCGCACCTCGTAGCTGAAGTCGATGCGGGCGCCACGGCGATAGTCGTAGCGGGTGGTGATCAGGGCGACGTCGTTGAGGCGGAGTTGGGCGTGATACTGCACCTGCAAGTCCACCACCGGAGCCATGATACCGCTCGCCATGATGTCGGCGTAGCCTAAGCCGGTGTAGTGTCGCCCGAAGGCTTCGCGTCCATCCTCGAAGTATCGGACGTAGGAGCCGTGCCATACGCAGCGCATGGCGTCGACGTCGCTGAAGCGCACCTGTACCCGTTCTGTGTGGCTCAGGATCGCTTCAGTGGCGTCGGTGGTAGGTGTGGCTGGTGTGTGTGGGTTCATGCGTCTCAGGGCAGCTTGAAGAGGTTGTCGCTGACGGGGGCGTCGATGGTGAACTTGCCGAACTCGTAGAGGGTGTAGTTCGAGCCTTTCTCGTTGAGGCGAATGCTCTTGAGTTCGCCGGCTTGGGTGTCCATGCGGACGATGAACGAGCTGTAGAGCATCTTCTTCTTGGCCTTAGCGTCGCTGATGCGTGGGGTGATCGTCAGGGTGACGAGGGTACCTGCGCGTTCGACGTCGACGTCGGCGAGGTCGTCGAGGGCTACGTCGCTCTCTTGACCGGCGCTGAAGTTGCGGAGCAGGGTCTTGAGGGCTTCGAGCTGTTCGTTGCCCTTGCCGTTGAGGGTGTTGACCTTACCGTCGCGTACCATCGAGAATTGGTTGTCCTTCATGAGGAGCATGTCCTTGCCGTTGTTGAAGGTGAGGCACATCGAGGCGGGTTTCTTGAAGTAGAAGTTGCCCTTGCTCACCTCGTCTTGGGTCAGCAGCGCGTTGTGGCGGGTCTGGGTGACGGGGGCGGTGAGGGTCTTCATATTGCGGAAGCGCTGTTGTGCGCGAGCCATCATGTCGTCGTTGCTCTGTGCCCATGTGTTGAGACAGGTGCAGAGGAGCAGCATGCAGAGGGTGATCAGTTGCTTCATATCCTTTGAAAAGTATCTGTTATATTATTCCTTAGAGTCTCTACTTATCCTTAGAGTTTATTCCGTAGGGTTTATTCCTTAGAGTCTCGATGATCCTTAGGGTTTATTCCTCCCCTTAGAGTCTTTACGGATCCGTAGGGAGAGTCTTTACGGATCCGTAGAGGGTGTGTGGGGGTATTAAGTGTAGAGACCGCCGTTGATGCTGATGGTCTCGCCGGTGATGTATGCGGCGGCGGGAGAGGCGAGGAAGGCTACCAGCTCAGCCACCTCGTCGGGGTTACCGAATCGGGCGGCGGGGATCTGTTTCTTCAGGGCGGCTTCGTCGAGACCCTCGACCATGTCGGTCTTGATGAATCCGGGGGCGACGGCGTTGACGGTGACGTTCTTGCGAGCCACCTCTTGCGCCAAGGCCTTGGTAGCGGCGATGAGTCCACCCTTAGCGGCGGAGTAGTTGGTCTGACCGGGCAGTCCCTTCAGACCGGAGAGGGATGCCATGTTGATGATGCGGCCGAACTTGTGTACCAACATGGGTTGGAGCAGGGGTTGTGTGACGTTGTAGAATCCGTTGAGGGAGATGTCCAAGACGCGGCGCCAGTCGCCCGGCTCCATGAAGACCATCAGGTTGTCGCGGCGAATACCGGCGTTGTTGACCACCACCTCGATGTATTCTTCGGGGTGAGCGGCTTGCCATGCTTCGAGGGCGGTGCGGGTCTGGTCGGCGTCGGAGACGTCGAAGCGCAACATCTCGCCGTCGGTGCCTAAGGCGCGGACTTGGGCGAGGGTGTTCTCGGCTTCGGTGGTGTTAGAGACGTAATTGATCAGGATGTGGTAGCCGTTCTGTGCGAGCTTGAGGCTCACAGCGCGACCGATGCCGCGGCTACCTCCGGTAACTAATGCGTACTTCATTGTGTGTGGGGTGTATATTCTGAGTTTATTTTGTAGGATCTATAATTTCGCGGGGCGTGGGGGCGGCTCAGCGGGTCTGTGTGATGTCGTAGGCGGCCTCCTTGCCGATGATCTCGGCGCAGGTGAAGAGTGAGGTCATGCTGACGCCCAAGAGTCCGTGGAGCGTTAAGCTCTGACCGGTCAAGAAGAGGTTCGGGATGGGGGTCTTGGGGGTCAGCAGGGTCATCATCGGGTTACGCCAGTCCTTACGCACGCCGTAGGCGGAGCCTTCGGGGGTGGAGGTGTAGTCGCGATAGGTCAGCGGGGAGGAGGTGTAGCGGGCCTCTACGGCGTCGCGCAGTCCGGGCAGGAAGCCTTCGGCGAGGGCGACACACTCGTCGGCCTTGCGAGCCTTGAAGGCGCGGTAGTCGTCGCCGCGGCGACCTACCTGTGTGTCGCTCCACTGTGCTACCTGTGTCCACGGCATGGGGGTCAGCAGGTCGATGCAGCGGGTGTAGGGCGAAGCGTCTTCGGGGACGCGGCAGCTGATGAGGATGCCCGACACGGGGTTGTTGTCCAAGTAGTAGGTCCAGACGTTGGGCTGACGGTAGATGTATTGGTTCCAGTTGAAGTAGCGCACCGTCTCGGGCTTCAGTACGAGCGACACGGTGAACATGCCGTAGGTGTTGGCGAGGGCGTGCATACGGGTGCGGTAGACGCGCTTCATCCGCGAGCTCTGGCGCACCAAGTCGGCGGTGACGGCGGGGTGTGCGTTGCTGATGAAGGTGTCTGCCTCGTACTGTTCGCCGTCGGTGGTGCGGGCGTAACGCAGCCTGCCGTCCACCTCTATCAGCTCTTCGACGCGGGCATTACAGTACACCTCGCCACCCATGCGGCGGATGTCGTTGACCAGTGAGTCGACCAAGAGGGCGCCGTCGCCGCGGAGGCGCCATGAGCTCTCGATGAAGCTGTTGTTGCCTTGGGCGAAGGTGTAGAGGGGCAGGGCGTCGCGGTTGAGCTCCATCTTGAGCGACGAGCCGCAGAGGACGTTGATCAGCAGCGGGTCGCTGAAGGTCTCGGTCAGGAAGTCGTAGGCGCTGTGGCTGAAGAGGGAGGTGTTGAAGAAGTCCACCTCGTCGCGCGGCTTCAGGGCGTCGTAGAGATGGCTCCCGATCTCGCGCATCGTCTCGGCATAGTGGCGGAGTGGGGCGCGTTGTGTGGGGAAGTCTTGAGCCAGTCGGTCGACGAAGTGGTCTAATCCCTCGGCGTAGGCAAAGTCGCGTCCGCCGATCGTCACGTGGTCGAAGCCTTCGGGGTCGAGTCTCTGCCACGGCAGCTCCATGAGGTTGAGGTACTTGAATAGGGGGTACAGCTTGTTGCCCTCGGCCAGACCGCCCACGTAGTGCAGTCCGGTGTCGAGCGCCATGCCGCGGCGGCGATAGCTCTGCATGCAGCCTCCGGGTTGAGCTTCCTGTTCGAGGATGCAGACGTGGCGTCCCTGCTTGGCGAGGATGTAGCCGCACTCCAAGCCGCCCAGACCGCTACCGATGATGATGATATCGTATTTCAAAATGCTTTCCTGATTGACGTGATACAGTGTATGTGTGCGTCGTCGCGGGTGCAAGTCCCGCTGATTCACGCGATTATATTGCCGCAAAAGTACGACAAAAAAACGAGAGCCCGAAGCTTTCGCCCCGAAATTACATACTTTTAGCCTGACCGCCGTCCGCGAGGGGTGTGGGTACGAAGTGGGGGCGCATGGGGATGTGTGTGCGACGCTGCAACCGCGCTATGCTGTGATGCATGGGGGTGTGTGACGCTGCAACCGC
>CAZGZL010000133.1:0-4261 GCA_964530595.1 uncultured Prevotellaceae bacterium | reverse complement strand
CCGGGCCGAGGAGGATGACGCCGGTGTTGGTCGAGAGTGACCAGTTGTTGTGCTTGCCCGAACCGTTGATACCTTCGAAAGGCTTCTCATGCAGCAACACGCGGAAGCCGTGACGACGCGCGATCTTCTTCATCACGCCCATGATCAACATATTCTGGTCGTTCGCCAAGTTGGTCTCGCCGAAGATGGGTGCAAATTCGAACTGATTCGGCGCCACCTCGTTGTGGCGAGTCTTCATCGGAATGCCCAAGCGATGACCTGTAATTTCGAGATCCTTCATGAAGGCCTGCACGCGGGTCGGGATCTGACCGAAGTAGTGGTCATCCATCTGCTGGTTCTTGGCAGAGGCGTGTCCCATCAAGGTGCGACCGCAAGCCATCAAGTCGGGACGAGCTGCATAGAGTCCCTCATCAACGAGGAAGTATTCCTGCTCCCAACCGAGGTTAGAATTTACCTTCGTGACGTTCGGGTCGAACATCTGACAGATCGGCACCGCAGCATCGTTGACAGCCTTCAGAGCCTTCTTCAACGGAGTTTTGTAATCAAGAGATTCGCCGGTGTAAGAGATGAACACCGTCGGAATGCAGAGACAGTCGTCCAAGATGAAGACCGGAGAGGTAGGATCCCACGCCGTGTAGCCACGCGCCTCGAAAGTTGCGCGAATACCGCCACTGGGGAAAGAAGAGGCATCCGGTTCCTGCTGAACCAAAGATTTGCCCTCAAATTCCTCGATCATGCCTCCCTTCCAATCATATTCCATGAAGGAGTCATGCTTCTCGGCGGTGGTCTCCGTCAACGGCTGAAACCAGTGGCAACAGTGGGTGACGCCATGCTCCAATGCCCAAGTCTTCATGCCGGCAGCTACAGCGTCGGCAATGTGACGATCCAATGGCACACCATTGTCGATACAGTTAGTCAATTCGTTGAAAGTTTTCAAGTCCAAATACTTGAACATCTTTTCGCGATTGAACACCAGCTCACCGAAATACTCCGAAGGGCGTCCGGCAGGCACTTCTACCTCTACAGCGCGCTTTTTGACAGCCTCATGTACGACTTCAAATCTAAGTTTGCTCATTGTTCTTGATTTTATTTTGTTTTACGTTCTGATTTTCAGTACCACAACCCGAAATACGGTTCAAATTCCGACCGCTACGTTCGCAGAACGTTTTCGTGTTTGCGGGGCAAAGATAGCGGCAAAAAGCAAGCTTTCCAAGCCGTTTGCAATCTTTTTGCTTTAGTTTCGCGCAAAACGGTTGAAAATTACCACTTTTCAAGCCGTTTTGTGCACTCCGGTTTCTGCTCTGAAGGCAGAATGAGATCAGTTGTAAGCCGTCTCGCCGTGCTCGTAAATATCAAGACCTTCCTCTTCGATACGGGGAGCGACACGCAAGCCGTGCGTATATTTGATGGCGTAGAACAGGATAAGACCGCAGACAAACGCCCAAGCTACGATCGCCAAGATGCCCAAAGCCTGCACACCGAACGAGTGTTCCGGATCGGTCGAGAAGACACCAACCAAGAGGGTGCCTACCAAACCGCCCACGCCGTGTACCGAAACGGCACCAACGGGATCGTCCACCTTCAACACCTTGTCGATGAAGTTCACGGAGAGACACATAGCAACCGAGGCGATGATACCAATCAGGGCGGCAGACCAGATCTCTACGCAGTCACATCCTGCGGTGATACCTACCAAACCTGCCAACACGCCGTTGCAGAGCATGGAGAGCGACGGTTTGCCATCGACCAACCACGTGAAGAGCAATGCGGCGATACCGCCCGTAGCGGCAGCCATGTTGGTGGTCATGATGACGTGCGAGATGGCAATGGCGTTCTCCGCACCGGTGGCAGCCAACTGCGAACCGGGATTGAAACCGAACCAGCCCATCCAAAGGATAAAGACACCCAACGCAGCCAACGTCAAGTTGTGTCCGGGGATGGCGCGCGACTTGCCGTCCTTGTCATACTTGCCCAAACGCGGACCGAGGACAATGGCACCTGCCAAAGCCAAGAAACCGCCACAAGCGTGAACCACTGCTGAACCGGCAAAGTCGTGGAAGCCTAATTCGGCTAACCAACCACCGCCCCAAGACCAGTGACCCTCGATGGGGTAGATAAATGCCGAAATCAAGATAGAGTACACCAAATACATCGAGAACTTAGTGCGCTCCGCCATGGCACCCGAAACGATGGTCGCTGTCGTAGCTGCAAACACCGTCTGGAAGAACAACGTACACTCGCGCGGAATGTTGCTATCTTCGCCCTTGAAGAAGAATCCATCCCAACCGAAAAAGGCGTTGCCAACACCATACATGAGGCTGAAACCGAAGATCCAGTAAATCACCGAACCCGCCATAAAATCCACAAAGTTCTTCATCAAGATGTTGGCGGTATTCTTAGCGCGCGTCATGCCCGCCTCAACAAGGGCAAAGCCCGGCTGCATCCAAAACACCAACATCGCACCGAGCAACACCCAAACGGTGTCCAACCCGCTAATTTCCGTAGCGGCTTCGGTAATTTCGGGAGCGGCTTCGACCGTTCCACAGACTGCGGCAGCAACACTGTCCGTTGCCACTGCCAAGGTATCTAATAGAGTTTCCATTATAAACGTCATTTTAAGAAATAGAAAAACAGACTACACACACGCACCTTAATTTATTTCTTGTCGCGGAGGACGGTATCGCCGCTCTCGCCGGTACGGATGGAATAACACTCTTCGACAGGGCTCACGAAGATACGCCCGTCACCAATCTCGCCCGTATGGGCGGCTTGCATGATTGCCTGCACAGTGGGCTCGACAAACATATCACGACAGACAATAGAGATGCGGACACGTTCGATCATATCCGTACTGTACATGACGCCACGGTAAATGCGCTCTTGGCGCGACTGACCGATACCTTTGACGTCCGAATACTCAAACCAGTTGATGTCGGCGGCCATGATTGCCTCCTTAACTTCCTCAAACTTGGTCTTTCTGATAATCGCATCAATTCGTTTCATAACAAAATGTGTTTGTGGAGGGGCAGAGCGCTGAGGCTCTGTCCCGTTGAACATATAAAAGGCTGTTTAGCTGATCGTTAGTTATTATCAATCAAAAAGAGACACCCACGACAAAGTAGGTCGCGTCGCTCTGTGGATTGTAGACCACTTGCCCCATGAGAGGGACGTTCTTGATAGATTTATTGAGTGTCAACGCACAGTTGACAACATTGAATTTATGGTTGCCTTCAGCTGTGAAGGTGTCTTCCCACGGACTGGCACCCACCGCTACAGAGCACTCCATGTCGTGCACCTTGAAGGGGGCGGAAACCTCAACATACGAGGAGTAGATACGATCGCCATCCGCCTGATGATCGGCGCCGGTGAGGACGGTGTTCCAAGAGAGTGCCACCGCGCCAAAATCGTAGCCGAGGTTGGCTTCCAAGTGATGCAACGAGCTACTATTGAAGCTCCAACCGGAGAGGTATTTGCCGTCGCAGAAATAGTAGTCGGTGACACCAACACTCAAGCCACCGACGGTGTAGGAGAGATCCAAGTCGAACTCCTTGATGTTGGCAGTCTCATCCTTCTGAAAAAGTTCGACAGACGCCCATGCCCCCAACTCTAAGCCCTTCCATCCGACAGCCACGCGAGGCTGCACACTGAAGCCGCCGCAATCGGCGCCACGCCAAACGTAAGAGCTTACTACGTCAGCCCCGTACTCCAGAGCTACGCCTTCTTCGGCGAGCACCGGAGCGGTGGCTGAACTACCTAAACACACAATCATTAAACTACTGAACACTAACTTCTTCATACCATCTGTTTTTTGTTTCAACATTAGTTTATATCATGAATGAAATTTCGGCTGTTTTTTAGGTTTTTGTTTCTGGGTGCAAATATATAGGGGCATTTCTATGCCTCCAAGGATTTTCTCAAAAATCTTATGTTTTTCTGTAAAATTTCTTGATTTTCTCTTATTTTGCTTGCTTTTTACCGAATTTTCATGTGTTTTATTTAATTATTGATCACAAAACAACGTTTTGTTTGACACTTTGCATACCTAAAATTAAAAATAGTGGCGATATGACACAAAGACATCCTTTTAGGCTTCATTTTGACGTTTTCATCCCCTAAAAGTGATCATTTTGACAAATTCAAGAGGATCATGACACCCACTCATTGAGGCGTAACAAAGCGAAGAACAACCACAGATCGACCATTTTCGTTTCTTTTTGCAACATATTAGTGTCGAACTGCTAACTATTTGCTATCTTTTCAT
>CAZGZL010000132.1:0-4310 GCA_964530595.1 uncultured Prevotellaceae bacterium | reverse complement strand
GCATCATCAATTCCGTGCGCAGTGACGGCGATCGGAGGGTTACAAAGAGCGTCCCGCTCTGGAGATGGATGCGTTCCGTCTCGGCGGTCACGGCATCTCCTAACGTCTCTTGCCAGATGTTGGCGATGCGATCTTCGAAGATGCGATTTTCGAGTTGCGAAGCCTTCAGAAAGCTGTTCAAGACCTCGCCAATGGTTTGTTCGTTGTGGCGTTGCATACCCGTTATATTTTTTCGCTCAAGAGCGTATAAGTTCCCTCTTCCACCCCGAACAGCTTATAGCTGTCCGTCAGGGCTCCGATGATGCGATCCAAATACTCTCGGTTGGTGTCGGTGATGAAGATTTGTCCGAAGCGATTGGAGGCTACCAAGCGGACAATCTGTTCCACGCGATCGCCGTCCAAGCGGTCGAAAATATCGTCTAAAAGGAGAATCGGCGTCGTATGTCCTTTGCGGCGCAAGAAGTCGAACTGCGCCAATTTCAGTGTCACCAAGAAAGTCTTGTTCTGTCCCTGCGAACCGATCTGTTTCATCGGATATTCCCCCAAAGACATCTCTAACTCGTCCTTGTGTGCGCCGCGTGTCGTATATTGCACGGCGGCATCGCGGCTGCGTACTTCGTCCAAGAGGGGGAGTAGAGAGCCTTGTGCAAAGTGTGAGGTATAAGTCAGCGAGACTTGTTCCCGATCTAACGAGATCTGCTGATAGAACTCTTGGAATACCGGGGTGAACTCGTCAATGAATTGTCGGCGGGCTTGGTAGAGCTGTTGACCGTAGAAATCCATCTGTTCCTCCCACAGTCGATAAAGACTGAGATCTGTCACCGGTGGGTCTTGCTTCAGCAGGCAGTTGCGTTGAGTGAGTGCTTCGTTGTATCGGATGAGGGCGTTCAGATAGGTCTTGTCGAATTGCGAGATCACCTGATCCATAAAGCGGCGGCGTTCCTCGCTTCCCCCCTGAATGAGTACGCTGTCAGCAGGGGTTAACATCACTAACGGGAGCAACCCAATGTGATCTGAGAGGCGTTGATACTCTTTCCCGTCGCGGCGAAAATGCTTCTTAGCGCGCCGCTTCAGACCGCAATGTATCTCCTCAGGTTTGCCGTTCAGCTCATAACATCCGTGCAGCATGAAGAAGTCTTCGCCGTGCAAGATGTTTTGAGCGTCTGGCATCGAGCCGAAACTCTTGCAGAATGATAGGTAATAGATCGCATCCAGCAAGTTGGTCTTACCCATTCCGTTTTTGCCCACAAAGCAATTCACGTTGCCTGAGAAATCCAGTTCGGCTGCTGCGATATTCTTATAATGTAATATAGAAAGGTGTTCTAATTTCATTGCATAACGTCCCTTTTGACAGGGCGAAGATAGTTGGTGTGTGGCGGAATGCCAAATTTTGGGGCTGTTTTTCCGTTCAACCCTTGCAGCGAAGAGCATGGATTCTACGCGCAGCATTCTGTTTTTTGTTTAGGTATAGCTAATAAAATGCTCGAATCAATGAAAAAAAGTTTGTTTTTTCTTGCCGTTTGGTTTTTATATCGTATTTTTGCAGCGCAAACAACGAAAAATGGTTTCGCATGAGCGAAACATCACAAATCAAATAAAGTAAAACACAAACTAAGCATGGCACAGAATGTAAAAAACAAAGCCTCGCAGACAGAGACTGAGGTTGATGTTGCAATTTCCAAGACAGAGGCTTTTGTTGAGAACAACAAGAAACGTTTCTTCTGGGGCGCCATTATTATTGTAGCTGTTGTATTGGTCGTTTCTGTATGGAATTGGTATAACTCCGGACGCAATAGCAAGGCGCAAGATGAGATCTACAGCGCCCAATTCTTGTTTGAGGCAGGTCAGTACGACGAAGCATTAGCCTCTTTTGAAGATGTTATTGATAGCTATGGCTCTACCAAGACCGGTAATTTAGCGAAGGCTTACGCCGGACTTTGCAACAAGGAACTTAAAAATTACGATGCTGCCATCAACTACTTGAAAGAGTTCTCCGGCAGTGATATGCTCATTGCACCTGCTATCGAGGCTGCTCTCGGCGACTGCTACGTAGAGACTGCCGATTACGCCAAGGCTGTAAAGTGCTTCGAGAAGGCTGCTACCGCTACCAACAACGAGGCGTTTTCACCCTTGTACCTCAAGAAGGCTGGTCTCGCTTACGAGGCTATGGGCGACAAAGAGGGCGCTTTGAAGGCATACAACGCCATCAAGACAAATTGGTTGCAGACCAGCGTCGGTCAGGATATTGATAAGTATATTTATCGCGTCCAGCACTAATTATATCGCGTTCCAGCACTAATTGAGCGCACATTATTCTCCAAAACAAAAATCATAACATCATGTCGAGTGACCCTTATCACCCTGCGGGAGTGCAGTATGACGATATCCCGCACAATCTGAATGCAAGTGTAGGCATCGTCGTTTCTGAACGAAATCCGGAAATCACCGAGCAGCTGCTCAGCGACACAGTGGAGACACTGAAAGAGTACGGATTGCAGGATGAGGACATCTTCGTAGCTCGCGTACCGGGCGCAACGGAGTTGATCTTTGGCGCTCGCCAAATGGCGATTATCAAAGAACCGTCAGCCGTGATCGTATTGGCAAGTGTTGTACGGGACGAAACATCGCACTTCGAATACATCTGTCAAGGCGTTACACGCGGCATCACGGATCTCAACCTCCACAACGATATCCCGTTCATTTCCGGGGTCTTGATGACGGAGAATCTGGAGCAAGCCAAAGCCAGAACCCAAGGGCGCATCGGTCGCAAGGGGGTTGACTGTGCCAAGGCTGCCTTGAAGATGGTCAACATGGTGGCATCATTAGTCAATAGCTAATATTCCCTTTTTGCGATAGTAGCTCAGTCGGTAGAGCATTAGCTTCCCAAGCTGAGGGTCGCGGGTTCGAGCCCCGTCTATCGCTCTCGGTCAGACTCAAGAGATTGGGTCTGACCTTTTTCTTTTTTTGGTAAATCCGAATTTTTGTCTTATCTTCGCGCCAAATTTTCAATTACTTATATGATTACAGTATCGAATCTCTGCGTTCAGTTCGGTAAACGCATCCTATTCCAAGACGTCAACCTGAAGTTTGTCCCCGGCAACTGCTACGGCATTATCGGAGCCAATGGTGCAGGTAAATCTACCTTTTTGCGTGTCCTGAGCGGTCAGTTGGAAGCTACTCGCGGCGAAGTCTCTATGGCTCCCGGCGAACGCCTCTCTGTGCTCGATCAGAATCACTTCGCTTACGATGAATATACGGTGTTGGATACGGTGCTCCGTGGCAACACTGTCCTCTATGGCATCATGGAGGAGAAGAATAAACTCTATGAGAAGACCGATTTCAGCGATGAGGATGGTCTTCGCCTTGCTGAATTGGAAGAGAAATTCGCTGAACTCGACGGTTGGAATGCTGAGAGTGATGCCGCCAATTTGCTCTCCGGCTTGGGTATTAAGGAGGAGATGCACTACATGACGATGAAGGACATTCCTGCCAAGCAGAAGGTGCGCGTCATGTTGGCCAAGGCATTGTTCGGTAATCCCGACAACCTGTTGCTCGACGAGCCGACCAACGACTTGGATTTGGACACTGTAATGTGGTTGGAAAACTACCTCTCTAACTTCGAACATACGGTGCTCGTCGTTAGTCACGACCGTCACTTCTTGGATGCTGTTTGCACCCACACCGTGGACATCGACTTCATGAAGTGTTCGCTCTTCGCCGGCAACTACTCATTCTGGTATGAGTCCAGCCAGTTGGCATTGCGTCAGCAGCAGATGGCCAACAAGAAAGCTGAAGAGAAGCGCAAAGAGCTTCAGGAATTCATCCGCCGATTCTCAGCCAACGTTGCCAAGTCCAAGCAGACTACGAGCCGTAAGAAGATGTTGGAAAAGCTCAACATCGAGGAGATTCAACCCTCATCGCGTCGCTATCCCGGCATCATCTTCACCCCCGAACGCGAGACCGGTACCAAGATTCTCGAAGTGCATGGTTTGAGCAAGAGTATCGAGGGTACGACCCTCTTCCAGGATGTCAACTTCCAGATCGAGAAGGACGACAAGGTGGTCTTCTTGAGTCACGACCCGCGTGCGATGACCGCTTTCTTCGAGATCATCAACGGTCACGATCATGACTTCAAAGGTTCGTTCGATTGGGGACAGACCATCACCACAGCATACCTTCCGCTGGATAATTCCGAATTCTTCAACACAGATTTGAACATGGTAGACTGGTTGATGCAGTTTAGCAGCGACACCAGCGAGATTTATATCAAGGGCTTCTTGGGACGAATGCTCTTCTCCGGCGAGGAGATC
>CAZGZL010000131.1:0-4323 GCA_964530595.1 uncultured Prevotellaceae bacterium | reverse complement strand
TATTCGCCTAAACTCTGCCGTAGTACCAAAAGACTTTCGGGGCCCATGTTGAACAGCAGATCCAAGATGCTGAGGTTGAACTGGAAAGGCTCGCGATCGCGAAAGACTTGATAGTAGGGCACGACGCGAAGTTCCGGCAACGCCTCCTCGATGGGGCGCTTGGGATGTATCGACTCACGTAAATCGCGCATCTCCAGCGTCGGGGTGACGTATTCGGTGCTGAAACGTACGTTGGGAGTGAACCCGATCAGCTCGCACACCTTCTGGCGCAATGCCTCGTTCAGGTCGAAGAGAAACGTGTAGGGATGCTGCAAGATGGCACTCAGTTCGTCGATGTAATATTCGTAGAAGGGGCTGTTGCCGTAATTGCTCATCCACGCCACCAAGTGTTGGTGGCGCCACTCGCCGTGATCGGAGAGGCGCACTTCGCGGATGGGGCACTTCACCCGATAGCCTTTCTCCACCGGGATCGAAAGCGCCTGCGCTCCCTGCGCCGAGTGAATGAAGGCTCGGTTGCGATAGGACTGCTTGTTATAGTGTTCGTGCGCCTCAATCACCACTTCGGGCGCACGCAACATCTCGGCATAATAAGCTACGGGAGCTAAATACGCCGTAGAGAGCAATGTCACCGGGCAGCTCATAGTCCATGGACTTTTTTGAAGATACGATCCCAACGCCACTTGCCGGTCTCCTTGTCGACCGAGAACCAGACGAAGAGCGGCGTGCCGACGATGTGGTCTTCAGGCACAAAGCCCCAATAACGGCTGTCCGCCGAGTTGTCGCGGTTGTCGCCCATCATCCAATAGTAATCCATCCGGAAGGTATATCGGTCGGCGGGGGTACCGTTCAGGAGATAGCCCCCCTCCGGGGTGACCTCCAAGGTGTTGCCCTCGTAGTTGCGGATGCAACGTTCGTAGAGCGCCACATTGTCGGGTGTTAGGGCGATGCTCTGTCCCGCCTTGGGGATCCAGATCGGACCGTAGTCGGCGCGTGTCCAAGGATTCGTCTCCGAGAGGGGATAAACGTAATCTTTGCCGAAAAAGTCCGCCGGGACAGGGATGATTTCCGCCACGTTCTTCAGTTTGCGCAACGCTTCGATCATCTCGTTGGTCAGCGGCGCCAAATAGAGGGGATGGTAGTTACCCGTGACGCTATCCGGCGTCAACCCCAAGGCATCGTAGACCCCCGACGCATTGTGCGTCACGGAGCTTAGATCTTCACGATAGACGCCCAAATTGCGCCATGTGCGCTCCGGAATCGAGGTACCGTTGGTGTGGATAAAGTACATATGCTGCAAATAGCGCGGATCTTCCAATTCGCTGCCGTCGATGTAGACCCGATTGTCGATGATCTGTAGGGTGTCACCCGGCATACCCACCAAGCGCTTGACGTAGTTCTCGCGACGATCCACCGGACGATATACGATGTCGCCAAAGGTTTCGCGGTCTTGATGCATTCGCGCCACGCCGTTGTGGAAACGCAAGCGGTAGTAGTCGTCGTTCTGGTGTTTGGTAGCTACGGTGTCACCCGACGGATAGTTGAAAACCACAATATCGTAGCGCTCGATGCGATGCAGTCCCGCCATACGACGGTATTCGACCTGCGGATGTTCGATATACGATTTGCCAAATTCATGTTCGCCGATGGCGATGGTGTGCTGGAAGAAGGGCAACGAGAGAGGCGTCATCGGGATGCGCGGACCATATTCCACCTTGCTCACCAATAAGTAGTCGCCGGCGAGCATGGTTTTCTCTAACGAGGTCGTGGGGATTTGGAAGTTCTGGAAGAAAAAGTTCTGCAAGAAGTAGACCGCCACAACCGCAAAGACAATGGCATCTACCCAACTCATCACCGAGCGGAGCAGCGGGTTCTTGAGTCCCTTCCACCACGACCACGGGATGAACTTGGTCCAATAGAGGTCTATGACGAAGATCAGGAAGATCAGCGGCCAAAAGTCACCCACCCAAAGAGCGAAAAGCAGAATCAGCACGCACCACACCGAGCAACGCACCCAATCGCCCGTCGCCATGTGACGACCGAAGCCGCGCTGATGGTTTTGTTCTTGTTCCATGATTGTTACTGTGTACTCTATGGGTTAAAACTTCAAGAGGTCGCTCATGTTGTAGATGCCTTTTTTGCCGGCAAGGAACTCGGCAGCGACAACGGCACCGAGAGCAAATCCGGCACGGCTCTTGGCGTCGTGAGTCAAGGTGATGGTGTCTACATCGCTCTCGTAAATGACAGTGTGGATGCCCGGCACCTCATCGCGACGGAAGGCTGTGATGCCCATCCGATCTGCAGGCGCCGTGGCGGGCAACGGCTTGTCGATGTTGGGTTGCGGTGTCGGCGCGGCAGTCTCTGTCCATCCGCTCTTGCGCTCCAGTTGATCGACGATGGTCTCTGCCAAGGTGATCGCGGTGCCGCTGGGTGAATCCAACTTGTGGATGTGATGGGTCTCCTCCATACGAACGTCGTAGTTGGTGAATCCGTTCATGATGTGCGCCAAGTATTTGTTGACCGCTTGAAAGATATTCACACCGATGCTGAAGTTAGAAGCGTAGAACAGGGCACCCTCTGCCGCAACACACGCCTGCGAGACTTCGGGCAATTCGCCGTACCAACCGGTCGAGCCGCAAACCACCGGGACACCGTTCTCAAAGCAACGGTGCAGGTTGGCAACTGCGGTGTGGGGCGAAGTAAACTCAATAGCAACCTCCGCGCTGCGAAACGCTTCAGATTGGAAATCCTCTTGATTGTTTATATCAATCGTGGCGACAATCTGGTGGCCACGGCTCAAGGCAATTTGTTCGATGATATGACCCATTTTGCCATATCCGATAAGGGCAATTTTCATTATAATGCGTAGTATTATAGGTTGATGCGCGCAAAGATAATATACTTTTCTATAAATTTGCCGTCCATAGAGCGTTTTTAGTCTGTAAGTATTGACAATGGAGGAATTGATGTATTATGTTTGGCAGCAACGAGTCTTCAACGTGTTGACCGCTGTCGACGGCGAGAAAATAGAGATTCTAAGCCCCGGTATGCGCAATCTGGACGCCGGGCCGGACTTCTTCAACGCCTCAATCAAGGTGCAGGGGATGACGTGGATCGGCAATGTGGAGATGCATGTGCGTGCCTCCGATTGGTATCGGCATCGGCACGATGGAGATCCCGCCTACCGGAACGTGATTCTACACGTGGTGTTGGTCAACGATCGAGAGGTGCAGATCGGGACGGAGCGACCGTTATTGCAAGTGCTTCTGCCCCTCCCCCAGACGTTGGTCGCTAAGTTCCGACAGCTGACCGAGAGCGGCTTCAGTTCTTATTCCGCCATAACATGTACCCCGCGTCTCGCCACGGTGCCCCCTATCGTCATCACCGATTGGAAGACCGCATTGGCATCCGAACGGATGCTCCAGAAGGTACACCGTGTAGCAGACTTCGTGGAGAGCCGCACCAAGAGCTGGCAGGAGGGGTTCTACATCATCCTCTGCCGTTCGTTCGGCACAGGACTCAACAGCGATGTCTGCGAGCGTTTAGCGCGGTCACTCCCCTACGCCTATCTACAGAAACATTTGGATCAGCCTTTGCAGGTCGAAGCACTCTTGTTGGGGCAGGCGGGCTTCTTAGAGGAACAGCTTCCCGCAACGGCGGAGTATTATGGGCGGCTGCAAGCTGAATATCGCTTTCTCCGCGCCAAGTTTTCGCTTACGCCGCTGCCTCAGGGGGTTTGGAAGATGTCCAAGATGCGCCCATTGGCAGCGCCACAACGTCGTTTGGCAACCCTCGCAGCACTACTCTCAGCACGTCCCAATCTCTTCTCGCAGATACTCGAAGCCGAGACCGTCAGCGAACTTTCGTCGCTACTCACAATCCCGTTGCGTGGGTTCTGGGCGGAACATTATAATTTTACCTCCGGGGCTCAAGAGGTGGTGCACCCTACGGCTCAATGCAACGGCATCGGACGCGATACAGTATATTCACTGATCATCAACGCCGTTGTGCCGATGCTAATGGCTTATGCCCGCTGGTCAGGCGAGGAACAGATAGACGAGCGCGCCTGCACCCTCCTCGAAGCGCTCCCCCCGGAACGCAATCGTTATGTGGAGTTTTGCTCTACCTCCGGACTCAAAGCGACAAACGCGTACGATACACAAGCGTTGCTACAACTATACAAGAATTATTGCGCGCCACACAAATGTTTGCGTTGCCGCATCGGAGTGTGGCTGATGAGACACTGAGACAGGACGTACAATGCCGCCACGTAGAGGTACAGACACAAAAAAAGAATGCTCTTGCGGAACAACAGTTCACAAGAGC
>CAZGZL010000130.1:0-4519 GCA_964530595.1 uncultured Prevotellaceae bacterium | reverse complement strand
AATTTGTATGATTAGAGCGCGTCTCGAGAGGGAGCGTTACGCAGCTTTCACCCCTTGGCGCCTCGTTCTCGCCAGAAGGCTAAGTATTGCTGCGCGACGCGGATGTGGTCGTGGTGTTTGCGAACGTAGAGGGCACTCTCCTCCCCCAAGCGGCGCACGAGGTCGGGGTGCAGCGCCAAGTGGCAGAGCTGACGATAGACATCCTCCTCGTCGGGCAGAACGTTGACGATGGGGCGCAGCCGTTCTTCGTGCAGGATCTCGTAGTTTTCGGGTTCTCCACCGCCGACGACAACGATACCTTTCGCCATGGCTAAAAGAGCGTTCATAGCGGGGGTATAAGAGTAGAGCTGATCCAACAGGACGTCCGAATGATTCATCAGGTCTTGATAGATGGGGTACGGCACGCCCTCGGCAATCTGCATCTCGCAACACTCCGGATAGTCGTGCACGACGCGCTGCAAGGCGCGATACATGATGTCTGTGCCCTTGTAGGAGCTGCGACCTTGTGAGATACCGATAAAGAAGCGCACCTTGCCTCCCTCGTGAGGCTGTCGCGGTGTGATCTTAGCGACGTCGATGGGGAGCGGGATGTAACGTTCCCGATCGGGGAATAGCGGAGCGTATACGCGGTGATATTCGTAGAGACAAGAGATGATACCGTCGCAATCGGCAGCAATGTAGCGCGTCAGGGGTGCCTTGGCACCGTCGATCCAGTCGGCTTTCTCCTCGCGATAATTGGGGGTGTCGCGCAGCGTAGCACCGATGTTGTAGTCTGAGTAACGGAAAGTGGTACAATCCGACGAGGCGCGAATCCAGTAGTAATCCATACCGAAAGCACCCATGAAGATGCGCGCGTTATGCCGACGCAGATAACGGTAGAAAAAGGGGATGCGCTCTGCCTTGAGGTCGAAGAACATCGGGTTGATGAGCTGCACGACGTCATAGCCACGCAGACGGGGCAACAGCGAGAGCAGGCGCCCCACGTAGCGGAGACGTCCCCAGAAGGTATTGGTACGCTTCACCAAGATGTCGGCAGGGATGTTTTTCCAATAGTCGCCGTTAGAGAGGACACAGACCTCGTGCCCCAAGGCGCGTAAGCCTTCAGCCAAAGACCAATGTAAGTTGCTATATTCACCGATAAGTAAGATGCGCATGTGGAGGATGTAGAGGGGAATTCTGTGAGGTTATGCGTAGAACAAGCTGATGCATAGAACGAGCTTGAGGCGTAGTGCGAGCTCAGCGCTTACGATGCAGGCGGTGGTAAAGCAGGCAGTGAAAGCGGGCTCCAAAGAGGACGAACGGTAGATTCTTCAGACGTGCGTAGAGCGGCATGGGTAGGCGCAAGAGTTGACGTACCGTAGGACGTAGGGCATCTAATTCTCGCCAAAGAGGGGCGATCGAGGGATCGTCGGCGATGATGATGTCTTTGTGTTGCGTCGAGGTGGAAGAGGTCGACACAGCGTCGATTAGGGTGATCAAGGTGTCAGTCACTGTGCAGAGATGTTCCTGCTGCCACGGACGGACGCCCTCGGTGGCTGCCATAGCGCGCTGGATGACCAAGTGTCCGTCTAAGAGGTCGCGCAAGGGACGGACGCGCAGTGTGCGGCTGATGGAGGCGGGACGGGCATAGTAGTGGTAAGCGCCGATCGGAGCAAAGTGATAGTGATGAACCTGCTGCAAAATGGGACAGATGGAGAGGATGTCCTCAAAGACTCGTCCTTCGGGAAACTCGTGACGCGCAAAGAGAGAGCGACGGTAGATCTTGTTCCAAGCATAGGTATGTCGATAGCCGAAGTGGGTAATCCAATAGCGCCAAACAGCCTCTTTGCCACGAACGTCTACCTCTTCCTCTTCGCTCCACATTTCGGGCTTGGGAGTGCCACATTTGCGCAGGACGGGAAACTCCAACAGGTCTATCGTCGCGTCAGCATCCAAGAGCTGCAACAGGCGAGGATAGGTGTCCGGTGCCAAGGTGTCGTCCGAGTCGACAAAGGTAACGTAAGGCGAAGTAGCGACACGTAGCCCGGCGTTGCGGGCGCCACTCAGACCGCGGTTCTCTTGATGCACCACACGGATCTCAGCATGGTGCCGAGCATATTCGTCACACATCAAGGGGCATTGGTCGGGCGAACCGTCATCGACCAAAATGATCTCCAAAGCCTTGCCCATCTGCTGCGCCAACAAGCTGTCGACGCAGGCAGGGAGGTAGGACTCCACCTTGTAGACCGGGACAATGACACTCAGACGGGACATAGTGTGAGACGACAGGCTTAAAGATTAGCGGGTAGCTGTGGCGAGGAAGCTCTGCAAGGCATTGCAGATGTCGTCGAAGGCGTCGATGGTCTTGACGCGGAACTTACCGCTGATGGGGAGGAGCTTGGTGCCCTTCTTGTTGAGCGAGGCGGCATCGGTGATCCATTCCTCGGCGATATATTTCTGCGGCTGACGTTCCTCGTCGTAGTAGTAGCTGATGTTATCCATCTTCACCTGTACGCTGTTGTCAGCACACTGTACGGCGAGGGAGAAGATCATCTGGCTGCGATCCAAGCAGAGGGTGGTATTCTTGAATACAATATACTCATTGATGCCTACAGCGATGTAGCATTGCACGGAGTCGCGGCTCAAGGTCTTGCGACTCAAGACGTCCTCCTTCTTGAAGTACTGACCTAACCAATGCAACGTCTGTTTGTAGAGGCTCTGTGCCTCTACGCCGGGCACGTCGAGGGTGCGGTCGAAGGTGACGACACCATCGACTTGAGTGACAGCACCGGTGAGGTATTTCGGGTCGATAGGTTCTCTCTCTTTGATGAGTTGTGCGTAGCCGACAGTCGTCGCGCAAAGCATCAGGGCGGCAAGCAGTAGTTTTTTCATATCCGTAAGATTTGAATTAGTGTGTAGTGTCAGTAAACTCCCGTCAGGAGGACGAGAGGGTATTTGCCCATCATTATTCTCGCTCGAAATGTCCGGCACGCCACCGATAGCGGAGCACATCGGGGCGTAGGGCGGGACGTAGCTGTCCCCACAGCTCGGTGGGTAGGCAACGTTCGGAGGTAAGTCGGGCGGTCAATAGTCCCGTAGCGGCATCGTAGGTGTAGCGGATCGTTACGGGGAAGAGTAGACGACGCACCAAGTCGCGCTGTTCGGCAGAGGCGTCGTCACGCACAAAGTCTGCCCACGTCGGGATGGGAAGTAGCTCCGAGAGGGGCAGATGATTGGCAGAAGTGTCGAAGATGGAGATCGAGGTGTCTTCAGCGGGACCTGCGACGGTGTGCATCACCATGAGCAACGAATCGCCGGGAGTGACGGTTGGGAGCTGGTAACGCTCCCAACAAGAGTTATAGGCAGTGTCAGCCACTGCCACAGAGTCCACGTCGGCAGGCTGCATGAGGGCGGCAGAGAGCGCAGAGGCAGGCGTCAGGGTAGCGGCGTGCGCCTTGGTGGTAGTGCCAATCCAAAGCAGGAACATAGCCAAGATAACCAACAGTAGGTCGACAGACTTGCTGAGGATGTTGCGTTCCTTGAAGAAGAGCCAACCGCTGACAAAGCCCACGATGACCCCGCTACGGCGAATCAGGGAGACCACCGAGATGAGGGCGTCCGGATCGCTCAAGGCGTAGAAGTAGCAAAAGTCTGCCACACTCAGGAAGATGGAGATCAGCGGGATGCTCCAACGCCACTGGAAGGGTGTTGTCCGGCGGCGATTAGGCCACCAGATCAGGGCAAAGACTACCCCCATCATCAAGACTTGATAGAAGTTGTACCACGACTGCACGGTCATCTTGTCCATGCAGCGGTATTGCATCAGATACTTGTCATAGAGCCCGCTAATGGCGCCCAAGACGGTGCCCAAGACGACGAGCCAGATCCAACGATCGTGACGGAAGTTAATGCCCTCCTTGCGACCGCTGACCGAGAGCATCCCGAAGGCGCCGATCGAGAGTAACACGCCTAACCATTGCCAGAGGTTCAGACGCTCGCCAAAGACAAAGATAGCTCCCACAAGCACCAAGATCGGGCGCGAGGCGTTGATGGGCGAGGCAATGGTGATGGGCAGGTGTTTCAGTCCGTAATAGGCGCAGATCCACGAGCTCAAGACGATAGCAGACTTGAGGATAATAAAGAGGTGGTCGCCGGCGTTGGGCAACGGGATGTAGAGGGTTGATCCCGCCATCGTGTCGGGGCTCCAATAGGAGACAAGCACCAACGGCAGGAAGATCAACGAGCAGAACACCGTATTGAGCAGCAACACGGGGATCACCGCGTTGTGTGCCAACGATACCTTCTTGAATACATCATAAAAGCCCAACAACAGGGCGGAAGCAAACGCTAAAAGAAGCCACATAGCTGTCAGACACAGATCACTTGGTGACGCTCTCGATGTCGGCGGCAATCAGCTTATAACCCTTACCGTGGATGTTGATAATTTCGATGTTCGGGTCGGCTTTCAGATGCTTGCGCAGCTTGGTGATGTAGACGTCCATAGAGCGGGCGTTGAAGTAGTTGTCGTCAATCCAGATGG
>CAZGZL010000129.1:0-4525 GCA_964530595.1 uncultured Prevotellaceae bacterium | reverse complement strand
CTTTTCTTATTAGGTCTCTCATCTAATCTAAAGCTTTTTGATCTAAACCATCAAGGGACAACCTCGCCACTCAGTGACGGAGTTGTCCCTTGTTTTAGGTCGTCCTGTTGCCCCCTGACGCCCTGTCAGAGGCACGGTGGATCATGTCAGAGGCTCGATGGATCAATAGACCGCCCGCGCGATCTGTTCGATCAGCGCCGCGGTATTCATGGAGTAGAAGTGGATGCTCGGCACGCCGGCAGCCTTCAGCTCCTTGGCTTGCGCGATCGCCCATTCCAAGCCCACCGCCTTCACCTCGTCGTTGTTCTTGCAGCCCTCTAAGGCGTGCGCCAAGGGCTCCGGGAAGTCGATGTGGAAGGTCTTAGGGAGGAAGCTCTTGTGGTTCAACGTAGCGAGGGGCTTGATGCCCGGCACGATGGGAACGTGGATGCCTGCGGCACGACAACGCTCTACGAAGGCGAAGTATTTAGCGTTGTCGAAGAACATCTGTGTGACGACATACTGCGCTCCGGCATCGACCTTACGCTTCAGCATTTCGAGGTCGGAGGTGAGGTTCATCGCCTCGTCATGCTTCTCCGGATAGCCCGCCACGCCGTAGGTGAAGGGCACCCGCGCCATGTCGTGTCTGGAGCCGTCTAAGAGCGTCCCCGTGTTGAAGCCGTTGACCATGCGACACAACTCCTCGGCGTGCGCATAGCCCCCCGGCGTGGGACAGAAACGGGGATCCTCCTTAGCCTTGTCACCACGCAGCACGATGAGGTCGGTAATGCCAATGAAGGAGAGGTCTATCAACTCGCTCTCCAACTCCTGTGCCGTGAAGCCGCTACAGATCAGGTGCGGTACGGCAGGGATGCCATACTTGGCACGTATGGCAGCGGCAATGGCTACCGTGCCGGGACGGTGACACTCTTGCACCTTGCTGAAGACGCCCGGCTGTGTCTCCCGGTAGATGGTCTCCATGCGATGCGTCGTGATGTTGATATAGGCGGGTGCAAACTCCCGCAGACGGTCGATGACCTGATAGATCTGCTCGATACTATGCCCCTTGATGGGGGGAAGAACCTCGAACGAAAAGGCGGTCGAGTGTTCAGAGTTGAGATATTCGGCTACACTCATTGTTCTTAGAATTGGCTGATTGAATGATGGGATGATGGGATAATTGGATGATGTTTGAGACCGTGGCATTTAGTGCCACAAAGATACCTTTTTTGCAAAATATTGACATCTCTCGGCAGGGCGAATGGGCTTTTTTGTTGAAAAATCGCTGTAAAAAGCCCCTTGCAACCGTTTGTTATGCTGCACAACATATAAAATAATTTGCATCCGACGGTTGCGCCCCCTACCTTTGTCGCACCTTAAATACCACAACCATAATACAGATTAACCTTAAACCCGCTTACGAATGTTGGAAAGATATAATTTTCTAATACGAAGTGAGCACATGGAAAACACAGAGTGATTTAATTCAACTTTCTGTTTAGCTTATCGCTAAAAAGATGACAAAGAGTGGGATCGTGAGATCCTGCTCTTCGTTTTTTTAGATCACTCCAATTCTACCACCGTGATACCCGCCCCGCCGAACTGCACATGTTCGTCGTGGTAGCTGCTCACGCCGGGCAGGGTCGAGAGGTACTGACGCACCAACTGTCGCAACGCTCCGGTGCCCGTGCCGTGCAGGATGCGCACCTCGCCGACACCTAAGAGGATGGCGTCGTCCATGTAGTAAGTGACCGCCATCAGCGCCTCCTCGCCGCGCATACCGCGTACGTCGATCTCCTGCTTGAAGTGCAGGCGACGCTGACGTATCTCGTCGCTCACGGCAGGCGAACGTGTGCCGGCAGTCAGGTTGTTCTGCTGTTGCTCCTTCTTGAGCTGCGACTTGCTGACCCGCTCCAAGCGATCCATCGAGACAGTGCTCTTGATCATGCCGAAGGCTACCAGACACTCGCGCCCGTTGGTACTCAACACCTCGCCGGGCGTCAGCTGCCCCTTCAGCCGGACGTGATCGCCCGCGACGAAGCTCACCGTCTCCGGCTTGGGCTTGGCGGGAGGTGTCGGAGCGGGCTTCTTGCGTTCCACCTTCTCGCGGAAGGCGGTCAGCTCGGCACGTATGTTGCGCGTAGCCTCCTTCTCGGCCTGCGCCTCCTTGATGCCACGTATGGTGTTCTCGATGCGCGCATTCGCCTCGCGTACCAACTTGGCAGCCTCGTCACGCGCCCCGGCGATGAGCTCTTGACGCTTGGACTTCACCTCCGAGAGCTTCTGTTCGAGCTCTTTTTGCAGCTCCTCTAAACGCTTCTCTTGGGCGTGTATCTTCTGTCGCTTCTGCTCCCAGTAGCGCTTGTCGCGCATCAGGTCTTGCAGGTATTTATCCATATTCACGTAGTCGGATCCGGCGATGCGCTTTGCCTCGGCGATGACCTCTGTCGGCAACCCGATCTTGTGGGCGATCTCCAAGGCGAAGGAGCTACCCGGACGCCCTACCTCCAAGCGGAACAGGGGACGCATCTCATGTCGGTCGTACAGCATGGCGCCGTTCACCACGCCCGAAGTCTCGTCGGCAAACTGCTTCAGGTTCGGGAAGTGGGTCGTGATCACACCATGCGCCCCCGCCTCGATGAACTTGGTCAGCAACGCCTGTGCAATGGCGCCACCGATCTGCGGCTCCGTACCACTACCGAACTCGTCGATGAGCAACAAGGCGCGTCGCCCGGCATGGCGGACAAAGAACTTCATGTTGGTCAGATGCGAGGAGTAGGTCGAGAGATCGTTGTCGATGCTCTGCTCGTCGCCTATGTCGATGAAGATGTGCTCGTAGAGGGTGCATACCGAGTTGGCACGCACCGGTATGGGGAGCCCGCATTGCAACATATATTGCAGGAGTCCTAACGTTTCGAGACAGACCGACTTACCGCCCGCATTCGGACCGGAGATCAGGATGATGCGTTGTTCGGCGTCGTCCAACCGGATGTCGAGGGGGACTAACTCCTGCTCTTTGTGCTCCGCCTTGAAGCGCAGATAGAGCAACGGGTGGTAGGCTTGCACCCAGTCGGTGAGGTGCTGCTCGGCAGAGACTTGTGGCACCGTAGCCTCGATACGCAGCGCCAAGAGCGCCTTGGCACGCAGGAAGTCTACCTCGCCCATGAAGTCGTAAGCCGCCGCTAAGTCGGGCAACAAGGGGCGTACCTCAGCCGCCACCTCGGTCAGGATGCGTATGATCTCTTGCCGCTCCTCACCCTCCAACTCGCGGATGCGGTTGTTGGCATCCACCACCTCGGCAGGCTCGACGTAGAGGGTCTTGCCGGTAGCCGATTCGTCGTGGACGATACCCCGGATCTTGCGCTTATAGATCGGCGCAATAGGGATCACCAGACGTCCGTCGCGCATGGTGGGGCTGACGTCCTTGTCCACCACCCCCTCGCTCTGTGCCGAGCGCAAGATGTTGTTGAGCAGTCGCGAGATGCTCCCCAAGGTAGATTGCAGCTGTCGGCGTATCTCAGCCAACGCCGGGCTGGCATTGTCGCGAATCTCCCCCGTCGGGGTGAGTATGCGGTCGATGCGTCGCAGGAGTTCAGGGAAGGTGACGACCGTCAAGGTGCGTTGTTGCAACAGGGGATAGACCTTGCGCCCCTCCTCGTTGCGCGGGTTGAAGTAGCGCACCAAGTCCGCCACCGTCCCCAACGAACGACGCAGGTGATAGAGCTCTTCGACCTCCAAGAACGTCCCCTCTAACCGCAGGCGGTGCAGGGCGTCGGTGAGGTCGTAGAAGGCGTCGGTAGGCAACGGCGTGGAGCTGTCGGTGAGGACAGACATCATCTCGCCCGCCAAGGCGAGGTCGCGACGCACGCCCCCCTCGTCGGTGGTGAAGCTCAAGGCATCGACCCGCGCCGCCCCCAACGTGCAGAGGGTAGCTCCGCGCAGCAAGGTGCGTATCTTGTCGAACCCAAGTTTCTGTTCTAAATGATTGGGATATATCAAGGTGAGAGTGTGTGTATGTATTTGTTTTAGTCTTTACGTCGGCTCTCGGTGTCTTTCCCCCCAAAAGCCATGCGCCTCGGCGTACTCCGCCTCGGCGCAGCAAAGATACATATTAATTGAGAAATAACGGCAGTTTGACGTACTCACTCCAACGTACCGACCCCTTGGCGCACGATCTCGACCACACCCTCGGCGAGGTTGACGACAGTCGAAGGGCGGTCATTGCCGTAGCCTCCATCTATCAGCAGGTCGGCTTGCCGTTCGAAGGCCTCTGCGATCAGGTCGGGATCGGTCATATATTCCCGCTCCTCGGCGCCCCCCTTCTCGTACTTCAGCGAGGCGGTCAGCAACGGTGTACCCAACTCTTCGAGCAGGGCATGCAGGATGCCGCTGTCGGGGATGCGAATACCGATGGTCTTGCGTGCCTTGAAGATCTTGGGCAACTTGTGCCCCGCTTCGAGGATGAAGGTGAAAGGTCCCGGCAGATTACGCCGCATCAACTTGAACTGATCGTCATTGAAGCGGGCATACTCGCACACCTGACTGA
>CAZGZL010000128.1:0-4548 GCA_964530595.1 uncultured Prevotellaceae bacterium | reverse complement strand
TTTTGCGAAGGTACAGCGGGAATAGAATGTTTCGTGTTATTGGGGGCACTATTATTTGCCGACGGTGATCAGGAAGTAGTTCTTCTTGCCTTTCTGTACGATGATGTACTTACCCTGCAAGAGATCTTCAGGACCGATCCACTGCTCGAAGGTGCCGAGCTTGGACTTGTTGATGCTGATGCCGCCACCCTGTGCCAACTTACGCATCTCGCCTTTGGAAGTAAAGATCGGTGCGGTGTGTTCGTCGGCGGGAATGCACTCTGTCAAGAGGTCGACCGCCTTCATGCCTTCGCCGAAGATGGTAGCGCTAACCGTATAGGCGGGCACGGCTTCGAATACTTGGAGCAACGTCTCCTCGTCCAAGGCGCGGAGCGCTTCGGGATCGGCTTTGCCGCCGAAGAGTAGATTGGATGCCATCACGGCTTGCTCGTAATCTTCCTGACTGTGTACCATGACGGTGATCTCTTGTGCCAAACGCTTCTGGAGAATGCGGAGGTGCGGAGCCTCCTCCTGCTGCTGTTCGAGGTCGAGGATCTCCTCTTGAGAGAGCGAAGTGAAGATACGGATGTAACGCTTAGCATCCTCGTCGCTGACGTTCAGCCAGAACTGATAGAACTTGTAAGGCGAAGTGTAGCGACGGTCGAGCCAGATATTGCCGGACTCCGTCTTACCGAACTTCTTGCCGTCCGACTTCGTGATGAGCGGGCAAGTGATTGCGTAGGCTTCGGCGCCTGTCACCTTGCGGATCATCTCCATACCGGTCGTGATGTTGCCCCACTGATCGGCACCGCCCAACTGGAGCTTGCAGCCCTTGTGGGTGTTGAGGTAGAGGAAGTCGTAGCCTTGCAACAACTGATAGGAGAACTCGGTGAAAGACATACCGTCGGCTCCGTTCTCGCCCGTCAGACGACGCTTCACAGAATCCTTAGACATCATATAGTTGACCGTAATCAGCTTGCCGATGTTACGGATGAAGTCGAGGAATGTGAAGTCCTTCATCCAGTCGTAGTTGTTGACCAACTCGGCTGCATTGGGGGCATCGCTGTCAAAGTCGAGGAACTTGGAGAGCTGTTTGCGGATGCATTCTTGATTGTGGCGCAAGCGCTCCTCGTCGATGAGTACACGCTCTTTGGACTTGCCTGAGGGATCGCCGATCATGCCTGTGGCACCGCCGACCAAGGCGAACGGTTTATGTCCGGCGCGCTGGAAGTGGCGCAACATCATCACGCCCACCAAGTGTCCGATATGGAGAGAGTCTGCCGTGGGGTCGATGCCCAAGTAGGCTCCGGTCATTTCTTTTTGCAGTTGTTCTTCTGTGCCCGGCATCATGTCTTGAATCATGCCGCGCCATTTAAGTTCTTGTACGAAATTCATTAGTTTAGCTGTATATATTTATATATGTAATTCTATTTATTTATGGACGGTTGCTCCTTTGCGCCGACAGCGCGTCGCCTCACGGCAAGTTGGGAGTCTCTTTACCCCATTGTGTCAGCGTATAGGCGGAACTCAGCTTGGTGGCATTGGTCGCCAACTGGAACAATTCGGGGACGCTGACACCGATGCCGCAGCAGGTGTTGATAGGGAGCGGCTCGTAATAGTCGGTGAATAGACTGCTGTGATACTCGTAGACCACGGCATCGCTGACGTCTATCGTCTCCGGATGCCCCGCCTCGGCAGCCACTTGCTCAAGTAGGTCGGCGAAGTCGTAATAGTAGTAATAAGCCCCTACGCGACGACGCCCATAGCGTTGCAGACGCTCGTGCCAGTCCACCGGGTTAGCGGCGATCGACGCCCAGACCTCCGGATATTTCTCTCTGGAGTCTGCCCATTGTTTCGCCAACGTGCTCATGCCCGCCGTGCGTGTCAGCGTCAGCGTGCCGTTGGTAGCATACTCCTCTTGGAATGCTTTCACCGCGCGGGTCAGTACCTCTTCACGATTGTCCGCCGTCATCTCGTCCAAGATCGGCAAGACATTCTGATAGGGATAGCCCGTCCCGAAGACCTCTGTAGGGGCGGCGACCAGATAATCCGTGACGTCACGGAGCTCGTAAGCCACCTCCGCCGTACTGAAGAAGCAAGCGTCGACCAAGATGTAGTCCAAGTGCGGCCCGTCGGCGAGGGCGTCGTGCATATCCCACAGTTCCATATAGCTGCTGCCATCCTGTCCAAAGTAGGCGGGGGCACGTTGTGCCGGACTGGAACTGTAATTCTCTGAAGGGATCCACGACATAGCATGCGACCAAAGTACCAAACCGTTGAGCTCGGTCTCGCTGTAGGTGAACGCTAAATTCACCACCTGACGCATCACCGCTGCGTCCGCCGAATTGAGGTCGGTGTCGAACGTTGCAATGATCGTGGTGTCGATCTTTCCCTCATGGGCGCGGAGCTCGTAGAGCTGCGAGCGCACCAAATCGTAGTTGTCGTTGAAGATGATCAGGTTCAACGTCGAGTCTCTTTGCAGCAACCCTTGCTGCATCAGTTGGATGTTGGGGTCGGCATATCGCGACAGACTGTTGTCGCCGGCGATGTACACCAAGAGGGTGTGCCGCTGCGTTGTCTCAGGATCTGTAACCGTTTTACTATCATCATCTTCATGACACTGCACCGAGAGTGCGGTCAGCACGATGGAGAGTAAAACGAAACCCCAGTGCGAAAAACGATTCATAGTGGATTATGGTTAAAGTATATTTATGGTCTCAAGAGATTGGTTTGCCGCAGCAGGTAGTAATCCAAGATCACCATTGCCGCCATCGCCTCCACGATCGGGACGGCGCGTGGCAGGACGCACGGATCATGACGACCGCGCGCCGCGAGTACCGTGGGCTGCAAGTCGCGGTCTATGGTCTCCACTTCGCGGAGCAGAGTCGCCACCGGCTTGAAGGCGGCGCGGAAATAGATGTCCTCGCCATTGGAGATGCCTCCCTGAATGCCTCCGGAGTGGTTGGTTAACGTGGCGATGTGTCCGTCGCGGGTTGTGAAGGTGTCGATCATCTCCGAACCGCGTCGACCTACCCCCTCGAAGCCCATGCCGTATTCGAAGCCTTTGCAGGCGTTGATGCTCAGCATGGCGCTACCCAAGGCGGCGTGCAACTTGCCGAAAGCCGGCTCTCCTAAACCGGCGGGAACGCCACGCACCACGCAGGTGATGACGCCGCCGATGGTGTCGCCTTCGGCTTTCACCTCGCGGATCAGTTGTGCCATACGTTCCGCGGTGCCCGTATCCGGACAGCGCACGGCGTTGGTCTCCGTCACGTCGAGGTCATAGTCTTGATAGCTTCCGGGCAGCACGATGTTTCCCACTTGGGAGGTGAATGCTTGCACTCGGATGCCTAAAGTGCGGAGCGCCATCTTTGCCAAGGCGCCCGCTACACAGCGTGCCACCGTCTCGCGTGCGGAGCTACGTCCGCCGCCGCGGTGGTCGCGGATCCCATACTTGGCTGTATAGGTATAATCAGCGTGCGACGGACGGAACAAGTTGCGGATGTTCTCGTAGTCGCCGGAGTGTTGGTTATTGTTGATGACCTCGAACCCGATGGGGGTGCCGGTGCTTTTGCCCTCGAAGACGCCGCTCAAGAGGTGCACCTCGTCCGCCTCTTGTCGTCCGGTCGTGATGTCCGATTGTCCGGGACGGCGGCGGCGCATTTCGGCTTGCAGGAAATCCATGTCGATGGGGATTCCTGCCGGCATACCGTCCACGACACCGCCGATCGCGGTGCCGTGGCTTTCGCCGAATGAGGTCAATGTGAAAATATGGCCAAATGTATTCATGGACGAAAAAAGTTCTTTAGATGAATCTTACGGATATGCTCCACGTTCATTATTTGTGGCAGTGGCCGCAGCCTTCGCCCTCGTGACGACCGCAGTCACCATCGCAATGATCGTGGTTGCCGCATGAACCGCAGCCACACTCGCACTCAGCGTTGCAAGTGGCGTTCATATACGACTTCTTGTCCTCTTCGTTGGGTTCGCGTACCTCCTGAATGGAGCCGACGAAGTGCAGCGTCATGCCAGCCAAGGGGTGGTTGACGTCGCAAACCACCTCGGTATCGGTGATCTTCTCGACCGTCGCTTGGATGATGTCGCCATTGTTGTTCTGGAGCGGCACCTCGCCACCCTCGACGACATACTGCGAAAGGAATTTTCCGTTGGCGTCGCAGAAGAACTTCTTGGGCAGGGCGATGACTTTCTCCTCTTCGTATTCGCCGTAAGCCTCTGCCGGGGTCAAGGTGAAGTCGAAGGGATCGCCGGGATTCAAGCCTGTGATGTTCTTTTCGAACGCCGGCAACAGCTGTCCAACGCCGTAGATGAAGGTGAAAGGACGTTCGGGAGTGGTCTGCTCAATGTCTTCGGCCTCTTCGCCTTCTTCAAAACCTGTGAGCGTGTACTGGATGGCAACAAACTTGCCAAATTCGATTTGCATAATAAAAAAGAGTTTATTTAGAAGTAAATATGGCGGATGTCACCGTCTGTCAGATGGCGACACCCGCAAAAAGGATTTTCTTATTTACAGCTGAGGCACAGCGGCTTGATCTGCTTGAAGAAGTCGTT
>CAZGZL010000127.1:0-4555 GCA_964530595.1 uncultured Prevotellaceae bacterium | reverse complement strand
CGGGATGCCGGGGGCTTCTTCTTGTGGGGGTAGGGGTGGGAAGATTACTCCACATCCCGGACGCAGCGAACTCTGAGGTGTCCCGTCCTGTGGTAATTGGTGATGATATCCTTGGCGGGTACCAGACGATCAAAATACCCATTGTAACCAAGGAACTCATAGTCGTACGTCGTAGAACCAAAGCCCTCATTGTTGCTCCCGTCAGTTCGCCATTGGACGAAGTGATTCCTCGAACAGCCGACCTGAAATATGTCTGCATCCATGAGGTCGGCGAGGTACATGATGCCGATCTCACGGAAGGTCGGCACACGCCATGTGCCATAATCACTCTGCCCCGTCTCCTCGCTGTATTGTCCGCAGACGCCGTTGTGTAGGAGCGACAGATACCAACACAGCGTTTTCGTACCCGCGTTCGAGCCATTGGCAAAGCTGATATCGCCATTGCCGTCTACCGAGACGTAGCCTTTGTCCGTGATGTTCTTGCAATAGCCCGCAGCATACTGCAACTTGTAGGGCGGATTGCTGACCTCTGTGGCGACGTCATGCGGCGCAATGTAGCCGCTCGTATTGTCACGGAGGCTGATGGGGGTGAGGCGATCCATCGTCAAGATGTGGTTGTCCGCATCGTGCTCGAAGACGTGCGAGATCTCGTTCTCCTTCGTAGGTTCACTATGGGGGTCGTAACCTAAGTTGCGGACACAGCGTATATTGATGGCCCATTGGGATGACGCATATTGGAATGGAAGGTCGCCCAAGCTCACCATCTCCTCACTCCAGAAGTATCGACAGTCGGAGGTCGTGTAGTGGTAGAGCGCTTTTTTGACGGGACTATCCTGCCCGTTGTTCCCGATGAATTCTTTGTCCGAGATCAACAAAGGCTTGATCAACGGATCCGGCATTTCGGACTGACCGATACCGATCTGGACATACTGACCGCTTGAGGGAAGGTACCATCGTATTTCGTCGTTCGAGATGATGCCGTCGCCATTTAGGTCGCGGTTGCGATTCATACAAGAGACGTTGACGAAGTGGGTGGGATCTCCATAGATCGGGTCTTCACCTGCGCCGCCTGTTCCACCGTTCAAATCTGTAAATTTGGGTACCGGATAGAGCGTCCCCGGATTGTCGATCGATATACTATTTTTGAATTGCCCGATGCTGTCGGGCGTCGTCCATGCTACATATCTGCTCCACAGTAGGTCGGCGTCTCCATAATCATCTTTTCTCTTATTGGTGTATAGCTTTACATTGTATCGTCCGTTATAGGCAGAGTGACCCGATCGTTCTGTCTCGGTGTCATATATATTATGTCGATCATCGAATAGAAACTTCCATCGGTAGTTCAATCCGTAGTTCTCGTTGGTGTGTTCCACGCCCAACGCCTCTTCGGCGGCATCGTAATTATAGTAGGTCTGGATGGACTTCTGCGCGATGGTGTATTTACAGAACGTATAGTCCGACTCAGTGTCGCTCGAACGGGCGGTATTGTCGATCAGCTCTACCACACGGTCGTCTTGGTTCGTGTAGGTGTACCACAGGTATTCGTCCTTGGCAGATGTCGACGTCGAATCTGTCGACGTTCCGTTCGCATGCTCCACGTGATACACCTTCGTGTGTGGCAGGGTGTCGCACACTTCGGCGCCTACCGACACCCCATCGCCATAGTGGTAGACGTATTCGTCCACGAAGACGGTGTAATAGTGCATCGTTTTGCCATCCTTGTCCGCATCGATGTTACTCTGCGTCACTGAGCCGTCGGTAGCCACCGTCCACGTCGCCCACGGGTGATTCACCGGGTCGAGCAGGTCTTGTAGCGACATAAAGGTGGTGTCGTTGGGGTTCTCCTTGTACAGGGCGAGCGTTTTGCGGTCGGAGGTCGGCTTGATCTTGATCCAGTTGTAGAGCTGGTTCTTCTCCCACGACGGTTGGTAGTCGGCAGAGAGGAACGTGTGCGTCACGCCGTTGTAGGGGGCGGTGATGCGGTAACTCAGGTTGGTGCGCTCTTCGTTGCTCAGGGCTATGTTGTACACGCAGTAGTGCGAGTCCATAGGTACGTATTCGCCGTAGTCGTCGATGACGGAGCCTTCGGCGCCGGACTGATCCTCCCGGTCGCTCTTGGCTTCGACCACGATCTTGTTCGCACCGTATATCTTGATGTTGTAGGTGTACTTGGTGTTGCGGCGGCAGTTGAAGTCGTTCGCTTTAGCCACCTGATCATCTCCTTCGCAATAGCCGAGGTGGACGGTGTAGGTGGCGAAGGCGGTGCGGTGTATCTGCTTCTCCGTCGCGTCGTAAGCCTCCGGCTGGGCGTTCCCCGGATTCGCTCTGTTCTCCTCGGTGTCGTGAATGTAGTAGTCCAATTCGGCGGTGAAGACGAAGTACGAGGCGTTGTTGTTCAGCAGCGAAGCCTTGTCGCTTTCGTCTGCCACCAAGCTCTTGTAGATGCCGCGGTTGGAGGTGAGCCCGAAGTCATCGTCTGTTTTATCGCGGAGGACCTCCTTGTACTCCCTCTCACGGTCGTCATATCCGTTCGAGCTGATACCTACGTAGTCGCCGGTGCTGGCATCAAGGTTGTAGTCGCACGCCTTGCGCTTGTTCTCATACTGATAGAACTCGAAGCCGTAGACCTTGTCGGCGATGTCGCCCTCTCGCGTCGTGTCTAATTCGAAGTTGTACGTCTCTTCGGAGTCGCCGTAGGGGGTCTGAAGCCCAACGCCGTAGATCGAGTCGCCGGGGCTACCGTCTTGCTCAAACACGTAACTGTCGGTCGGGATGTTGCAGACCTTCCACGTCTTCAGCGTCATGGAGATGAGCGGGCTGGCTTGAATACGTACCTTGTTGTACGAGGTCAAGCGGGTCAGCTCGATGGCGCCCGCCAACTCGTCCGTGGTCGACTGGATGTTGATGATCGGCACACCGTCACTGTCTGTGCCCTCGGTGTCTGTGCCGACGTAGTGACCCGACATCATGAGGGTACCTGTCATGACGTCGGTAGCACCGGCGTTCTCCTTGTGTACCGTGATCTTCTTGAACTGACTCCACGTCTTGACGTTCCCCAACGCGGAGCGGAGCGAGACGCGTACCGTGTCGGAGGGAGACGTGGTAGCCTTCTCGTTATCTACATTCGCCACCGCAACGATGCGGGCTTTGCCGGTCTCTGTGGGGACGACTATCGAGAGATTGTTGAGGGAGTCTATCTCTTCGTCGCGGCTGCTCGGTTCGGAGTAGACGCCGTTGGAGATACACGAGTCGTTACGCATACTGAAGATGCCTACCCAGATGTTGTTACAGTGATTGGCAGCGTCTTCGTCGACGATGGAGCGCGTCCGCACATCCATGTCGCCTACGTGCACTTTGATCTTGACAGCCGTCGGCAATCCCTCACCTTGCCCATTTCCTTGCTGTTCGTAGAACCAAGCATCATCGTCTTGACACGACGTGGCGATCCAGAGGCAAGCCACCGTCGCAAGTGCAATCTTTGTGCAATGTTCGATAAAACGTATCATAGTTATAAATGAATAAAACGTATCTTAGTTAGAAATTAAACGAACCCACCTCACGTGCGTGCGCGCGTTAGCGATCTCGGTTCATTCGCTTGCGTCAATCGGAAAATTCGTGTGAATACGTTCGGTTAATCTTTTCGCGTTCGTTCGTATCGTCTTTTCGCGTCTATTTAGTTTGTCTTTTTGCGTTCGGTTAATCTTTTCGCGTTCCGTATAGTTAGGTCTAATAGCTTCGAGTCAAACACTCCCCGTGCATGGATTCAGTCATCATAGTGTCTCTCTCGGTTCCTCCTCGCTGTTTCAATTCGCAGCCGCGAGCGGCACCCGTTGCTCCCGATAGGGAGTTCCGATAATTCGTTGCAAGTATATGCAGATCTCCCCATTTTGCCAAATAAAAAGCCGAAAAAAAGCCCCCCGCTCGCCCAAGCGGTGGCGAAAGATCAATGTCCGGTGGCGAATTTCCGCCGCGACGCAACAACATAACGAATGCTACTGCGATGTCGAATGTGTCTGCGATGCGGTGACGTGAATGCTATTGCGGTGTCGAATGTGTCTGCTGATGTCAATGATGCGTCTGCGGTGTCGGATGTGTCTGCGACGCAATAACGGCGTAGCCGTTTTCTCCACCGCATCGCGGTGGAATTATGTTAGCCCCATGTGAGGGCGGCGTAGCCCCCGAAACATGGGGTATCGATCCCCATGTTTCCTAATCTCCGCAAGCCGTTAGGTTTGCGATCACATTTTTCTCCCTCTCCACATCGTGTCACCGATCTTTCTAATACTTATAATCCCCTCCCTCTCTCCCTATATATCACCCGCCCGCTGAATTTCCCCAACCCCATACCTTATATATAATACATCCGTTTTCTCTCCCCATCGCCCCGCGTTCCTCCGCTACACCTTATTATAATAACATCTCCCTGCTCGCCGCTAATATCCATCGCCCCGACACCAACAAACCCGCTCCGGGGACGCTCTCCATCCGTTTTTCGCCCTCAAAACGCCGCTTTTGCCAATCCGGACTGTCAAAACACCCGCTCACCCCCGCGAAA
>CAZGZL010000126.1:0-4602 GCA_964530595.1 uncultured Prevotellaceae bacterium | reverse complement strand
TGCCTGCCGACGACTTGACCGACCCCGCCCCTGCCACCACCTTCTCGCACCTCGACGCCACCACGGTGCTCAGCCGTAAGATCACGGAGTTGGGTATCTATCCGGCCGTCGATCCGTTGGAGTCTACCTCGCGCATCCTCGATCCCAATATTATTGGTGAGGAGCATTATCAGTGTGCCCAGCGCGTCAAGCAGATCTTGCAGCGCAACAAGGAGTTGCAAGACATCATTTCGATCCTCGGCATGGACGAACTCTCGGACGAAGATCGCCAGACCGTCAACCGTGCACGTCGTGTACAGCGCTTCCTGTCGCAACCCTTCACCGTGGCAGAACAATTCACCGGCGTCCCCGGCGTCATGGTCAACATCGAAGACACGATCAAGGGCTTCAACATGATCTTGGACGGCGAGGTCGACTACCTGCCGGAGCAGGCATTCCTCAACGTCGGCACAATCGAGGAGGCCATCGCCAAGGGCAAGAAGTTGATGGCTGCCGCCGAAGCTAAATAACGCACACTCAACGAAGATAGAGAGTTATGAAACTATTGATCGTTAGTCCCGAACGCACCCTGTTCGAAGGGGACGTTCAACTGGTAGAATTGCCCGGCACCAAAGGGCGATTCACCGTGCTCAAAGACCACGACGCCCTCATCACGACCTTACAGCCCGGTGAGATTCGTTACGTGGTTCAGGGGGGCACCGAAGCCCGGCAACCCGTGGCAGGAGGATACGCCGAAGTGAAGCAGAACGTCATCTCAGCTTGCGTCACGCTGCCGGCTGAATGAAGCGATGATGAGAGATGTCTTGCACTCGTTGCAACACTTCCACTTGGGGTATGTGTTGCTGACGGCGGTCTACGCGGTGTTGGTCTACTGGATCTTCTGCCGCTGGCCGGAATGGAGCAACGAATGGCACGGCGCCCTATGTTGCGGCTTCCTGCTCTACGAAGTGCTCGTGATGAGCCTGTTAGAGTGGATGACGTTGCGCGAACACCACAGCGGTGTGCTCTACGTGGCGTTGGGTTCCAAGGTGTTCCGTCTCTTGGTAGCCCTGCTCCTACTACTGTGCTACAACGCCTTCTACCCGGAATCTGTCGGGATGTTCGCCGTGGACATCATCAGCTTCTACATGGTGACGTTGATCTACGAATCGGTCTTCTTTGCCCACCGATCAATGAAGAATAAATAAAATGATCCTCTAATAACATTCCATCTGAATGAAACATCCGATCCACCTACTACAGACGTTGCTGTTGTGCCTCTGCCTGTGTGTTCCCACGACCCTGTGGGGGCAAGAGAAATCCGAAGCCGGCAAGGTCGACGTCTCGTCGTTGATCTTCGGGCACATCGGTGACTCGTATGAGTGGCATTTCACCAATATTGGCGAGACGCACGTCTCCCTCTATCTCCCCGTCATCATCCACAGTCGGCAGAGCGGTTGGCACTGTTTCTCGTCGCGCCACTTCCACCACGGAAACGAGGCGTACGAGGGGTTGTACATCGCCCATGGCGGAGACCATGACGGCAAGGTTGTAGAGCGCGACGCCGTGACGGGCGAGGAATTTCGCCCCACCGATCTCTCGCTGACCAAGAATGCCTTGGCGCTGCTCATCAACAGCGCCCTGCTCATTGCCATGGTGCTCTACTGTTCCCGTTGGTATCGCCGCCACCGTGTGGAGGATGCCGCCCCGCGAGGCTTTGTCGGACTGATAGAGATGATGGTGCAGATGATCTACGTCGACGTGATCAAGGGCAACATCCCGCAGCACGTGCAGCGCTATGCGCCCTACCTGCTCACAGCCTTCTTCTTCATCTTCCTCAACAACCTGATCGGGCTGATCCCCGGCAGCGCCAACCTGACGGGCAACATCGCCATCACGTTTGTCCTGGCGTTGTGTACCTTCCTGATGATCAACCTTTTCGGCAACAAGGAGTATTGGAAGGACATCCTCTCGCCCGACGTTCCGGGCTGGCTGAAGCCCATCATGGCGATCATCGAGATCTTCGGACTCTTCACCAAGCCGATCGCCTTGATGATCCGTCTCTTTGCCAACATCATGGCGGGGCACACCGCTATGTTGGCGTTGTTCAGCGTCATCTTCATCACCGCCTCTATGGGGCCGGTTTTGAATGGTTCGATGTCGTTTCTCTCCATCGTGTTCTGTATCTTCATGAATTGCCTCGAATTGCTCGTGGCGTTCATTCAGGCTTACGTCTTCACGATGTTGTCGGCGGTATTCATCGGGCTCTCGCAGCCGTTGCATCATGCCGCCGAACCCCTCCCCCAACAGAAATAAATTTTCGAGAAAAAAATAATTTGTTCAACCCACTTAAAAATCATTACAACTATGTTTAGTTCAATTTTGTTAGAAGCAGCCAATTTGACGTACATCGGAGCCGCTCTCGGCGCAGGTATCGTAGCTATCGGTGCGGGACTCGGTCTCGGCAAGATCGGTTCGTCCGCCATGGACGCCATGGCACGTCAGCCCGAAGCCATCAGCAAGATCCAGACCCCTATGATCATCATTGGTGCGTTGGTCGAAGGTGTCAGCCTTATCGCCGTCGTAGCCTGCTTGCTGATCGTCTTGATGAAATAATCTAAAAGCTGAATCCTATGTCCCTACTGATTCCTGACAGCGGACTGCTCTTCTGGATGATCATTGCCTTCGGCGCTGTGTTCATCGTGCTCGCCAAGTACGGTTGGCCGCTCATCACCCGCATGATTGACGACCGCAAGCGATACATCGACGAATCTATCGCCTCGGCACGCGAAGCCAACGAACGCTTGGCATCCATTCGCGAGGAGAGCGCCGCCCTATTGAAGCAAGCGCGCGACGAACAATCCCGCATCTTGGCGGAGGCGGTCGAGTCGCGCAACCGCATTGTCGAACAGGCCAAGGTAGATGCTGTCGCGGAGGGTAAAAAGATCGTGGAAGAGGCCAAGCAACGCATCGAGATCGAGAAGGAGGATGCCCTGAGGGATATTCGTCGCCAAGTGGCGCTCCTCTCGGTGCAAGTCTCCGAACGGGTGCTCCGCACGACCCTCAGCCATGACAAGGAACAAATGGCTATGATCGACCGGATGTTGGACGAAGTGATTGAGAGCAATAAGTAGAAACGTTAGACCCTGATACACTTTTTTAGGATCATGGATATTGGAGTCATTGCCAAACGCTATGCCAAGGCGCTGTTGCAGTTTGCCCTCGAAGAGGGTTGCGAGGCGCAAGTCTATGCCGAAGTGAACCGGTTCATTGCGGTCTATCGTCAGTTGCCTCACCTCAAGGAGGTGCTCAACAACCCGCTGCTCCGCGACGCCGAGAAGTCCCGGATGCTCTGTGAGGCTGCCGGCTGTGCAGCACACTCCGTGTTTGCCCGCTTTGCCGACTTGGTGGTGTCGCGTCGACGTGCCTCGTTGATGCTCTTCATTGCCCACTCCTATGTGTCGCAATACCGCAGCCTGAAGCACATCAGCATCGGCAGTCTGATCACAGCGACCCCCGTCAACGACCGTGTGACCCAACGCCTCCGCGACCTCGTGCACCGACACACCACCGACGCTGCCGAAGTGCAGATCGAGTCGAAGGTGGACGAACGCCTCATGGGTGGATTTGTGTTCACCATCGACGACCTTAGGCTCGACGCCAGCGTCGCTACGCAGTTCGAACGCATCAAACAGCAATTTATCGAACAAAACAAGCGCATCGTCTGATCCGGACGAACGCGCCCCATTATTCTATTTCAACTATCGAGTATGAACAATATAAAAGCAAGCGAAGTCTCTGAAGTGCTGCTCGACCAGCTGCGCGGCATCGACACCTCCACCCGTTTCGAGGAGGTCGGCACTGTCCTCAACGTCGGCGACGGCGTGGCGCGCATCTACGGTCTACGCAACGCCGAAGCTAACGAGCTCTTGGAGTTCGAGAACGGCATCATGGCCATCGTGATGAACTTGGAGGAGGACAACGTGGGTGCCGTCTTGCTCGGCAACACCGAGAAGGTGAGCGAGGGCATGACCGTCAAGCGCACCGGGCGCATTGCCTCCATTCAGGTCAGCGAGGAGATGTTCGGTCGCGTGATCAATCCGTTGGGGCAACCCTTGGACGGTATGGGCGCCATCGGTGGCGAGAAGTACGAGATGCCGCTGGAGCGTAAGGCGCCCGGCGTCGTCTTCCGTCAGCCCGTCAAGGAGCCTCTACAGACCGGCCTGAAGGCGGTAGACGCCATGATCCCCATCGGTCGCGGACAGCGTGAGTTGATCATCGGCGACCGTCAGACGGGCAAGACCGCCATCGCCATCGACACCATCATCAACCAGCGCGCCAACTACGAGGCTGGGAAGCCTGTCTATTGTATCTATGTCGCCGTCGGACAGAAAGGTTCTACGGTGGCTTCTATCGTGCAGACGTTGCGCGAGAAGGGGGCGATGCCCTACACCTGTGTGGTAGCGGCTACCGCTGCCGACACCGCCGCGCTGCAATATTTTGCCCCCTTTGCAGGCGCCGCCATCGGCGAATTCCTGCGTGACACGGGACGCCACGCCCTTGTGGTCTACGACGACCTCTCGAAGCAGGCGGTGGCCTACCGCGAGGTGTCGCTGATCCTGC
>CAZGZL010000125.1:0-4867 GCA_964530595.1 uncultured Prevotellaceae bacterium | reverse complement strand
GGACGGATCCGTTGAGGAATCCGTCCCTTCATCATGAGGCAATGCGCCACTCAAGTTGAGCGCTGCGTCAAAGTATCGGCTTCAGACATTCAGCCATTTCTGCCTGCACCTTGTGGGCAGCTTCGCCCGCAGCGGCTGCAAAGGCTTCGCTATGATCGGCATAAATAATGGCACGCGAAGAATTGACAATCAAGCCGCACTGCTTGTTCATGCCATACTTCACGACCTCCTGAAGGCTTCCTCCTTGTGCGCCTACGCCCGGGACAAGCAGGAAGTGATCGGGAGCCACTCGGCGAATGTCTTCAAAGAGCTTGCCTTGTGTCGCTCCGACAACAAACATCATCTGATCGTCCGACGCCCAAGTCTGTGCGACGCGCAAGACCTTTTCGAAGAGACGCTCGCCCTGAGCATCTACCGTCATCTGGAAATCTTGCGATCCCTTGTTGGAGGTCAACGCCAAACAGATCACCCATTTACCCTCGTAGACCAAGAACGGCTTTACACTGTCCTCGCCCATATAGGGTGCAACGGTCACGGCATCGAGATCGAGATGTTGGAAAAAACTGCGCGCATACAATTCCGAAGTGTTCCCGATATCGCCACGCTTGGCGTCGGCAATAATGAACTGCTCCGGATATCGTTCGCGGATGTATTTTACCGTCTTCTCAAATGCTGCCCACCCCGCTAAGCCGAGGCTCTCGTAAAACGCCAAGTTGGGCTTGTAGGCGATGCAATAAGCCTGCGTAGCGTCAATGATGGCCTTATTGAAGGCAAAGATGGGATCTTCCTCCTTCAGCAAGTGTTCGGGGATCTTTTTGATGTCCGTATCCAGTCCGACACAGAGGAAGGACTGTTTGAGACGGATCTGTTCAAATAATGCTTGTTTATTCATAGAGTTTCTGTATTGAGAAATGATTTACTTCACAAACTTACGCACTACGATGCGTCCATCGTTCGTGACGACGCGCAAAACGTAGATTCCGGGATGGAGCGACGCGATCGAGAGGCGACCGCCAAAGGCTGACGCTACGCAACGTCCGTCCGGTGTATATACGCGTAAATTCTGGGCATTGGTAGCCACGACAGCATCTGCCGCAATGGAGAACTGGTCTGAGATCGAGTGTTTGTCAAGCGACGTTTCGAGACTGGACTGAAGCGCAACAATCTTGGCACCTTGAATGTTCAAAGAGCCGGAAGAAGCGTTCGTAATCTTGACATAAATCGGATCTGCGGAAGCTACGTAGCTGGTCAGATCCAATTCTTGGATGTACTTCGAACCGCTATAGGTGTAAACACTCTCGAACGTCTCGCCGTCGCTACTGGTCAAGACTTCACCGCTAAATGAACCGGTACGGAACATATAAAGTGTAAATGCCGTGACCGAGGGACATTTGAAGACCACCTCACCGGTGCCCGACTTCAGCTGCAATGCGCCGGTAAACTCGGTATTGTCATTGCTGAACGTTTTCGAGAATGAGGCATTCGAAAGTGAAATGGTTCCGTCAGCGATCCAAGCGTTGACTTGATCTGCGTTTGTGGCATTGAACCAGTAATAGTCGTAGGCTCCCACTTCGGTTGTGGTGGCGATAAACGGCGCCGTTGCTACCTCGTCGTCCGAAGATCCGCCCTGATTCGTGCCGTCGGCACTCGGTGTGCCACCTTCGAGCTCCGCTTCGGTGATTTTGCGCACCAAGTAGTTGAGGTAATATTCAAGGTTGGTGTAGTTGACGTCCTTGTCATGACCGTTAGCCAAGACTTCCTTGCCGAACAACAGATCCTCCATATCGTCCGGGATGCCGTTGTTGTTGGAGTCCGAAAGTGCCGCCTTTTCAGCTGCGGTGCAGGTGTAATTGAGGTAGCCTTCTACGTCGGAGGGGGTATCAATCAGTCCGAGTGTTCCACCTTTGGAGCCGGTATAGGTAAACGTTCCGTTTTCCACTTCGTAAGCAATGCGCGCGTCAATAGCGTCGCGTACCTTAGAGCAACCGCCATAAGCCAAGACGCGATCCATGGCGTCCTGTGCCGTATGCGTTGTTACCGAAGCGCACGCAAAGGCTGAGCTCGACTGAATGGCTTTCTTGCCGCCGGTAGGTGCAGTGGAGACGTGCAAGCCGAGCCAGTTGTCCTTATTTACGTTTTCGCCGCTATTAATTTCGGCGGCAGACAACGACGGGCAAGAAGTATCAAACCAGTTGCCGCTCAAGTGGAATGTTCCCCAAACACCGGCAGCTTGGCTATTGCTTCCGTCGTCCGGACTGGCTTGGAAGATACGATTGCAAAGCGAAGACTTCGTGGCGGTCATCGGACCGGGCTTGTAAGCATTGTTGATGAAATTGTAGCAGCCACCCTCTCCGGCATAGCCTCCATTCGTCGGTCCCCAGTTGTAGAAGACATTATTGCGAAGATCGACCATCTCGCTCGCTGCGTCGTTGTTGAAACGGCTACCGCACAAGCGCGGATTACGGCTGGAGTGATGTGCAATCAAGTTGTGGTGGAACGTAGCAGGACAACCGCCCCAAATGCCGCCATAGCCGTGTACACCTTTGCCGTGGATAGAATTGTAGAGGCTCTCAGTGATGAAGCACCATTGCACGGTCAAATTCTTCACACCGTAGCAAGACATACACTCGTCAATACTCCAACTGGCGGTGCAGTGATCGAAAATGATGTTGCTCAAACCATTGCCGCCGCTGAAGGCGCTGATCGCATCGTCCTCGCAAGAGCTATCGCCATCGCCGCAGCGTGCACGTACGTAGCGCACAATGACGTTATTGGCAGCTACCTGTAGGGCATGATTCTTCAAACAAATGCCATCGCCTGGCGCAGTTTGTCCGGCAATGGTCACGTCGCCGTTCTGGATCTTCAACACGCTCTTGAGTTCGATCGTTCCGGCAACGTCGAAGACAATGGTACGCGCACCTTTTTGCTTAATAGCCCAGCGGAGCGTGCCGGTAGATTCGTCATCTTCCAAAGAGGTGACATGATACACTGCGCCGCCACGACCGCCCGTCGTGTAACGTCCCGCGCCCTCGGCGCCGGGAAAGGCATCAATCAGTTTGCTCTGTGCGGACAATGCGCCGACGCCCATTGTAGCCGACAAGAGGAATGTCGTCAATAAGTTCTTCATTTATGGTGTTTTTAAGTTGTATGGTAAATTTTGCGGCAAATATACAAAAAAAGCTGAACGAACTATATAATTCATTCAGCTTTTTCATGTTAGGTAGCGCTGCAAGAGGCAGCGCTAAGCGTTTTATCCGATGTATTCGCAGCCCATGTAGGGAACCAAGACTTCGGGAACCTTCACGCGACCGTCCGGCTGCTGATAGTCCTCTAAGATGGCAGCCACGATGCGCGGCAAGGCGAGTGCGGAACCGTTGAGGGTGTGACACAGCTCGATCTTCTTGCCATCAGCGCGACGGAAACGGCAACGCAAGCGGTTGGCCTGATATGTGTCGAAGTTAGATACCGAAGAAACCTCCAACCAACGCTTCTGTGCCGCAGAGAACACCTCGAAGTCATAGCAGATAGACGAGGTGAAGCTCATGTCGCCACCGCAGAGACGCAAGATGCGATAGGGCAAGCCCAATTTCTGTACGAGGCCTTCGACATGTGCCAACATTTCCTTGTGTGATTCGGCTGAATGTTCCGGCGTGTCGATGCGGACGATCTCGATCTTGGAGAATTCGTGCAAACGATTTAGACCGCGCACATCCTTGCCATAAGATCCGGCCTCACGACGGAAGCACTGCGTGTAGGCGGTGTTCTTGATCGGCAGATCCTTCTCGTCGAGGATAACATCGCGATAGATATTCGTCACGGGGACTTCTGCCGTCGGAATCAAGTAGAGGTCATCTACTTCGCAATGATACATCTGTCCCTCTTTGTCCGGGAGCTGACCTGTGCCATAGCCGGAAGCTTGGTTAACGACGGTAGGAGGCATAATCTCTTCGTAACCTGCTGCACGGGCTTGGTCGAGGAAGAAATTGATCAGGGCACGCTGCAAGCGGGCACCCAAACCGCGGTAAACGGGGAAGCCTGCGCCGGTAATCTTAACGCCCAAGTCGAAATCAATGAGGTTGAGACGCTTGGCGATGTCCCAGTGCGCCTCGGCACCCTCGAACAAGGCGGGCACCTCGTTACCCATCTTGACGACAACGTTGTCCTCGGCACCGGTACCTTCGGGCACCTCGTCGTAGGGAATATTGGGGATAGTGCACAACAAGGCGGTAAGATCGGCTTGTGCCTGATCCATCTGCTCTTGTAAGTTCTTGTTGACGTTCTTCAATTCGGCTACACGATTCTTAGCAGCCTCGGCCTCCTCCTTCTGACCATTCTTCATGAAGGCGCCAATGTTCTTGGCCAATGCGTTGGCTTCAGCCAAATTCTTATCGAGTTCGGTCTGTGCAGCGCGACGCTTGCCGTCCAGTTCCAAAGCCTTGGCAACGGCCTCTTCTGCACCCTTGAAATGCTTTTTGTTCAAGCCGGCAATGACACGATCGGTCTGCTCGGCGATCAATTTTAGTGTAAGCATGGTTTATAATTAAATATTATGAAATTAGAACACTACTGTAATAAACGAATTACGGACTACGACTCCAAGGCTGCCGATGAAACCTAACGCCGAAACCTAAGAGTTTCGGTGGTCGGCAAAAGCCATGTGTTGTAATCCGTAATATCAATCAATCGCAACCCGAGGGGTTACGACAAAGGCTGAATCGAGACGAAAGACTTGTTCTCACGCTTGCGAGTGAAAACGACAATACCATCCGTCAGAGCGAAGAGAGTATCGTCCTTGCCAATACCCACGTTCAAACCGGGATTGTGCTTCGTACCGCGCTGACGGACGAGAATGTTGCCAGCCTTAACG
>CAZGZL010000124.1:0-4880 GCA_964530595.1 uncultured Prevotellaceae bacterium | reverse complement strand
GTATTGGCGGCATCAAGACGTTCCAGGATGAGGTAGGTTCTTATGATGCAGAACAGGGTCCGAAGTTCAATCCGTTCTTCATTCCGAAGATGATCGCCGACATCGCTGCCGGTCAGATCAGCATCCTCTATGGGTTCCACGGCCCGAACTACGGTACAGTTTCTGCATGTGCATCTTCCACACACGGCATGATTGATGCCTTCAATCTGCTTCGTTTGGGCAAAGCCAACATCATCGTTGCCGGTGGTGCCGAGGCTGCTATCTGCGAGGCAGGTGTCGGTGGTTTTAACTCCATGAAGGCACTCTCTACACGCAACGACGATCCCCAGCGCGCTTCTCGCCCATTCAGCGGAAGCCGTGACGGTTTCGTGATGGGCGAAGGTTCCGGATGTCTCATCCTTGAGACATTGGAGCACGCAAAGGCGCGTGGAGCTAAGATCTATGCAGAGGTGGTCGGTGGCGGTATGTCTGCTGATGCTTATCACTTGACGGCCACTCATCCTGAGGGTCTCGGCGCTAAGCTCGTGATGCAGGCAGCCCTCGAAGATGCAAATATGCAACCTACGGACATCGACTATATCAATGTACATGGCACTTCCACTCCGGTGGGCGACCTTTCGGAGGCTAAAGCCATCAAGGAGGTCTTTGGCGATCATGCGTACAAGCTGAACATCAGTTCCACGAAGTCGATGACCGGACACCTCCTCGGTGCTGCCGGTGCTGTCGAAGCGCTTGTCTGCGTGAAGTCCGTGCTCGAAGACATTGTTCCTCCGACCATCAACCATGATGAGGAAGATAAGGACGAACACATTGACTACAATTTGAACTTTACGTTCAATAAGGCGCAAAAGCGCACAGTCAATGCCGCTCTGTCCAACACCTTCGGCTTCGGCGGTCACAATGCTTCGATCATTGTGAAGAAGTACGTTGAGTAAGCTGTCCTTGTGACCATTTAATACGAAATTACGAATCGCGGGTGTCGTGCGTCATGCGTGCGGCGATCGTGGTTCGTAATTTCTTTTTTATCCTATTGAATTGAAATCTACTTTTCTATGAGATATTATACTTCCGTTCGCGACTTGGGCGATCTCCAAGCCGCTGTGCGCGAGGCCTTGGAGGTGAAGGCCAATCGCTTTGCTTATCAACATTTAGGCAAAAATAAGACACTGTTGATGATCTTTTTCAACTCCAGTCTGCGTACTCGTCTCAGCACTCAGAAGGCTGCGATGAACCTCGGTATGAATACCATCGTCTTGGACGTTAATCAGGGGGCGTGGAAGCTCGAAACGGAGCGCGGCGTCATCATGGATGGCGACAAACCGGAGCACCTCCTGGAGGCTGTCCCCGTGATGGGCTGTTATTGCGACATCATTGGCGTGCGTTCCTTCGCTCGCTTCGAAAATAAGGAGGACGACTATCAAGAGAAGATCCTCAACCAGTTCATTCAGCACTCCGGACGCCCGGTGTTCAGCATGGAGGTGGCTACGGGACACCCATTGCAGGCCTTTGCCGACATCATCACGATCGAGGAACACAAGACCAAACCGCGGCCGAAGGTAGTCATGACGTGGGCACCCCACCCTCGTTGTCTGCCGCAGGCTGTGCCGAACTCATTCGCTGAGTTCGCTGTCGCCGCCGGTTACGAAGTGGTGATCACTCATCCTCACGGTTACGAGTTGGATCCCCGCTTCACTGCCGGAGCTACCATCGAGTACGACCAGATGAAGGCTTTCGAAGGGGCAGATTTCGTCTACGCCAAGAACTGGTCTGCGTATGTCGATCCCCATTACGGTCAGAACATCTGTGACGACCGTTCATGGACGGTCAGCGATCGACAGATGGCGGTGACGAACGATGCTCACTTCATGCACTGTCTGCCGGTACGTCGTGGCATGATCGTGACGGACGACGTGATCGAAGGTCCCCGCTCGTTGGTGATTCCGGAGGCTGCCAATCGCGAAATCTCGGCACAAACTGTTTTGAAGCGTATTTTGGAGACAGAATGTAAGTGAGGCATTCTATGACTTATTGTCTATTTATAGAGACCGACAGGGCGATGCAACGCCTTCGTCGGTCTTCTTGTAGCGCGTTGTGGGCGGGGCTTTTAAGTCTCCTACTCTGGTGCTTGGGTGGCGCCAAGGCGCGTGCTGAAGTGTTGGAGGGGGTGATCATGACCGCCGACTCACTGCCGTTACCTTATGCCACGGTCTATCTGCCGGCGTGCTCTATGGGTACCATCGCCGACGGGGCGGGCATTTTCAAGGTCGACTCGTTGCCAACCGGAACCTATGCGGTGGAATATGCCTCGATGGGTTACGTCACCCGCCACGACACCTTAACCCTCGCTTCGGGGCAGACGTTGCATTGCGAGGTCTATCTCACGGAGCGCACCATCACGTTGCCTACCCTAATTGTGACGGTCGAGGGGGAGAATCCCGTCCTGTCGATCATGTCGCGGATGTTGGATTCCGCCGAAGTTTATTACCAACACATCGCCTCCTATGACGCTTCTGTCGTCTCTCGCTACGAACAGGATATCAAAGATCTGCCGCGGCGTGCACGTGTCTTGATGAAGACGGCAACCTTTGCCATTCCGTCGATGCGTCGCTGGGTGAAATTCTTCTTAGATCATCCCGATTTCCGGTCGCGGATCAGCTACACCGAACATTACCGCGAACAGGAATCCACACGCGCAGACTTTCGGTTGTTGGAATGTAACTATACCCTCACGGATGAGGAGCAGGAGTTGTTCGATCCCATCACCGAGGGTGGACATCCGGTGATCGCCGCATTCATCCCCTCGCGCAAGTCGATACGCAATTTTAAGAAGAATCGCTACGAATTGGTCGGCATTTACGACGAGGATGGCTATACCATCGACGTGATTTCTTATACCACCATGATGGGCGATATTCCGCTGACAGGCAAATTTCATGTGGTCGAAGATCTGTGGTGTCTGCGTGAGGCTGACTTTGCGCTGCCCTCCGGCAGTGTCAAGGTGGTGTTCCGCGAGGTGGCTCCGCACTATTTCCTCCCTGTCTCAATGTTGCTCAAGGTGGGACTGTTGCCCGGTATGCCTGATGGAGGTGAAGAGCCCTTGCTCCCCGGTTTGAACTTGCTGATCGGTCGCTCTATTCGCTACGATCATGTGCAGGTGGAGTAAATTCGATCAGTCAAACTGAACATAGGGACGGAGACGCGCAATATCTCCGTCCGTGAAAATTCCCGTAGCTGCGATTTCGTCCCAAGACGAGATCGTAGCTTTTTTGTCGCGTAGGTCGAACAACGCTTTCACTTGCGGATAGTCTAAGTAGGGGTGCCGCAATAGGGTGCGGAAGTCGTCACTGTTGAGGTGTAGTGGTCGGATTTCGTTGGCGTTAACGGTCAACCATTGATTTTCCCATTTCGACAAATCTTGTGGCTCGATCCACCGAGCTGCCTCGCAGATCTGGCGTAGGTCGACATATCCACCCAGACGCTCACGGTAGCGGATCAGTGCAGCGGCGCTTTTCTCACCGATGCCGGGAATGCGCACCAAGAGTGCCGAGTCTGCCCGGTTGAGCTCTATCAAGACCGGTTTCTTGAATTTAGGGAGTGGGGTATATGTGGCGGCGGTTCCGTAGGGGCTGGGGGCTTTGCTCTCTTCCTCCGTCGGGACAGGGCGGGCGCTTTGGACGCTGTTGTTGGGGGCTGAGAGGGGACGATGCTCCTTGGGCAACACGGTGGGGGAGGTGGGGATCGTGTTTGTTGGTTCCACCTTTACGGTAGGGGCGGAGTGTGCGATGAGGAAACGGAGTTCTTCGACTTCGCTCTCCAAAGCTTCTGTACGTTGCTCCAACAGGCGCATTGTGGAGACGCCTTTATATAAAAGGAGCAGAACAATGAGCCCGCAGAGAGAAAGCAATGCGCGGCGGGTAGTGGGCGAAATATACATCTTGGTGTTTAACAGGGTTGAAATTGACAAGGCGTTACGGTTGTCGGGGACAAATATATCCGCTTTCCCTTGTTCCTGAGCCACAAAGTCGCGGAATGTTACTTTTTTAGTCGTTTTTTATCCGCACACCCCTTTTTTTATTTACCTTTGGTGCGCAATAATAAAACATTCAACGATGATCATAAACGAACGCGACGAACGCAAAGCACAAGTATTGGCTGCGGCAAAAATGATGATGACCGCTGCAAGAACGGCGCCTAAGGGCAAAGGCATTGATGTAATCGAAATCTGTACCTTGACGGGAGCCGAGTTACAGCGACTGAGCGCCGAAATGCGTGTCATCAGCGCCGAGACGGGCTATAAATTCTTCTTGCGCGACGCTGATAATATTGATGTGGCGGACGCAGTACTCATCGTGGGGACGCGTGAACAGCCTCAAGGTCTGAACTGCCGTCGTTGTGGTTACGCTACGTGCGCGTCTCGCCCGGCGGGAGTGCCGTGCGCTCTGAACACCGTCGATTTGGGTATCGCCGTCGGCTCGGCAGCAGCTATGGCAGCCGATTTACGCCTCGATACACGTATTATGTATTCGGCGGGTGAGGCGGCGCAACGCTTAGGCTTACCCTGCGCAGGCTGTAATAATACACTGGCAATCCCTCTGAGCGCCGGCTCGAAGAACCCATTTTTCGACCGAAAACCCAAAGAAGCGCAAACTCCCGAAAATGTAGAAAATTCTACTACGAAATAGGCTCTACGGGGCTTAAAAGAGGGGTGAAAGTACTTTTTTGAAGAAAAATTTGAAAAAAGTCGCAGAAATATTTGGAGGGTATTGCTAAACCCTATATCTTTGCACCCGCTTTCCAGAACGAACGACAAAACATTGAAAGTTCGAAACAAACGGGGTGTAGCGCAGTCCGGTTAGCGCACCTGCTTTGGGAGCAGGGGG
>CAZGZL010000123.1:0-4894 GCA_964530595.1 uncultured Prevotellaceae bacterium | reverse complement strand
AGTCCACCTTGTGCTCGAAGAGTTTTTCGAGACGGGTGCGCAACAGATTGTTCGCCGGTGCTTCGAGCATCGGATCACGTTCTACAATCTCCATCGCCAACTCGCGGGCGCGGGTCAAGATCTGCCCGTCGCGCGCCAAGCTTGCAATGTGTAGATCGAAGGCGAGACCGCTCTGCTGTGTCCCCTCCAAGTCGCCGGGGCCGCGCATCTTGAGGTCGGCTTCGGCGATCTCGAAGCCGTCCGTCGTGCGGCACATGATCTCCATACGCTTGCGGGTGTCCTCGCTGAGCTTGTAGTTGGTGACGAGAATGCAATAGCTCTGGTCGGCGCCACGCCCCACACGTCCGCGTAACTGATGTAGCTGCGAGAGCCCGAAGCGTTCGGCACTCTCGATGATCATCACCGAGGCGTTGGGGACGTTCACCCCCACCTCGATCACGGTCGTTGCCACCATGATTTGCGCCTCGTTGGTCACGAAGCGTTGCATCGCTGCCTCCTTTTCCTTGGGCTTCATCTTGCCGTGCACCATCACGACGCGGTATTCGGGGAAGGCCTCTTGCATCACCTGAAACCCCTCCTCCACGTTGCGGTACGCCAGCTTCTCATTCTCCTCGATCAGCGGATAGACCACATAGACCTGACGCCCTAACTTCAGCTGTCCGCGTATGGCTTGGTTCAAACCCAAGCGTTGATTGTCGTAGCGGTGCAGGGTCTGGATCGGCTTACGACCGGGGGGCAGCTCATCGATCACCGAGACGTCGAGGTCGCCGTAGACCGTCATAGCCAACGTGCGGGGTATCGGTGTCGCCGTCATCACCAACACGTGAGGCGGGCGAAGGTTCTTCTGCCACAACAGGGAGCGTTGCTTCACCCCGAAGCGGTGCTGTTCGTCGATCACCACCAGGCCGAGGTTGTGGAACTTCACTACCGGTTCTATCAGGGCGTGCGTACCGATCAAGATGTGCAGCGAGCCCTCCTCCAAAGCGGCGTGAATCTTGTCGCGCTGTTTCTTGGGGGTGGAGCCTGTCAGTAGCGCCACACGGATGCCGATGCGGGTCAGCATCTCGGCAAGGTTCTCATAATGCTGCGTGGCGAGGATCTCCGTCGGAGCCATCATGCAGGCTTGGAAGCCGTTGTCCAAAGCCATCAGCATCGACATCAGCGCCACCAAGGTCTTACCGCTACCGACGTCGCCTTGCAGCAGTCGGTTCATCTGACGTCCGCTACCGACGTCGGCACGGATCTCCTTCAAGACCCTTTTCTGCGCCCCGGTGAGTTCGAAGGGGAGGCATTGAGTGTAGAAGTTGTTGAAGTATTCCCCGATGCGGGTGAAGGGAAATCCCGCCAAGGCCTTCTGACGCATCTTGAAGCTGCGCACCAAGTAGAGTTCCAAGTAGAAAAGCTCTTCGAACTTAAAGCGAAATTGCGCCTGACGCAGGTTTTCGGGATTGGCGGGGAAGTGTATCTGCCGTATGGCGGTATTGTAATTCATCAACTTCATGCGTTCGACGACGTAGGCGGGCAGTGTCTCAGCGAAGGGTGCCAAATGGCGTTTGAAGTAGCCGAGGATGATCTTTTGCAGCGCCTTAGAGGTGAAGGCGGCACGCTTCATCTTCTCTGTCGTATTGTACATTCCCGACAGCCCCTGTTTCTCCTCGTCGGTGGCATCGTCGACGCTCACCTCCAATTCGGGATGTGCGATATTGATGTTCATCTGGAAAACGGTCGGCTTGCCGAAGAGCAGATATTCGCGTCCCTTGTCGACGCTGTTCAAGATGTATTTTTGCCCCTTGAACCAAACACACTCGATGCTCCCCGTGCCGTCGGTGAAGGTGCCCACCAAACGGGCGCCGGCGCCTGTCCCCACCTCCTCGAAGCGGGTGAAGTGACCGCGCAACAGGATGTAGGGCATCGTGCCGTCTATCTCACGGATGCTGTAGATGCGCGACTTGTCAATGTATCTATACGGGAAATATCCGATCAGCTCTTCAGCCGACCGGATATGTAGTTCTTTATCTAATAGTTCAGCGCGTCGAGGCCCGACGCCGGGCAAGTATTGCAACTCAGTCATAGTGGAGTATTAGCGATCCCGTTTCAGGTGACGCACCATGAAGGCGGCTCCCGTCACGAAGGCTACCGTGATGCCGATCGCGACACCGACGCCATAGTTCCACGCGAGCCCTTCGGGGGCTACGAAGATGTAGGTGGTGCAGACAGCGGTCATGAATACGGCAGGAATGTACGTGACCCAGTAGAGGCGCTTGGTCTTCATCAGGAACACGGTGATTGCCCACAGCGTGAAGACGGACAACGCCTGATTACACCAAGCGAAGTAGCGCCACAAGATGTTGAAGCCGTTCTTGTCGGTCAGGCTCCACACCAAGATGGCAGCCGTCACCAAGAACATAGGGATGGAGATATACAAACGGCGGCGCATCGACTTCTGCTCGATGTGCAGAAAGTCCGCCACGATGAGGCGACCGGAACGCAATGCGGTGTCGCCACTGGTGATGGGCGCCACGGCGATGCCGATGATGGCCAAGAGACCGCCAACGATGCCCAACCAGTTGGTGGAGATCAGCGTCGCTACTTTAGCGCCGGAATAGGGATGTCCCTCGGCGTCAGCCACACCGTTGGCATGGAAGAAGTAGGTGGCGGCAGCTGCCCAGATCAGGGCGACGATGCCCTCGGTGACCATAGCGCCGTAGAAGCAGGGGCGTCCCAAGCGCTCATTCTTCAGACAGCGCGCCATGAGGGGCGACTGCGTGGCGTGGAATCCGCTGATGGCGCCGCAGGCTATGGAGATGAACATCATCGGGAAGATGGGGTTGTGTTCATATTTGATGCCGAAGTAAGGGCGATCCCACACTTCGGGGAGTTCGGGGCGAACGACGAGCAGATAGCCCATGATGCCGAGCGCCATGAAGAGCAGGCAGGCTGCGAAGAAGGGATAGACGCGTCCGATGATGCGGTCGACCGGCAACAGCGTCGCCAAGATGTAGTAGGCAAAGATGATGACAATCCAGACATAGGCATTGCACCAATCGGGCGTCCAGCCCGCCAAGAGCTCCGCCGGGCCCGAGACGAAGACCGCTCCCACCAAGACCATCAGCACGACAGTGAAGACACACATGACGCGCTGCGTGTTGCGTCCCAAATATTTGCCGATGATCTCCGGCAGACTGGCGCCATCTTCGCGCAGCGAGATCATGGCGGAGAGATAGTCGTGGACGGCACCTGCAAAGATGGTGCCCAAGACAATCCAGAGATAAGCGGCGGTGCCGAATTGAGCCCCCATGATGGCGCCGAAGATCGGACCGAGACCGGCGATGTTCAAGAACTGAATCATAAAAACCTTCCACGTTGGCATCGGAATGTAGTCCACGCCGTCCTGACGAGTGTAACACGGAGTGGGACGCTGTGGATCGGGTCCAAAAATGTGGCTGATGAATCGGCCGTAGATGAAGTATCCCGCAACCAAGATACCCAAAGAGATTAAAAAGCTATACATGATCGTTTGGTGTATTAGACGCGCAAATGTACACAATTTGCGTCCGATCTCGCCGCCGAGATGCGTTTTTTTTTGCATTCGGCGGCTATTTAGATTATATAATATAGGTATGCGCGGGGCCTCTCCCCCATCGGCGTCACTCCAAGCACGCCTCGTAGGGAGCGTCTTTCTTGAGGACGACGTGCTGCGCATCCATTAGGTAGACGGTGGGCATGGCCTTCAGATCGTAGAGCATAGTGCGGCGCACCGTCTCGGTGACGTCGTTGCCGATCGTCCACCCGGCGGGGAACTCGTCCAACGTCTCGCGCCAGCGGTCGGCGTTGCCCTCGGTGTAGACGGCGAGGAGGGTGAGCTGATGTTGCGCCACGGCTGCGGCGAGCTTGGGGTCGGCGAACATCTGTTGCAGCACCTCTTGACAGTGTTCGCAGTCAGGGTCGTAGAAGATCAGGAGCAACCTGTCGTGGGTGGCGGGGGTGCTGTGTAGCGTATGTTGCCGACCGTCTGGGGTCTCATAACAGAAGTCCGACGCCTCCATGCCGGGGTTGTTGCGTCCGATCAGCTCCAAAATGGGGGCAAAGCGCAGGCGGTGTACCTCGTCGATCAGGGTGTCGCGCATCATGCGGTCGAGGAAGGTGCCAAAGGTCTGTTCTTGGTAGACGGGCGAATTGGCGACAAAGAGATAGTCGTTCAGCTGATCGACAAAGTATTGCTGTGCCTCGGCATGACCGTGCAGGAGGGCGCAGAGCGCATCGAAGGCAGCCTCCCTCGTCTCCGCTTGGGTCTCCTCCTCGTTTATCAATGCGAGGTAGTTAGAGAGTCCTTGCTCCGTGACGTCGGGATTGTGCAGCACCGTCATGGTGTCGCCCATCGGGAAGTTGTCCCAATAGTGGCGCAGCAGATAGTCGCGCCGTTCCGCGGGGGTAGCGAGGAGTTCCGGTATCTTGGGATAAGGGAAGTCGCGCAACGGTGCGGCGGTGGTGCCATCCTCGGCGACGTTCGCCGGGTTCGCACTATTAGCGTTCGAATTAGCGTTTGCAGAGCAGCCAGTGAGGGCGATCAGCAGGAGGAGCGCCCAAGCCGCCGAGCGCAGAGTTAAGGCAGGTGTTAGAATTTGGATCATGACATCAAGGCATTATGTTTAGTGTTTAACGCGAATTTCGGCAGAATATTGCCGAGGGCAAGAGAATGTTGCAAATTTAGGGAGAATATGCCGGAAAGTGTGCTGTGTGGGGGCATTTGTAAGAAATGTGGGGGCGAAAGGTGGCGAAAATGGCGAAATAATGCGCGGGGGAATAATATGGCGCGTGAAATAAGTGATTGCAAACCTGACGGCTTGCGGAATGAGAGAGGCGAACATGAATGTTCCTATGGTTGCGGGGGCTA
>CAZGZL010000122.1:0-5002 GCA_964530595.1 uncultured Prevotellaceae bacterium | reverse complement strand
CGATCATGTAGAGTGGGGATGCCTCTGTGGCGGGCGTTGTACCGTAGTCAGCGTCCAGATAGATGCCTTTCACTTTTTCGAGCCATGACGATGCATTGATCGTCATATTCAAAAAGCCTTTGATGACATTATATTTGCCCACAAGCGGTTCATTGGCTACCAGCCAATCGCCTAATTCGCGACCTAATTCCTCCGGATTCTTCTTGCCCGTCTGTTTCAGGAAGGGGAAAGTCATCACCGTCAGGTGTCCTTCAAACTCCTTGCGAGTGGGACTGATCTGCACCTGTTTATCGTCGATAGATACACCGTAGAGTGATTGGACAGCCTTTTTGATTTGCGCTGTGAGGGTCTGTTCGATTTCCATACTATATATTATTATGAAGAATATTCTTTCGCGTTCTTTCGCGTCTTGCTATTTTTCCGACAGCCGGGGTGATTTTCCTCGGCTTACAGAACAACTTGGCGGCAAAGTTAACGAAAAAAAGAGATCTGTATCTCTGAATCCAAAAAAAAGTTGCACCTTTGCGCTATTGACTTCCTATTTTATAAGGACAACAGCAATCTTTTATAAGCACAACGAAAGAATATATATATGGACGAAAAACAAGTTTTGGAGATACAGAAACAGGTGGTGGACGTCTTGAAATACGTCTATGATCCGGAAATCCCGGTGAACATCTACGACTTAGGCTTGGTGTACGGCATCGACGTTGTTGAGCCGGGACACGTCAAGATCCGCATGACGCTCACGGCTCCGAGTTGCCCGGCGGGTGACTTCCTGATGGAAGATATTCGCATCAAGGTCGAGGGATTGGCAGAAGTGAACACCTGCGAGATTGAATTGGTCTTCGAACCAGAGTGGAATCAAGATATGATGAGCGAAGAGGCAAAACTCGAATTGGGTTTCCTCTGATCTGCTCTACAAGTCTACTATCGACATGATGGAACAAACCGCCCCTACGTCCGGCAAAATTTACTTTTTATCTGACACCCACTTAGGTGCCGGCGCCATGTCCCACCCGTTGGATTACGAGCGGCGCGTGGTGCGCTTCTTAGACACAATCAAGGAGGATTGTGCCGAACTTTACCTGCTTGGAGACATTATAGACTACTGGTTCGAGTACCGATACGTCGTGCCGCGAGGTTTCACCCGCTTTTTAGGCAAATTGGGCGAACTTACCGACCGGGGCATCCGGGTACACTGGTTCACGGGCAACCACGATATGTGGATCCGCGATTATCTGCCTACGGAGACCGGCGTTGTCATCCATCGAGCCGCCGAAACCGTCACCTTGCAGGGTAAGCGTTTCTTCTTGGCGCACGGCGATGGGCTGGGTGACGACAATCGTGGCTATCGTTGGATGTCGCGTTTCTTTCACAGTACCACTTGTCAGCGTCTATACGCTGCCATACACCCCCGTTGGACCACCGCTTTTGCCCACGCATGGTCTAAGCATAGTCGTCTCTCCGGAGGGCAATTCCCCGACTTTCTTGGCGAAGATAGAGAGCATTTGGTCCTCTTTGCCAAGCAATATTTGCGTCAAGATCCCGCCATCGACTATTTCGTCTTTGGACATCGCCACATCATGCTCGACTTGATGTTGACGCGGTCCAACCGTATCATGATCTTGGGTGACTGGATCACCCATTGTTCCTATGCCGTCTTGGAGGGTGGCAACCTCTGGCTCGACGTATATGAAGACCCCATCTTTCCTGCGCAGTCGGGTGTCGAGGAGGAACGCTCCGGCGTGAGCATTGCCTTCTGAATTACTGCAAGGGATGGATCGGCACCATCGCGTTTGGGACAAACGGGGTGTCGAAATACAACAAATGATGCTGATCGGTGTGGCTGGTGGGGATGAAGCCCCTGCCGTCGTGACGAAACACCATCGCCGTGCCATCGCTTAATTTTACCTTCAGAGCCAAGTGCCCGCTCCGTTCCATTTCGAGAATCTCATGTTCGGGATATTGTCGCGCCACGTAGTGTGCCACCTCGATCGGAATCAACGAAGCGGGCAGTGGGCGTTGTCCCTCGACCTCCGTCCACAAACCGTGGCGGTCGAATTCGATCACCGTGAGGTCATCCAGCCAGACCGTGAAACAATGTCGCTGTAAGTGCAGTTCCTCATGCGCGTGCCGAATGGTACAGCTCGGAAAGTGCAGCGACAAGAAAGTTTGCGTCGCATTCGGCAACTGTTCGTGTGGAACATATCTGTCGTGCTCGGTTAGCGCTATGGCAATGCAGCCCCCAAACAGAGCCAAGAAAATCAGAGTGCGTCTCATGTGCGTGCGGTGTGTGCTTTTGCGTGTAGAAACAATCGTAGACAGTGAAAGGTTTGGTGTCTGATTGTGTATCTGAAATTTAACTCTTTGCGACGAAAAACGGCGCTCAGATTTTTCTCTTCGCTCAGGATCGGCTATATTCGCAGCCGTCATCACACACTAAGGGCATGAAAGAATTTTTACGTTCCGTAGCCGAACATTACCACAGAGAAGCCATCAGCACCGAAGGGGCATTGGCGTTGTCGGACTATCTCTTTGTTTTCCCGAACCGCCGTTCCGGACTTTTCTTTAGTCACTATTTGGGCGCCTTGTCGGAAACTCCCGTGGCTGCCCCTGCCACCACCACCATCAATGAGCTTTTTGCTCGTCTGAGCAACGAATTACGCTTGGCAGACCGTATGGAACTTCTGTTCCGGCTGTACGGACTCTATCAATCGCTCAGCCACACGACCGAAGAGTTCGATAACTTTGTCTTTTGGGGTGATATGTTGCTTTCTGACTTTGACGACATAGACAAATACGAAGTTGACGCTCAGCGCCTCTTCCACAATGTTCGAGACCTCAAAGAGATCGAACTCCTATACACCGACTATGATCCTGAGACCGTCGCGGTCATTCGTTCCTTCTGGACGCACTTTTTCCCCAACGATCACGATCATAAGAAAGAACTCTTTGAGCAGACGTGGGCAATACTCTACGATCTCTATGTGGGCTTCCGCCGCTCCTTGGAGAGCGACGATTTGGCTTACGAAGGGATGTTGATGCGTCGTGTCATCGAACGCCTCGCCTCGCCGGACTTTGACGACGATGCATGGGCTACCCTAATACCCTATCGCAAAGTCGTATTTGTCGGCCTGACTGCCGTAAGTCGCGTAGACCGACATTTGATGCTTCGCCTCAAGATGCGCGGCATGGCAGACTTCTGCTGGGACTATGCCGACCCACGCCTGACCGATCCCGCCTCGCGTGCGGCCTTCTTTACCGCTGACAACTTAGCGGACTTCCCCAATGCGCTGAATGAAGCCGAATTGTGTGCCGGCATCGTCCCCGATGCGCAGAAGGAGGTACACCTCATCGCAGTCCCTTCCGGCGTCGGACAGACCGTACAAGCCGCCGACGTTCTGCGTAAGTGGATCACTGACGGTATCATTCAGCCCTCCGAACGCGACAAAGAGGCTCCCGGCAACGCCATTCATACCGCCGTTGTTCTGCCGGATGAGAAATTATTGATCCCGATGCTCTACGCCGTGCCCGAAACCTTGGAACCCTTCAACGTCACGATGGGCTACCCGCTAAAGGCTACCCCTGTGGCGGGTTTGATGGACGACATCATCCGCCTGCAAACCGACACATGGCGCGACGGTCGCGATGGGGGAGAGGCGACCTTCTACTTCAAACCGGTACAAGCGCTCCTGTCGCATAGCTACATCAATGCCATGTGCCCCCATACTGCCGCACGGATTTTGGAACACATCACGCGTGAGAGCCTTTTCCGCGTCCCCATTAGCCTCTTCGCCCAAGAGCCTTTGCTCGCCACCCTCTTCCGTCGCGTGCGGGATGCCGCCGATGCCGCCGTTTACCTGCATACCCTGTTGGGGCTGCTTTTACAGCAAGCGGAGCACGACGCTCGCCTCGAAGAGGAGTCGGAGCCCTCGTTGATTCCCGAACAGCCCGTGTTCAGCTCTGTCGAACGGGAATTCCTCTATTGTTATGCGCAGGCGGTAGATCGCCTTGCAGAACTCATGGGGCGATTCTCCTATCGCTTCAAGGTGACGACCTTCTTTCACCTCTTGCAACGCCTGACGCAGGGCGAGATGGTGCCTTTCAGTGGCGAGCCTTTGGCGGGGTTGCAGGTCATGGGGGTACTCGAAACCCGCTCGGTAGACTTTGACAACGTGATCCTACTCTCGATGAATGAAGGTGTCTTTCCAGCCAAAGCCACCCCCAATACCTTTATACCGATGTCGCTTCGCTCCGCCTTCGGACTCCCCACCCAGAAGCATCGTGACGCTGTATTTGCCTACCATTTCTATCGCCTTTGTGCCCGCGCACGGCGCATTGTCTACCTCTATGACACTCGCAGCGGTGGCACACAGACCGGAGAGGTGAGCCGCTACCTTTTGCAGCTCAAACACCTCTATCATCAGCCCATGCAGCAACATCCGGTGCATTACAACCTCTCGACGCAAGAATCGGCATCCTTCGTCGTGCAGAAAGATGCTCGTGTGCAGCAACTCTTGGATCGCTATCGTCCGGGGGGCGACCTCTTCCTATCGGCGAGCGCGCTGAAAGATTTCTGTGCTTGTCCGCTCCGTTTCTATCTGATCTACTTGGAGGGGCTGCGTGAAGAGGATGAGGTGGCGGAAGGTATCGACAGTAGCCAATTTGGCTCGGTATTCCACGAAGCCATGTCGCGCCTCTATGCTCCGCTCTGCGGTCGCCGCGTCACCTCGGACTATCTGAAGGCCTTGATCAAAAATCGTCGCGAGATCCGCGAAGCGGTAGAGGCTTCGTTCGACCACGTGATGCACGTCGCCCATCCGGAGGGCTACCTCGGATTGGTCTCCGAGATTATCCAAGAATATGTGCGTAACGTCCTAACACACGATGCCTCGCTATGTCCCTTCACCTACCTTGCGTCGGAATACAAACAACGTTCCGTCTACACTCTGAACGACGATCGCGCCGTGCAGCTGACCTGCATCTACGATCGGTTGGA
>CAZGZL010000121.1:0-5062 GCA_964530595.1 uncultured Prevotellaceae bacterium | reverse complement strand
TATTATTACAAGTCGGGGCGCCGCTGTACCAAGAGTGATATTGGTGGCTACTATATTATTACAAGTCGGGGCGCCGCTGTACCAAGAGTGATATTGGTGGCTACTATATTATTACAAGTCGGGGCGCCGCTGTACCAAGAGTGATATTGGTGGCTACTATACTGCCGCGCTGATGCTATCGGGGCGGCAATACGTAGCGCAAGGATTATTTACCGAAAGGGCGACGCATTCGGATGCCCACAGATTTCCAACTGGGCATCTTCTTGAGATCTCTGCGCGCCGGGGCATCATACAGCAAGAAGAGGAGGATGAACGCCACACACGCATAAATCACCCAACCATAGATCGTACGGATGCTGATCAGTTCCATTTGCTCGACAAAGTGCTCCATGAATCCGCCCAAATCGAAGGGGGCGGCAGAGAAGTTGGCAGCGTCGATGGCTTGACCGTAGCGACCGAAGCCTTCGTTGATGAAGTAGCGTAACCAGTGAGTATAGATCGCGCTACCGATGAGACCGCCCACCACAAGGTGTAGACACTGGAAGATAGCCAGCCCTTGGAAGAACGTAAAGAAGTTCATCGAGTCGTGCAGCGAAGTGAGGAATGCCGATCCCAAGATGGCAGTAGCCAAACCGCGGAAGAAGATCGGCCAGAACAGCTGTTCGCGGCTGATTTCCGGGTTCACCAAGAGGTACATTCCCACTAAATAGCCTAACAGGCAGAACAGACCGACGATGATCAAGCGCACATAGCTAAAGTGCATTGCCTTCATCCACCAAAGGGCGAATAGACAGCCTACGATGCAGCCTGCCAAGAGATACCAGTCGTAGAACGCTCCGGTGAGGGCGTCGTAGTGCATTCCCTCTTCTAAGAAGACCTCTTCGAGCACATACTCCGTGCCGAGCAGAGCTTCGACCACAGTAATGAGCAACAAGATGGGTTTAACGTAGCGGAAACGCCATATCTGCGGATCAATGTAGGGATGGCGAACTGTGTACATACGCCAGAGAGCCGCCCCCAAAGTGATCAATATCGTTGCGGTGAGGATGCGTACCACGGGGCTGTTCCACCAATCCCAATAATCACCGTAATCGAAGATATAAGCAATCTGCAATACCAACGCTGTCCACAGAGCCATGCCGGACCAGTCGATGCCGACCAAGGGGAACTTACGCATGAAACGGAAGTGGCGGGTAAACACCACCAAGATCAGTAGGTTAAAAAGCATGATTCCGCACACCAAAGTATTCATTAGCGGCCAAGCACCGATAGAGGCTAAATAGGAGGTGGTAAAATCCTGCAAATACAATCCGCCCAAGATGAAGAGGTGCAAGACGGGGAAGAATACCGTAAAATCACGCTTGGGGGTCATCCAGAGCTGAATATTCGAGAGGCATTCAAACGTGCCTTGCAGTTTGAGGCAGCCCTCGATGAAACAGATCGCCCACAACAGCGGGAGGAAGGTCACGTGTGGCGCCACCCAGTTGCAGAGCAATATCCCGATACAAGATGCCAAAAGGAGCGTCTTGTTGGTGAAGCGGAACTTCATGCGGAACAGCAGCGGGAAGTAGATCGCCAAACCTGCAAGGTTGGCGTAGAGACACATCTGGAGGTCTTCGCGCAATAGGGATTGCTCGCCTACCATCTCGTTGAGGGCGCCGAGGTATCGGCAACCCGAAAACTGGAAGGTGAAGGCGAAGAATACGTAGATCCACGGTTGGAGCTTGCGCGGGACGAAAGGACGGAATGCCGGAATGACAAACGGCCCTTGTTGCATGGGAGGAGCTGACATACGATTCCTCCTCTATTTAATATTTAACCTCGCAAGTGACGTTGAGACCGGAGCGAAGGAGTTCCAAGTCTTCCGGTTTATTGCCCTCCAAAGAGATGCGGACGGGGACACGTTGCTCTACCTTCACGAAATTGCCGGTAGCGTTGTCCTGCGGGATGAGTGAGAAGCTGGCGCCCGTTGCGTCAGAGATGGTCTGCACCGTACCGCGATAGTGTACGCCGGGCACTGCGTCTGCCTCAATTTCGACCTCTGCTCCGACCGAGATATTGTGCAACTGTGTCTCGCGATAGTTCGCCACAACCCAGATGTCCGAAGCATCCACGATGTCTACCATCGTCTGTCCGGGCTGTACCAACTGTCCCTCGTGGATAGATTTGCGACCGGTCACGCCGTCGCACGTAGCCACGATGACCGTGTACGACAAGTTGAGTTGAGCCAACTCCAAAGCGGCTTCAGCCAACTGCTGACCGGCTTCGGTCTGACTGAGTCGGTGGGTCTGCTCGTCGCGTACCAACGACGTCGTATTCTTGGCGCGAGATACCTGATCATAGCGAGCCTGTGCCGAAGCATAGGCGGTCTGTACCGCATCATACTGTTGACGGGTCACAGCGCCGTCTGCCAAGAGGCGGGTATAACGCTCACTCTCGCGGCGTGCATTGTCCAACTGAGCCTTTGCCTCAGCGATTCCGGCGTCCGAAACGCGCAGATTGTTCTGTGTCGTAGCGATTCCGGCGCTGGTAGCATCGCGACCCGCCATAGCGTTGGCGAGGTCAGCCTCTGCCTGTGCCACGCGCAGACGGAATTCGGTGTCCTCGATGATGACGAGGGTATCGCCGCGATGCACCTCCTGATAGTCGTCGAAGCAGATCTTCTTGATGAAGCCGGGCACACGTGTGTTGACCGGTGTGATGTGACGCTTCACCTGTGCATTGTCGGTGTATTCCACCTGTCCGAGGTGCATGAAGCGTGTGCAAACATAGATGATGCCGCCGACGAGGAAGCACGCGATGATGATGTTATAAAGGATGCGTTTGGAATTACGTGTCATAATTGTTTGATATTATAATATATGTGTATATCTATTTATTTATAACGAATGGGTCAAATAGCGCAAATGGTAGTAATTGTTCAGCAAGTCGATGCGTGCATTGACCAAGTTGAGCTCGGCGGAGAGCTTCATGTCGTCGGCATCTAACAGCTCGGTCAGGAGCGCCAATTCGTTGTCATAACGTTGGCTGACCACCGCATAATTCTCTTCTGCCAACTGGAGGTTCTTCTCGCGGGTGCGTAGCTCGGTGAAGGCGGTGAGATAAGCCGTGTATTGAGCCTGTACCGCATTCTCGATCTGCTCGGATGCCAAGGCGTGTTCCTCTTCCGCCTTGCGGGTGTTGAGGCGTGCCTGACGCACATTGCGATTGTTCTTGTAGAGCGAAGAGATATTGTATTGGATGCCCAGACCGACAAACCAATAATTGAAGTTCTTATTGATCGTAGGTACCTCGACCAAGATCGGACCGTCCAAATGATCTTCTGCCACGAGTACCACCTTGGGGAGCAGAGCCGAACGTTCGATCTTGAGCTGCTGGCGGCTGATGTCGCGGGCTAAAGAGGCTTGTTGCAGCCCGGCGTTACCTGCGGCGGCTTGTTCCTGCCATTGTTGCTCGCTGACGATCTCCGGCAGGGCGGTGTCCAACATCGTGGTGTCGGGGAGGACAATCGTTGAGTCCGGCAACTGGAGCGTTGTGACCAACTGATGGTTGATGATGCGAGCGGCATCTTCCACCTTGGTGAGGCTGAGTTTCAGATTTTCGAGCTGCAACTCATAGCGCGTGATGTCGGTGCGCAGCGCGGCGCCCTCTTCATAACGGGACTCCATGTTGCGGATCAACTCTTGCGTGCGGGTGATGTTTTGACGCAGTACCTCGGCTTGATTGCGCAGTTGATAGAGGTTGAGGTAATGATCGGTCAATAGGAGGCGCACCTCTTGACGGTTCTTCTGTACATCGAGCCCCGCCATCTGCTCGCCCAATTCAGCCAAGCGAATCCCGCTGCTGATAGCGCCGCCGGCATAGAGAGGTTGTGCCGCGGTGAGGGCGAAGTTGTTGCCGAAATGGGGCATATCGACATTCATTCCGTGCCGATAATGACGATCGGAGAGCCAACCGTCACCGATATAACTGGCAGACAGCGAAACATTAAGATCCGGCAGACGGGAAGCGCGTGCCACTTGAACTGCTTCTGAGGCGGCAGCGGCGGCGGTGTTAGAGACTTGGATGCGTCGGCTGTTTTCTTCGGCTGTGCGGTACAGCTCGTCGAGGGTATAAACATTACCCATTTCGGACTGAGCATAGCACCCCAAGCCGCATAGTGACATCAGACACGTCACAATGAGCTTACTTTGATTCTTCATATAAAAATATTTGTGAATTAGCGAGATACAAATCTTCGTCGTTTTGACATTTAGCGACGCAAAGGTAGTCGTTTGCGCAATAAGTCCTGTATCGCAAAATTTCGTTTTGCCGCCATTTTTAACAACTTGGCGACACTGTTGCTACATGTAAAATGTCATTTTTCGACTTAATTTCTTGAAAAAACGAGGGCGCACCTTCCCCATAGGTCGAGACGTCCCGTTTCAAGAGATTGCTCGCTAACATTCGTGTCAGCCGAAAGGCACTATGCGTTGACAAAATAATGTTGTTTTGGGCGCATAACAGACGTTTTTCCACTCAAAAAGTCACTTTTGAAGCAAAAAGTCAGCACCGGAGCGCACAACTTATAATATTTTTCGTAATTTTGTCGCCCACAAGCTCAATAGTAGTTTTTGCTTAGAAAAAAGGAGAAATGGCGGGGCTTGTCAGATGAAGACACTCGGTCGAAAGATTTTGACGCCGGATGGTGCATTTATCATTAAGTAATAAGAGCAAACACACATCTATAAAATGAAAATACAGTTGAGAAGCGCACAGACCACAGAAGGTCGCCGTATGGCAGGAGCGAGAGCTCTTTGGGTTGCCAACGGAATGAAACGTGAGCAGTTCGGTAAGCCGATCATTGCTATAGTCAATTCTTTTACACAGTTCGTTCCGGGACACACGCACTTGCACGAGATCGGTCAGATCGTGAAGGCTGAAATTGAGAAATTGGGCTGCTATGCCGCAGAATTCAATACCATTGCCATCGACGATGGCATTGCCATGGGACACGACGGGATGTTGTATTCCCTCCCCTCGCGCGACATCATTGCCGACTCCGTAGAATATATGTGCAACG
>CAZGZL010000120.1:0-5178 GCA_964530595.1 uncultured Prevotellaceae bacterium | reverse complement strand
ACTACGCTGCAACGTCGGTCTCCGGCGCCAGCAACGTCATCGAGGGGCACGGCATACAGTTCACCAACGATCCCGATCGACTGCATCGCTCTATGGAGGAGTGTGGCATCGTCTATCTCCACGCGCCGCTCTTCGCCCGTGGCATGAAGTATGTCGCTCCGGTGCGCAAGGCGTTGCAGATCCCGACTGCCTTCAATCTCTTGGGTCCCTTGGTGAATCCTTGTCGCCCCGCCTACCAGATGTTGGGAGTAGCCAACTTGGATCAGATGCGCCTCTATCGCCAAGTCTACCAGCAGATCGGCATCTCTTATGGCATCGTTAATAGCATTGACGGCTACGACGAGATCTCGCTGACCTCCGAGTTTAAGGTGGTCACAGATCGTAGTGAACGTATCTATCAGCCGGCGGAATTGGGCTTGCCCACCTATTCGCAGGAAGCACTCTACGGCGGCAAGACGGCGGCTGAGGCCAAAGAGATCTTTGACGCCGTACTGGAGGGGCGCGCTACCGAGGCTCAGCAAAACGTTGTGCTGATCAACGCCGCCTTTGCCATTCACATCATTGAAACAGAAAAGAGCTTGGCGGAGTGCCTCGACATCGCGCGCGAATCGCTCGTCAGCGGTCGCGCCGCCGACACCCTCAAGAAGTTCATCGCGTTGAATAGTTAAAGACCACGTATGAGAGATATATTAGAGGAAATCATTGCTGCCAAACGGCTCGAAGTAGCAGCACAGAAGCAGCTGACGCCTCCCGCCACACTCTACCGACAGGTGGAACAGCTGTTAGGCGAGGCGCATCCCAAGCCTCGTTCGATGAGCCGCGCCTTGGCAACCTCTGCGTCGGGCATCATTGCCGAGTTCAAGCGTAAATCGCCCTCTAAAGGGTGGATTCATCGCGACACACAGCCGTTGGAGGTGGTGCCCCTCTATGCCTCCGGTGGCGCTGCCGCCCTCTCGATCTTGACCGACGAGCCCTACTTCGGTGGAACGTTGGACTTCATTCGCCAAGTGCGGACGCAGGTCACGACGACCCCCATCTTGCGCAAGGACTTCATTGTGGACGAATACCAACTCTTCCAAGCCAAAGCCGTCGGCGCCGACGCCGTGCTGCTGATCGCCGCCGATCTCGCAGAGCCGGAGTGCCGCGCCCTGATGGAGCAAGCGCACGCCTTGAAGTTGGAGGTGTTGTTGGAGATTCACGACGAACGGGAATTGGATTATGTGCGTCCCGAATACGATATGGTCGGGGTCAACAACCGACATTTGGGGACATTCCACACCGACGTGGCGCAATCCTACCGCTTGGCGGAGCGCTTGCCCGCCGAGGCGGTGCGGGTCTCAGAGAGTGGTATTTCACACCCCGACACGGTGCGCCAACTGCGTGCGGCGGGCTATCGGGGCTTCCTCATCGGCGAATGCTTCATGCGTGAGGCAGAGCCGGGCGAGGCGCTCAAGCGCTTCGTGACAGCAGTCGAAGGGCTATGATCATCAAGGTTTGCGGAATGCGTGAGGCGGAGAATATCCGCGCCATCGAAGCTTTGGGCATCGATTGGATGGGATTCATCTTTTATCCCAAATCCAAACGCTACGTGATGCGGATAGACTACTTGCCGGAGCGTTGCGAGCGGATCGGGGTTTTTGTCCATGCCACAATCGACGACATCATGCAACACGTGCAGCAGTTCTCCCTAACGGGGGTGCAGCTGCATAGCGACGAATCGCCGGAGTTCTGCTCCGATTTGCGCCACCGACTCTCGGCGCCGTTGCGGATCATCAAAGCCTTCAGCATCGCCGAGCCGAGTGACGTGGAGCGCACCGCCGCTTATGAAGGATGTTGCGACTACTACCTCTTTGATACGCCGGGGGCGGGCTACGGTGGCACGGGGCAGAGCTTCGACTGGTCACTGTTACAGTGTTACACGGGACAGACCCCTTTCCTCCTGAGTGGGGGTATCGGGGCAGAAAGCCTACCGCAACTACGCGCCTTGCATCATCCCCGATGGTGTGGCGTAGATCTCAATTCCCGTTTTGAGACGGCGCCCGCGGTGAAGGATCCGGAACTCCTGCGTTCCTTCATCCACGCGCTACGTGCCGAGGATTTGGACGCCGCATCGGGCATTGCCGACAGCACCGATCACAGATAGAATACATAAACAATCAATATCAAGCAAAAAATGAATCGCATCAATCAATTATTTCAAGAACGTCCGGAGGGATTGCTCTCGATCTATTTCTGCGCCGGTTGCCCCACCAAGGAGAGCACCGTGCCGGTCATTCGGGCGTTAGCAGCCAAAGGGGTGAACATGGTCGAGATCGGCATCCCGTTCAGCGACCCGATGGCGGACGGACCGGTGATTCAAGCCGCTGCAACGCAAGCCTTGCGCAACGGCATGACGCTGCGCACGCTGTTCGCTCAGCTCAAGGAGGTGCGCCAAGAGGTGCAGATCCCGTTGATCCTAATGGGCTATCTCAACCCGATCATGCAATACGGCTTCGAGGCTTTCTGCCAGAGCTGTGTGGCGTGTGGCATCGACGGCATGATCATCCCCGATCTTCCGTTCAAGGATTATATGGAGCAATATAAACCTATTGCCGACCGTTACGATCTGCGTGTCATCATGCTCATCACCCCCGAAACGAGCGAGGAACGCATCCGCCTCATCGACGCTCATACCGACGGGTTCATCTATATGGTGTCGTCGGCAGCTACGACGGGGGCACAGAGCTCCTTCGACGAGCAAAAACAGGCCTATTTCAACAAAGTCAAGGCTATGGAGCTACGCAACCCGACCATGATCGGTTTCGGCATCTCGAATCGTCAGACTTTAGAGAGTGCTCAGCGCAATGCTTCGGGCGCCATCATTGGTAGCAAATTTGTCTCGCTGCTCAGCGAGAGCGGCGATCCAGATACCGCGATCGACCGTCTGCTCGAAGCCCTGAAACATTGATCTTGTGACGGGACGGGCATACAACGTCCCACGATCCGGATCAAGCGGTCCGATACGCGACGCTCGGAGAGAGTCTTTCTGCCGTGCCGAACGTATCGGACTTTTGATATTTGTTCGTTTTTTTTCGGTTGAATCACTGTAAGTTAATGCACCCCTCGGATGGGTAGCGGAAGCGGGGGAACTTTACCCCCATTTAGGCGAAATATTGTGCTGTTTTTTGCTCAATTCTGCGAATTGCCGTATCTTCGCCGCATGGGAAGAATTCTGTCTATAGATTATGGCCGCAAGCGGACAGGCATAGCCGTGACTGATCCGATGCAAATTATTGCCAACGGATTGACGACCGTACCCACGGCAAAACTCTTGGATTTCTTGTTGGATTATCTCAAAAAGGAGTCGGTGGACTGCATCGTCGTGGGACAACCCAAGCAGATGAACGGTGCCATGAGCGAGTCTTGGCGCTACATCAGCCCCTTTTTGGATCGGTTGAAGAAGCTCCTGCCCGATATGCGCGTCGAATTGGTGGACGAACGCTTCACCTCCGTGTTGGCGCATCAAGCCATGTTGGACGGCGGGCTGCGCAAGACGGCGCGCCAAGACAAGGCGTTGGTAGACGAAATCAGTGCGTGCATCATCTTGCAGAGCTATTTGGAGTCGCGCCGACAGTAATTTTTCTGAGTAGAATGATCAATCAAACCTTTATTTCAATATGCAATTACCCATTTTCTTATACGGACAACCGGTGCTCCGCAAAGAGGCGGAAACCGTTCCGACAGACTATCCGGATCTCGAAAAATTGCTTCAAGATATGTTCGCCACCTTGGATAACGCTCAAGGCGTGGGCTTGGCAGCACCTCAGGTGGGGCTCTCGTTACGCCTCTTCGTCATCGACGCTACCGGTGCGACCGAAGACTTCCCGGAGTGTGCAGGATTCAAGCGCTGCATGATCAATCCGGAGATTATCGAGCGAAGCGAGGAACAGGTGTCGGGCGACGAGGGTTGCCTCAGCATTCCCGGCATTTATGAGGCGGTATCGCGCTCGCAATGGGTGGTCGTGAAGTATCAAGACGAGCACTTCGTGGAACATACCGAGCGCGTCACCGGTTGGGCTGCCCGCATCGTGCAGCATGAGTACGATCATCTGGACGGTAAGATCTTTATCGACCACATCTCACTGATCCGCAAGCAGCTGATCAAGGGACGCATTCAGCAGATCTTGAAGGGCAAAGCTCGTTGCGCCTACAAGACGCGCGGCATCAAGTGAGCCGACACATGAATAACACATTTTACTATACACACATTAACAAACATGAAATCAGCTAATGAGGAGGGGCGTCCGCAGCCCTCAGCCGAGCGCTTGAAGGCGTTGCAGGCTGCAATGGATAAGATTGAAAAGAATTTCGGTCGCGGATCGATCATGAAGATGGGCGACGACGAGATCGAAAATGTTGAGGTGATCCCTACGGGTTCGATCGGCTTGAACGCCGCTTTGGGCGTCGGCGGATATCCCAAGGGACGCATCATCGAGATATATGGCCCGGAATCGTCCGGTAAGACTACTTTGGCTATTCACGCTATTGCCGAGGCACAACGTCACGGCGGTATCGCTGCGTTTATCGACGCGGAGCACGCCTTCGACCGCTTCTACGCCGAGAAGTTGGGCGTTGATACAAATGAGCTGTTAATTTCACAGCCGGACAACGGTGAGCAGGCATTAGAGATCGCCGAGAATTTGATTCGCTCTTCGGCGATCGACATCATCGTGATCGACTCTGTGGCTGCGCTTACGCCGAAGGCGGAGATCGAGGGCGAGATGGGCGAGAATAAAGTGGGCTTGCAGGCTCGTCTGATGAGTCAGGCGTTGCGTAAGTTGACCTCTGCCATCAGCAAGACAAACACAGTCTGCATCTTTATCAATCAGTTGCGCGAGAAGATCGGCATCATGTTCGGCAATCCCGAAACAACGACCGGCGGTAACGCCCTGAAATTCTACGCCTCTGTACGTATCGACATCCGTCGCGTCACTTCTATCAAGGACGGTGACGAGGTGATCGGTAATCAGGTGCGTTGCAAGGTGGTCAAGAACAAGGTGGCGCCTCCGTTCCGCAAGGCAGAGTTCGACATCATGTTCGGCTCAGGTATCAGCCGCAGCGGTGAAATCGTCGACATGGGCGTAGCCCTCGGCATCATCAAGAAGTCCGGTTCCTTCTTCAGCTACAACGGCACGAAGA
>CAZGZL010000119.1:0-5336 GCA_964530595.1 uncultured Prevotellaceae bacterium | reverse complement strand
GGATATAGACCGCGAAGGGCATCTGCGCATCATCGACTATAAGACCAGCCGTCCTAAGGTAAAAAACACTCAGCCGAAAACCCAATTTAACAGCGTTGCCGGTCTCTTTGACCCCGAAAACGATGGTTGTTCGGATGAGGCCATGCAGGTCATGATGTATTGCCTGATGTTCGGGCTCGCCTCTGACGAAGAACTTTGCCAGCTCACCTTGAACACTTCCGACGCCCCCCGTTATCACGGTTTAGTGCCACACCTCTATTCTGTCCGGGAGTTCCACGAAGAACAAGTAGCGACCGGCTTGACCTTCCTGCCGAACAACCGCTATACGCCGGAAGATGAAATGCAGCTTCCGAGCGGTGCGCTATCAGACTACGCCCCCTTTGCCGCTACCTTTGAGCGCGAATTTCGCCGTACCCTCGAAGCGTTGTTCGATCCTCGACAGCCCTTCTCCCAATGCGTCGATACCAAGGGTTGTACCTATTGTCCCTTTGTCGCCCTGTGTAAGAGAGGTTGACGTTCGATGGACGTGTGCTCACCCCATGCGGCGGTAGCAAACGGAAAATTTATAATAGGGTTTCATCGAAAAATAAAATAGAGAGCAACATGCACGGCGAAACGCACTGCAGAGACACCGAGAAACGCTTTTGCGCCGCCACGCGCACGGCATGTGCGTTATCTGTTGGATGAATGATGCCTCGCTCATGCCGTGACCGTGTCTTGAGTCCGGATAGCCTCCGACACCGTGCGGCGCAAGAAAAAAATTGCGTAATTTCGATTAAACTTTGCATACCTCACATTGTCCAACCCATAAACAACGAACAGAAAGAATATGAACGTAGCGACGAATTTACAGCCTGATGACGCCGATCTCTTGGCGTCGTTGCGGCGTCCGGAGACGCGGCGGGCAGCTTTCTCGCAGTTGATGAAGCTCTACCAAGAACGCCTCTATTGGCAGATTCGCCGCTTGGTGCTCAATCACGACGATGCCAACGACGTCCTGCAAAACACCTTCATGAAGGCGTGGCAGAGCTTGGAGGGCTTTCGCGGAGAGGCACAGCTCAGCACGTGGCTCTACACCATAGCACACAACGAAAGCCTCACCCTGCTCAAACAACGTAGCCGCGAATTGGAAATGATCACCGACGACGCCACCGGCTACCTGCAAGAGCAAGTGGCTGCCGATGAATACTTCGATGGCGACGATGCACAACGGCGCTTGCTCCTCGCTATTGCCGCCCTTCCTGACAAGCAGCGGCAGGTGTTCACCCTGCGCTATTATGACGAAATGCCCTACGAGGAGATGTCCCGCGTGTTGGGTACTTCGATCGGCGCCCTGAAAGCCTCCTATCACTTTGCCGCCCAGAAGGTGAGCGATTATCTCAAAAAAACGCAATGCGACGCCGACTGAGCCATTAAACTTTGGCGGGCAATGGCGGTCTTAGATGTATAAGAATAGACAAATATAAATAAATGACACACCCAAACAACCTTGACCGGAAGTCCGGTATGTTTGTCCCGGAACATTACTTTGAGGACTTTGAGCGGCAGATGACACAACGCATTGATGCCTACGAGGCGCAACGCCTCGCAACACCGGTGCTTGCAGCTCCATTCCAGCCGACGATGACGGCCACACCGGGGGGACTTCGTTCCAACCTGCGCCGACGCATCGCCGTCTGGATCAGCGTAGCAGCTTGTGTCGGTCTGCTGATCGGACTGTTGACGCCGTGGCATCCTTCCGTTTGGAACTCTGTTTCTGCGGAGACTGAGCCGATGGCCGAGTCCATTGTCGAGACGCAAGAGCAGATGGAGCAGAATATGATGCTCGCCTCTGTCAGCGACTATGACATCTACGAATATCTCTTTGGTGAAGAATAAAGAGTAAAAACCTACAGAAAAATGAACAAATCCTTACGTCTCGTGCTCTTGATGGGAATGATGTTGCTGACCGGAATCGTTTCGGCGCAGCCGTCCAATCCTAAAAATGCCGAAAAGATGCCGCCCCGTCGTCCCAATTTGGAGCAATTTATAGAAGGAAAAACCAACTTTATCCTCCGCGAGATGAAGTTGCCCGCCGCCGACTCCGCTCGCTTTGCCCCCGTCTACAGACAGTTGCAACGGGAGAAGGCGACCATGATGGAACGCTACATGAAGGCTTCGCGCGACGTGCGCCACCAGATGCGCACTGACGAGGGACGCGCCTCGGTGCCCGACTCGGCACTGTTGCGTGTTGTGCGTGAGGAATACCGCCAAGGGGTGGAGGATGCCACCCTCGAACTACATTACTTGGGACGCTTCGAACAGTTGCTCTCGCCGCAACAACTCTACGATTATGTGCGCGCCGAGCGGAAGTTCAAGCATCTCTTTATGACGCCTCCGGAAAACAACAAAAAGTCCGGAGCACGCATTGAACCGTATAAGCTCACGCCGTTAAAGTCTAAGAAATAACCTCGAAATCCCTCCTCCGAGTGAAGTCAAAGTGCGTGTTTTGTGCTGAAAATGGGTCAAAATGCGGTTTGCCCTCTGAACAAATCCAACTAAATGTAAATTTTTGTTTGTGAATTGAGGTAAACCAATTATCTTTACGCCCAAATTTATAACAATCAACAAACACACATATCTTATGGTACTCGATTCACTTGAGAATTCCTCCAAGTACGAGGGATTGCATCCCGCTTTCAAGCAGGCTTTCGATTTCGTTAAGAACACAGATTTCTCCAAATTGGAGCCCGGAAAGATTGAGCTCAATGGCAAAGACCTCTTTGTTAACTTCTCCGAAGTAAACGGTAAGGACGAAGAGACTGCCAAGATGGAGACACACAACAATTACATCGACATTCAGATCGCTATTCAGCAGACCGAGCAGATGGGTTATACTCCTACTTGCCACTTGACGCAGCCCCGCGACGCTTACAACGACGTGAAGGATGTTACGTTCTTCTATGACAAGGCTGAAACTATGCTCACTGTGAAGCCCGGCGAGTTTGCTATCTTCTTCCCCGAAGACGGTCATCAGCCCGGTATCGGCGTCGGCACTTGGCGCAAAGTTATCGTAAAGGTTAAGCTCTGATCAGAGCTTAACCTTTGCTTGTTGCTGACAAGGCAACGCTAATCTCCAACATGAACACACCATGAAATGCAAAAGCAACCCCAAGCCGAATTCTGTAATTAGCGACGTGGAATTCGACAAGAAGATGCACCGCCTAAAGGCTCAGTCGCTAAAGATAATCAAGAATGATCCGTGGCTGGAGCCTTATGCCGATGCCATCGCCGGACGCTATAAGTACATGCTTTGGAAAGAGCATGAACTGACTCGCGGCTCCGGTGGTTCGCTGTATGACATGGCTTCCGGACATCTCTACTTCGGACTCCATGCGACACCCCAAGGCTGGGTCTTCCGCGAATGGGCACCCAATGCCACAAAAATTTACCTGATTGGCACCTTCAACGAGTGGCAGGAACAGGCGAACTATGCGATGACCCGCTTAGGTGAGGATGGCGTTTGGGAAATCCAACTGCCCGCCGAAGCCATGCATCATGAAGACCTTTTCAAGCTCAAAATCTATTGGGAAGGCGGCTGCGGCGAACGTATTCCGGCATGGGCTAACCGCGTCGTGCAGGATGAGGAAACCAAGATATTTTCTGCCCAAGTCTGGGCGCCGGCACGTCCCTACCGCTTCAAGTGCAAGGATTTTGTGCCGCATGTCGATCCGCTGCTGATTTACGAATGCCACATCGGTATGGCGACAGCAGAAGAGAAGGTGGGCACCTATGACGAGTTCCGTCGCAACGTGCTGCCGCGTGTGGCTCAGTTAGGCTATACCGCCATTCAGATCATGGCGATTCAGGAACATCCTTATTATGGTTCATTCGGCTATCATGTCAGCAGCTTTTTCGCTCCCTCGTCGCGCTTCGGCACTCCGGACGACTTGAAACATCTCATCGATGACGCACACCGCTTGGGTATTGCCGTCATCATGGATATCGTGCATAGTCATGCGGTGAAAAACGAGGTAGAGGGCTTGGGACGCTTTGACGGCTCGACCGATCAGTATTTCTATCCCGGCGATCGTCGCGAACACCCGGCGTGGGACTCGCTCTGCTTCAACTATGCCAGCAACGAGGTATTGCACTTCTTGCTGAGTAATTGTAAGTATTGGTTGGAGGAATTTCACTTCGACGGCTACCGCTTCGACGGCGTTACCTCGATGCTCTACCTCAATCACGGCTTGGGACACGATTTTTCGGGCTATGCCGACTATTACGACGGCGGACAGGACGGCGACGCAATTTGCTACTTGACGTTGGCAAATCGTCTGATCCATCAGGTCAATCCTCACGCCATCACGATTGCCGAAGAGATGAGTGGAATGCCGGGCTTGGCAAGCCCCATCGAGGCTGGCGGCATGGGGTTTGACTATCGCTTGGCGATGGGCATCCCGGACTATTGGATTAAGGTGCTCAAAGAGAAAAAGGACGAGGATTGGAACGTGACGGACATCTTCTGGACGCTGACCAATCGCCGTGCAGACGAGAAGACCATCTCTTACGTCGAGAGCCACGATCAGGCTTTGGTGGGCGATAAGACCATCATTTTCCGCCTCATAGACGCCAAAATGTATTGGCACATGATGGTAGGCGACGAAGATTTCGACGTCAACCGTGGCATTGCATTGCACAAGATGATCCGCCTGATTACCCTTTCGACCATCAATGGCGGCTATCTCAACTTTATGGGCAACGAGTTCGGACATCCCGAGTGGATCGACTTCCCCCGCGAAGGTAATGGATGGAGCTATAAATATGCGCGTCGCCAATGGGATTTGGTCGATCGACAGGACTTGAAATATCGCTTCTTGAATGCCTTCGACCGCGACATGATCGGATTGGTGAAATCCGTCGTTCGCTTCAACGACGCTCCGATTGTCCCCATCTGGGATAATCGCGGTGATCATATCTTGGCGTTCGAGCGCAGACGGCTGCTTTTCGTCTTCAACTTCGATGCGCAACGCTCATTCACGGATTACGGCTTCTTGGTGCCCGACGGACACTATCAACTCGTGTTGAACAGCGACGATCCGAAATATGGCGGCTTCGGTCTCGTGGATGCCAATGTAGACTACGAGACACAGTTCGATCCGCTCTACGAGGCGGATGGCAAGGGCTGGTTGAAACTCTACGTTCCCGCACGTTCCGTCTTGGTGTTTCGTCGGAAGAACAAACGCTGAGTGAGCCCTAAAGATTGGGCGAAAGAGATATTCCCTTAAACAGCTCCCCGGAAGTTACATGCGCAACTTCCGGGGAGCTTCGTTTTGAGCACAAAATTTTTTGACACT
>CAZGZL010000118.1:0-5360 GCA_964530595.1 uncultured Prevotellaceae bacterium | reverse complement strand
TGAAGCGGGCGCCGATATTGATAGGCCACGACAGGGGGCGGCAGGTGATCTTCAGCTCCTTCTCCACCTCGTCCAAGAGGTCGAAGGGGTCTTTGCCCTCACGATCCATCTTGTTGATGAAGACGATCACCGGCGTATTGCGCATACGACATACCTCCATCAGCTTGCGCGTCTGGGTCTCAACGCCCTTGGCGCAGTCGATGACGATGATTACCGAGTCGACCGCCGAGAGGGTGCGGTAGGTGTCTTCGGCAAAGTCTTGGTGTCCCGGTGTGTCGAGGATGTTGATCTTGTAGCCCTCGTAGTCGAACGCCATGACGGAGGTGGCTACCGAGATGCCACGCTGCTTCTCGATCTCCATCCAGTCGGAGGTGGCTGTCTTGCGTATCTTGTTGGACTTCACCGCCCCCGCCACGTGGATGGCACCACCGAAGAGCAGGAGATTCTCTGTGAGGGTGGTCTTACCGGCATCCGGGTGACTGATGATGGCAAAGGTGCGTCGTTTATTGATTTCTTCTGTGAGCTGTGACATAGAGTGTGATGATAAAGTTTTTTAATCGCGCAAAGATAGCGCAAAAAACTCATATACACTGTGTTTCAGCTCCGAAAACATCTACGACCCTCATTTCACCCCGATCCTGAAGACGATGGCAGGCTCCTCGCCATGCTGCGCCGGTAGGGTGATCTCCAGCCCCTCGGCGGTGCGTTGGTAGGGCACCCTGCCGTAGCCTAAGAGCTTCACGCTGCGTACTCCGAAGGGGCAGTTGCCCGCCTCGGCAGCGAAGGCTTTGAGCAGGATCCGCCGCTCTGTAGGCCAGCCCATCAGGGTGGCGTAGACGATGTTGCCGCGCGTCACGTAGCGTACGTCAGCCGCCGTGTAGTTGTCCCCCTCGTTGAAGCCTAATCCCTCGACGGGCTTGGCAGCCTCGGCGGTAGGCCCCTCGCCGAAGGTGTTCCACACCCGTGTGCCGTGGATGCTCTCGCCGTTCACCTTCATCCACGCTGCCAAGTCGTGCAACACTGCCAACTCCTTCTCGTCCGGCGTCCCGTCGGGGCGCAGCGGGACGCTCAGCAGCAGGTTGCCGTTCTTGCTGATGATGTCTACCAGCATGTGTATCACTGTGGCTGCCGTCTTGTAGCCGCCCCGTTCGTAGGTGGGGAGGTCGTAATGCCACTGTCCGATGCAGGTGCAGGTCTGCCAGTAGTCGGGCTGTATCTTGTCGGGGATGCCGCGTTCTACGTCCCACGTCAGGCACTTCTTCTGCTCGGCGTTGAGCGACTTGCCCAACAGTACGCCGCGCTCCTGCCCGTGGTGTACGCGGGCGTTGTGGTTGTAGAAGTGTGCCGCGATCTTGAGCCCTACCTCCTCGTCGTAAGGGTAGAAGGGGAGCACTACGTCGTCAAAGTAGATCACGTCGGGATCGAACTTGTTGATGGCGTCTAACGTGCGGTTGTAGACGTTGGTGATGAACTCCTCGGAGGGAGGACACACGCCGTTGCCCCACGTCCACTGACGGTGTATGCTGTTGCTCTGTTCCGATCCCTCGCTGCGGGGATGGTTCTGTACGTAGAGTTTCTGTGGATCCAAGCCTTCCCACCATTGACCTGCGCCGTCGGCGACGGTGAGCTTGCCGTCATAGTCTTGCGAGGGCTCCAGCCAGCTCCAAGCGTGCGAGGCGTGGATGCTGATGCCGAAGGGGATGTGCTGCTTGCGCGCCGCCTTGCACCACCCTTCGAGCAGGTCTCGCTGCGGCCCCAAGCGTACACTGTTCCACTCCTGATAGGGGCTGTCCCAGAGGTCTATGTTGTCGTGATGATTGGCCAGCGCCATGAAGTATTCTGCGCCGCACTCCTTATATAATTTAATAAGGGCTTCGGGATCCCAGTGCTCGGCTTTCCAGTCGCGCGCTATCTCTTTGAGCCCGTAGGTGGCAGGGTCGCCGTAATGCTCCACGTGATAGCGGTTCTGTCCCGATCCGGCGTAATACATGTTGCGCGCATACCAGTCGCCGTACATAGGCTGACACTGCGGCCCCCAATGCGCCCAGATGCCGAATTTAGCGTCCTTGAACCATTGGGGCGTCTCGTATTGCGCCAGCGACTGCCACGTGGCTTCGAACTTGCCCTGTTGCATGGGCTCTACCGTCTCATGGGTGGTAACGCCGGGAGCCACCGTCTCTTGGGCGGCAGCGCCGAGACACCATAAGGGCAGGGTGAGTAGGAGGAGATGTTTCATGATCGTATTGTTTTTTTGGGGTGTTGTGTCTTGTGATGGTGCTGTGTTTCGCGATGGTTGGTGTTTCGCGATGTTTCTGATGGTTTGAAAATCGTCCGACGCGCAAAGTAAACATTTTCCGCTCTGTGTTACAAACCTTTTCGAATCAAAGTGTTTAGAAACGGAAACATTTCCGCCAAAATCCCGCTCTCGAAAGCCGTCGCGCAACTGTTAATGTGCTGCGGACGCTGTGTTAAAACCTCGGTGTACTATTAAATGTTCTCGCTACGTCCCGCTCGCTTGGTCGCGCGTATGTGATTATTTAGTATCTTTACACAATCTAAAATTATACCATGGGTGACAGTGCACCATGAAAACGTGCTATAGACCGTGAAAAAGCGCTCCACGAAGCCTTTAGATCGGCGGTACACCGCCTCACCGCTCTACTTGGGATAATCACAGTTATAACAACAATACACAATTAACACACACATGAAAAATCACGGAAGAACAGCTTTCTCGTCGAGATTGTCTGCCCATGCGTGGCTCATGGCTACCCCGTTGTTGGGTATGCTTGTCGTCAGCTGTCAGGATTCTGACTTCGACAAGTATTACGCCCGACCCAGTTGGCTCGACGCTCCCGCTTGGCAGATCCTCGAACAGCGTGGTGATTGCAACACTTATCTCCAGCTGGTAAGCAAGACCCTCTATGCCAAGCAGCTGGAGGGGTCCGGTAGTTACACTTTCTTCGTGCCCACAGACGATGCGTTTCAGGCCTTCTTCGCCAACAACGCCTACGGCTACAAGAGCGTCGAAGACATCCCCGCGGATGTCGCTGCGGAGATCGTCTCCTACACGATGCTCTACAACTCGTATCCCTGTGACAGCATCGGCAACACGTTGGTAGGCTACAACACGTGGAGCATCGGCGCCGCCTACAAGCATCAGACCCCCTCGTACGAGGTCTTGGCGCGCGACTACGTGGACGGCGACAGCATCTGGGTCTACAACTCCCTGTCAGGCGCCGTCACCACCAGCACGACCAACAACTACCGCTATCTGCCCGTCTTGACACGCAACTACTGGAAGGAAAACGGTCTCTCGGCTTCCGACTACAACGCTTTCTACAAGGAGTCTGACGGCTCTACATGGTCCGACTACGGCAACGTCCTCGGCGCACAGATCAAGGAGGTCTCTGCCGGTTCGGGCGACCTCTACTGCGAGAACGGCGTGATCCACCTGATCGACAAGGTGGTGCTCCCACTCAAGAACTTGGATCGCATGATCATCGACTACGGTAACCTCGCCGACGATCAGCTGCCCGAAGAGGTGCGCGGTGGCGCTTGGTCAACGCTGAAGAAGATGCTCTACCACAAGTTGGGCGATGGCTCGTACCAGTTCTTGCAATACACCGAAGACGCCGGCACGATCCACTACTTCGAGAAGATGTTCCCCGATCGCGACCTCTCGTCGCTCAAGCTCCGCGACTACCGTGCCACCATGCCCTTCAAGCTCAGCTGGGAACCCTACTCCGGTAGCGTCGAAGGCGATGACGCCTACAACAGCGGCGCCACCCTCTTCGTCCCCGACGAGCAAGCGATGTCCGACTATCTGAACAATCGTATCTTCTCTTACTTGGACGACAAGAGCGACTTTGACGCTGCCTTCAACGAGCTCTCGGACGAGGTGCTGCCCACCCTGTGGAACTCCCTCTTTGCCAACGGCATCGTCTGGCCTACCCACTACCAGAGCGCACAGAACGTCGTCGGCTCTAACGAGTTCATCAACGGCGGACGTTCGGGCAACAGCTTCAACTCCGTGATCGAACACTCAGCTCTCGCCTCGAACGGCGCCTGCCACGTCATCAACTTCTTCCCCAAGACTGCCGCTTTCGAGGGTGTAGGCTCACGCTTCCTCCTCGATCCGAACTACAGCTACATGGAGCAGATCTATGAGAAAAACCACAGCGTGGATATCTACTCCAACATGTTGCTTTCGCCCTATTCTAACTACGGTCAGGTCGATCTGACATTGATCTTGAATAGCGACGCCAACATGACACAGCAATACGGTATCTACTATGACGCTACGGACGACGTCTTCAGAAACTCGTCCGGCTCCAACGTAAAATCCATGATGGATCGCATGGCTTGTACGAGCTACATCGAACGCGACACCATCGATCGCCTCAACTTGGAGGTCGATCCGCTGAACGGCGCTTACGATGGCTGGGGATTCACCAGCACTTACCAAGGTGAAATCATCCGCTACAAGAAGACGGGACGCACCGTCAACGGTCACCCTGAGATAGCCGTACAGAGCACCGCTACCCTCGAATTGGGTGGCATTGCCGAGGTCAACGCTACCCCCGGCAATTACGACGCCAACGAGACGATCCTGATGCCTCAGAGCGAGTCGGAGCCCTCCCGCTTCAATAGCACCTTGATCACGCGCGATCCGAGCTACAACAGCTACGTCAACGGTTCTGTCTATCTGGTAGAAGATGGCTCACGCCCCCTCTCTTATACCGAAGATACCTACAGCATTACCTCTTACTTGGAATGGTATCTCCGTGCCGACTCCGCACAGGCTGTGCCGCAGCACACCCTCTTCAGAAGCTATTGGGAGCTGGCTAAGTCGTCTGCACAAGCTCCCTCGATCGGCTCCGGCTACTTCACGATCTTGGTGCCTACGGACGAGGCACTCCAGTACGCCATCGACAAGGGCTTGCTCCAATCGCCCTCCGTCATGAATGCCAACAAGGATCTCTATGCCGACAGTGCCGCCTACTTCGTGAACATCTACATCCTCGGTACCGATGCTTATCCGGACGATGGTACTTCGACCCTCTACTCCACGAACGCATGGAGCGCACCGAACGCTACGGTAGACATCTCCGGCGGTTGGCCCGTCTCCACCTCCTACAAGCCTATGACGGAAGAGTGGGAAGACTTCATGTCCGGTACGACACGCCTCACGATGCGCCTCAACAAGGTGGGAGCTACCCACGCTCTGCGCTTCTTGGGTCGCAACTACACGTCGGGCAACTACACCTCGGCTGTCGCCATCAATGCCTGCGATTTGGACGGTGCACGTTTCGACAACTGTGTCGTACGCCAGTTGGGTCAGAGCAACATCATCGCCC
>CAZGZL010000117.1:0-5835 GCA_964530595.1 uncultured Prevotellaceae bacterium | reverse complement strand
TTTATGCCGAAAGGCTGCTTCAACGCTTGAGCCTGCACAGAATTCACCCGATAGTGGAGACCCCGAACCGTAGGAATCCGCTTCAGATAAGCGCCGAGCGGAGACGATTCGTCGGCAATGTAGAGCCACACGATGTCGGGCGAAGAGAGCGTGGAGTCCTTCAGCGCCTCATGCTCCACCATGGCATGCACACAGGGGACGCACCAAGTGTTCCAAAAGTCCACGACGACCACCTTGCCGCGATAAGGCTTTAAGATGGCAGCCCACAAGCTGTCCACCGGAACGTCCGGAAGCGGCTGTATACACTGACCTTGATTTTCGGTCAGCGCCTTGGTGTCGCGATTCAAACGGGTTGCCACCTCGGCGTAGTACGGGCCGTAGCTGCGCAGCTCCGCCATCTCGTCGGCGGAGAGCGCACCGTTCGAAGCTGCCCGCGACATCCGCCGCAGCCGATACATGGCGTGCGCCCGCGTTCCTGTCACGCCATACTTCGCCCAATCTTCCGAAATCTGAGACATCCTGTAATACTCTGCTTGCATCGCGAGGTAGAGTTTCGGATCGTTTAGATCCACACGCTCCACCACGGCACGATAGTCGGCATCTTCAAGCCGACAAGTCATGGCGGGCAGCTGGGCGTTCGCCCCCAACTTACGCTGCTGGTACTGCGTGAGGCGTTTGTACATATTCTGATAATAAACCACGACAGAGATCAAATTCTGCTGAATGGCTAAGGTTTTCAGCTCGCGCACCATGCGGCTACTCGTCGTGTCGGTCTCAATCTTCTTGAGGTCGGTGTCGTAGCGATTGAGCCAATGATTCATATAGGCTTCGCGTCCCCACGCGAGATCCATGCCGGACTTCTGGATGGAGAGCAGATGCCACGACGATAGGCGTTGGCGCTCACGGTTAAAGACCTCGGTCAGGTCGCGATAAGTGCCCGTCACGTGCACATAGGCGCAATGCTTTCGTGCCTGCTTGTCGGGCAGGTTTTGGAGCATCCCGGTCTGGCGCAGGTCGATGTAGAGATCTACCGTCTCGTTCGGAGCCAACCAGAAGTCACCCCAAGGCATAAAATCATAAACAATCGAGGCGCTGACCGTGCCGTAAGTCTGAATCGTAAACTGCGCCTCGCCTAAACTGTCCACCGTGATATTTTTTGTATCGAAATCGGCGTAAGGCTGATAAAACGTCAGGTCGACATGGGGTGACAGCGAGGGATGGTAGTTCAAGAGATGCAGGCGTACCCGCGTGGTGCCGCAGTCGAAGATAGGATCCGGCACAGAGGCATCCTCCGTGCAATGGCGAAACTCTTCGGGCAACGCTGCGGACCACGGCTCGAAATGGCGCGTCCCGGTCAAATCCAAGCCCCAGAAAAGAGGCTCTCGGTAATCGAGATCCACAAGGTCTACCGACTGCACAGCGGCAGGCAACGGCGGGAAAGTGAGGAGCGCTGAAATCTGTCCCGACTCCGGCATGAGGATGGTATCGCCCGGAGCGAGCCCCTCGACGCGGAGCGGCAGATAGGTCTGACCACCCGCCTGAAGCGCCACGCGTTTCGGAAAGAGGAACTTCCTGCGCGGCGGGAAGTCAATCTTCAAGCGTAGTTCCGTCGGGAGGGGAGCGCTATCCACCCCGATGCCGAAGCGGATAGAATCCACGGTCATATAGCCCTGACCGTAGTGGTCGATGTACGGATGTTCTCTCACGGTCGCCCAAGCAGCGAAGCTGCCCCAACAAAGTCCCATCACGGCGACCATCAGGCGGATCAAAAGTGTCGTTTTCATAGCAAAGTCCTGCGAAGCCGCATATTCACTTCGTGCGACCGCAAAGATAACGGAATTATGCAAAAGGCGCGCACAAGGCGCGCCGTTTGCATATAGATATGTATGTTAGATTAGTCGCTGATGGTCAAACAGCCATCATTTGTCATCCATGCCTGACCGCTGTCAATCCATCCCATGTATTTCCAATTTTTATTATTCGCTTTGACTGTTTCGGTATAATCTGTAACGGCGCCGTTCTCACTGATAAAGTTGGAGTGGATGTCACCGGTGAAAATACAGCTCGTGAACTCAGCCTGAACGGTTGACTTAATTTCATAGCCTGCACCGACAAGACCACCGATGCCCATATTGAAAGCATTAATTTGCGTGTCGTCGTTGACGGTTACAAGCGTATCTTTGTAATTATTGAGGGTCACCGTGCCTGAACAAGAGCAAGATTCGAGCTTTCTTGTGTAATTATTGATCTCGCCGATAAGACCGCCGACTGCGGTTTTCTTGCCCAACGGATTGGCTGCGATCACGTTCAGATTAGAGCTGACATTCTTAAATTTATCTGTGTAGCCTTTGTTGCCTAAGTAGCGTCCTGTCACACCGCCGACATGAGCGCAATCCGAGGCTGAAACATAGCTAACGCCGTAAGCATCTATTTTTATATTTTCGAACTCGCACCCGTAGTCGGCAGCGCCGACCAAACCGCCGGCATAGCCGCTCTTAGCGCTGCTCAAGCTGCCGTCTGCTGTGACAATAATAGTGCCGCGAATGGTGATGTTTTCGAATTTGGTTCCGGAAGCTTCGCCTGCTATTACCCCTGCATACATACCGTTATTGCCTACATATGCCGTAGCTGCATGGATGATGACATTTTCGATGGTCACGTTCTTGATTGTAGCGTCCTTCAATCGGCCGAAGAGACCGGCATATTGATATATTTCATCGTAAGTGCTGTCTGCGTCGTCATCATACCGCTCGGTTGTCTGAAGATCATCGAGGTCGACGTAGAGGTTGTGGATCGTGTAGCCGTTACCATCGAACGTACCAAAGAATCCTTCTTCACCTGAATCGCCAAAGGTTTCCTGCGCTGCGCCAATAGGATCCCACGGCTTACCGTTGAGGTCAATATCTTTAGTTAATTGAATGGTCAAGTTTTCGTAGGTCGTACCATTGAAGTTTGCTCGATCAAAGATGCGTGCCAAATCGGCAGCTTCACCAATTTCAATTACATTTTCGTCATTCGGACCTTTAGGGGTTTCGGAAGCCAATCCATCCCATGCTTCGATATCAAAGTCATTGAGCACCTTTACCTTCAGGCTGGACTCGTCGGTGAAAATGTTGCCATAAATATTAGTGCGGTGATTTCTCTTAATCGGGATGTCCTTAAATGTTCTTGCGAATCGCCCGTCCACACTGAGTGTTACCGATGCTAAGTCTTCATCTGTTTCAGGCGCGAACAGATAGTTCATAGAGACATACGTTTCTACGTTGTCGCTGGGGAATGGCTCGTCCTCCGAAGGCACATCGGCGAGTTTGAATGTAATCTCTTGGGGGTCAGACACCGTTGTTGTTTTGAGGTTAAACTTGGTATAAGCTGTTGTCGAGATCGTCGACCGATTGACATTGATGTGCATCTCTTTAGCCTTAGCTAAATCGGTTGTACCGATATTGAGTTGAGCCACGGCACGCGTCAGGGTGATGGTTCTGCCATAAGAATAATCTGCGTCGACTTCCACAAATCCGAAGAAGGCATCAAGGTCATCATCGTTGGCGTATGCGTTTGTATAATCTACAGTGACCGTCTGAGTGGCGTCACGGTAGGTGTACGGTGCGTTGGGAGATTGCGCCCAGAATGCGATCTCATAATTCTTATTCTTGATCAAGCGGAGTTGAATATCAGCTTCGAGATCGCTCAAAATCACATTCTCGGAGAGCGTAGGTCTGAGTGAGCCGCTTTCTGCCTTTTCATTGACTTCGTAGACGGCATAATGCAGCTCCTTGGCCTTAGTACCGTCGGAGAATGCACGAGACGTCAATGCATCAGGCAACTGGACTGAATAAGTGACGATGACTTCGTTGTCATCGGCGTTGGACTGCGGAATGTCAAACTCCGAGTCACATGCTGAGAGTGTCAGCAATGCTGCGAATGAGCACAGCAAATTTTTGATTTTCATGTGTCTAAAAAATTTAATGGGTTATTATTAGGTTGTTAAGCGCTTTTCAAACTTGAATATTGTATGTTCCGGAGTACTCCGCATCAATGACGGTTCCTCCGGAGGTGGCACTCGTGCTGAATGAGCCGCGGACAATGGTGTTACAGCTCCTTATCAGGGGAATGGTGAATACCAAACTCTTCAGAATCAGGTTTTCGGCTTCATCCCGCACTTCGAGGTATATGCTGATTTCGGTCTCTGAGCCGTCGACAAGCACATAGTCGGAAGCCAACAGGATCTCATCATCGTTGCTGACGCCCTTGCTCCCCTCATGATAGTAGCGAGGCGTGACGCGGTAGGTTAGTTCGGACCAGTAATCGCACACGTTGCCACTGAAGAGGTTCAACTTGCTGGGGGTAAACCCGGAGTAACCGACCGTCACGGTATAGTCGCTGATGCTAATATCTTCCGCCGCGACATCGAGCACTCCGGCGAGGTATGTCCCTAACCCTAACACCAGCAATTCATAGCGCGCGAGTGGACTCTTGAGATTCACGGTTACGCTGTTGGTGCTTGCGGTCACATAGAACTCCTCTTTGCCGTAGAAGCCGTTTCGGTCATCGTTGCCGGCGAGGTACGACTCTCGGCTGATGTAACTCAACTGGTGGAAGTCGAGCGTATTATAGTAGAGGTCGTTGCCGTCTTCGTAGACGTAGTCGGTCCAGACGATGCAGGTGTATTGACCTTCGAGCACGTCGAAGTCGGCAGAGAAGTCGGGGGTATCCGTTACATCGTCGATTATCGTGTAGCTATATGCCGGCATGTTGACGCCCGAGGCTGCGATGTCGTGACCGGCGTAGAAATTGATGGTGTGGCGCACCTTCAGTATGCGCTCCTCAGCACGACTTGAGATGAGGGTGATATTTGTCGGGGATATCTCCCAATCTGTATCGAATTTGAAGTTGAAGCGCACGGAGCGCGTCTGCACGGAGGTCGGTACGTCAGGCTCGATGTCCATGGGGAACTCGTGCACATCGCAAGCACTGAAGCAGACGACGCTCAGCAGCAAGCCTGTCAAGGCTATAATATGTAGACTTTTAGCGGTGTGCATGGCGTTGGGTTAAATCAAATGTGTAACTGAACGATACCGCGAGGTTGTCCACATAGATATCCGTCTTGGTCTTGCTCGCAAACTGCGAACCGTTCTTGATGTTATAGAACTTGTCGTAGCGGTGGTGATATACCCCCGCGCCAAGAGAGAATTCTGCGTTCCAACGGTGTGACTTGCCGAGGTGCATGATATAACCGGCAGTGAAACCGCCGCCGAAAGCCGGCTCGTGACCGTTGTGATCTTGAAAGCGCGTAGTGCCGCCGATCGCGAAGTTATAATAGCAGATTCCGGCATGGAGTCCGACAAACAGACCTTCGTCGAGCTGCGGGTAATAGCGCAGTTCGGGCAATATGGTCAGTGTGCGAAATTTAACTCTCGAAGAGAAATAGTCGAGTGCGCCGTAATAGACCGGCAAACTGACTGTCCAATGGTCGTTGAAGCTATATTCTACGGCTATGTTGCCATCGAGTAGCGCCCAACCTACGGCGTTGGTTTTCAAGCGGAGCAAGTGGGGCTTAACGCGCACTGTATCGACCGTCAGCGGAGCGCCATCGGTGGCGCAAACCAAGCTGTCGATGCGAGGTACTTGCCTCGAAATTGCAGAAGCAATTTCGCAAGTTAAGAGTACGGTTAATATGATTAATAAGAACTTCATCACAGTATTAAGAATAGTAAGAATAGTTGTGTCCTCCATATAGTCCTCATGGCAATATTCGGGATGCAATTATAGCGTTTCTTGTGTGTCTAATTTAGGTTGAGGTTGAGGTCTGCATCGCTCTCTTAGTAAGAGAGCGAT
>CAZGZL010000116.1:0-6014 GCA_964530595.1 uncultured Prevotellaceae bacterium | reverse complement strand
CCCTAAGAGACGGGCAGAACGGTCGCAGAGCGCTTGCAAATCGGCAGCGGAGAAGGGAATCATCAGCGTTGCGTCATTCTGTCGCTCTAAGCCGAATTTGCTGTGCCCTTCAGCCTTCGGATAGAACCAATAGAAGAAATTCGTGCCGACAACACCATAAAACTTCACGAGATCGCCGTGCAGGTGTTCATTGTAGACGACACGCGAAATGCCACGCTGAAAATACTGAAATAGCAATTTATCGGCGTCCGATGGCGTAGAAACATAGTTTACGTCGTCTCGTTCCAATGCGTGGAAGTCTCCCCGCTTGAGCCAGCCCGGAAAGTGGGTGTTCCATTCGGGATGAGCGGCGAACCACGGAGCAATCGTGTCGATACAACAGCTCGCAGGATGTGGGACGCCGGCATCAGTGAGAAGACGCGTCATGGCTTCGCGTCCACAATTCCGGACGCCGAGCGGCGCGTTGAGCAGGGTATGTCGCCCCGTGGAGGCGAGGCGAGAGAGGAGTTGCAAGCTCTCAGCACGTCGCGCCATGTGGAGGATCACCGGGGGAAAATCTTCCGGCTTCCACGTCGGCAACTGTTCTTCGTCCACCGTGCAGATGCTCCAACCGGAGGCACGCAGACGGTCAGCTACCGCCGCCAAGATAGCGGCATCGTTACCCACATGGTTGGGCGAGAATTCTGCAGCGCGACGAATGCAGAGGGCTTCCCGACCGAGGAATTGTTCCGCTTTAGCTATGTCGTCTGCATGATCGACGTCGATGATCTGATCGAAAGGATAGAGGCGTAGGCGCAACCCTCCGGCAATGAGTGCCCGCTGGAATTGTCGCATTCGAACTTGCCCCGTCGCCATACACTGACGCAAGATAGGAAATGCAGTACGAGTGTCAAGCCCATAGATGCCGCCGGAGACGTACCAATCGCCTGTCGGCGGGGTGTCGGCAAAGGCGGCAATGCTCCTTCCATCCGCCGCGGCTTGTACATAGAGCGGTTTCTCGTCGTCCACATAGCGTGTGACGGCAAAGCAACCATCACCCTCCTCCGCCGTGAGTGAAGTGAAGGCATGCAGATAGTGCGCAAAATCCGAGGCATGAAAGATCGTGTCGACAGTAGTTAAGCAGAAACGACCTTCGGGGATCACCTCTGCGAGTGCCGCCAAGCTATGCATAGAGCCCGGTGTATTTTTAATCAAAAGATGAAAAGGAAAATCGGCGGAAAGTCCGAGGGTGGCAAGGTGCTCCGGCGCCCCCCACTGCTCCAAGTAACGGCGCACTTCGGGCATCTCCTCGTTGATAATGATGCTGATAGACTCCGCATCGTGACGCACAAAGAGCCGCAGCAAGCGATCTATCATCACTTGACCACGCAGAGAAACCAAGGGTTTGGGGACGGTGACTCCCTCTTGCTGCAAACGCGAGCCGACGCCGGCGGCTATGATGGCATAGTGCATGGCGAGTAGAGTCTTTAATTCTGAACACGCCCGAAGGCGACGCAAAAGTCAACACTGCACGAGCACCACATCAACGTTGCGGGAAATAGATACGCAATCTTTTTCATATTCAGTCGCTTATTAAGTTCTCCATAAACGCACACAAAGATAGAGCAAAAATGACAACAAAAGGGGGTAAAAGGCACTAAAACCGATAAAATCCGCGTTTGAAGCCCCTGAAAATGCGTTTTTTTTCATTTTTTTCTAAAAAGATTAGGGCGATTTGAATAATCTATATAATTTTGTGCTGAGATATTATACCATCTTAATAACCCCTATATAAACAAATACTATGGAAGAATTGATCGCAAGAATCGATGCCGCCTACGAAGCATTCAAGAAAGATGCAGAGTTGCAGGCTAACAAGGGCGTTAAGGCCGCAGGTCTCCGTGCTCGCAAAGCTGCGTTAGAATTGTCAGCCTTGATGAAGGAATTTCGCAAGGTTTCTAACGATGCTACCAAAGCCTAAGGAATTACAGCTCCGGACATCGTATTCCCGGTTGCATTCCGGATGAAAAAGAAGCATTCTCTGCTATGGAATGCTTCTTTTTTATATAGGAGTTTATTTTTTTAATTGTTTACACTTTATGCGCCATTCATTCCGGGGGATCTTGCTTCCCCTGCTGTTGCCACTGTTCGCCGTTATCCTCGGGATAACCGCCCCCCTGCACGCTGCAGAACCCCCGACACCTGCTGCCGAGAACTTCAATGTGCCGCCACGTATCCACACCGACTATCACCCCGATTTCGACTCGATCCGCATCAGCCTATTGACGGTTTCGGCTGGACCAGAGGTGTACGAACGCTTCGGTCATACCGCCATCCGCATCAGCCGTCTACCTCGTCCCCGCCATCCCTATGAACCTGTATTGTTCGGCTACGAGGGTAAGACGCGCCTCGAAGTCCCCCTCTTCCAACGCGAAGCGGCTGCAGTGGGCGACCGTGTGAATCAAGATCTGGTTTTCCACTATGGCGTCTTTAATTTTAACGCTCCCAACTTTGTTTACCGTTTCGTGAAGGGGGAAACCGACTACCGCATCGGTTGCCTCCCTTATATATATATGAGGGAGGACTACGAACAGCGCGGGCTGCGCATGACGGAACAGGTATTGAATCTCACACCGGAACAGAGCCGCGAAGTGTTGCGTCTACTACTGATCAACTACCTGCCGGAAAACCGGACGTACCGATACAGTTTCTTCTTCGATAATTGTGCGACGCGCCCCTTCCACCTGATCGGGCAAGCCACCGAGGGCACTTTGAGCTATCATCCAGACACGACACGACACATCACGCTACGCGACATGCTACGCGAGAAGACCGGTCGCGGGACGTGGCTGGATTTCGGCATCTCGATGGTGATCGCCGGACGCGCCGATTGCGAAGCATCGTTCGAGGAACAGATGTTCCTGCCGGAGTACCTAATGGAGGCTTATAACCATGCCGAAACACGCAAGAGCGTGGTGACCACAGACAGTATGGGAGTCTCCGCTACGGTCGACACGACGGAGCCTTGGGTACGCGCTAAGCGCGTCATCCTCAGCGGAAACCCATCGATCCGAGCCCGCTTAGAGTCCGGCGATGACGGACTGTTTAGTCCGATGCTCTGCGCCTGCCTCCTGTTGGCTCTCGCCATCCTATTCACGTGGGCAGAATGGGGCACACGCCGCCGCTTCCGCGCCTTCGACGCCCTACTCTTTGGGGTGATCGGTGTCGCCGGCATTATGGTATGGTTCCTGAACTTCTGTTCGCTGCATCCGGCCGTAGACCACAACTGGAATTGTTTGTGGCTGACCCCGACGCATTTACTATTCATCGGCTTGCTCTGGATAAAAAAGTGCAAAAAGATCGTTGAATTTTATTTTTTTATTACCTTTGTCGCGCTTATTGTGTACCTACTGATCGTTCTGTTAGGTTGCCAATTTGCGGCACCGGCATTTATCCCGATCGTTTTGGCGTTGGCGCTCCGCTCTTTCGTCCTCATGCGACGCGGTAGATGCAACCGTATTTAATGCACGTAGAATATAGTGAAACGATTCATATCCTCTGCACTCCTGATCGTCTCCCTGTCTCAACCGTTAGCGCTCCAAGCGCAGAAAACGGGTGCGACGGCGGATGCGTTGCCTAAATTAGTGATCGGCATCGCTATTGATCAGCTCCGTACAGACTATTTATACGCACTACAATCCAAGTTCTGCGACAATGGCTTCCGCAAGCTTTTGTCCGAGGGAGTAGTGTATGAATCGGTTACGTTCGAGTTGGACGATCCCGACGCAACGGCAGCTTTGGCGGTGCTTGCCACCGGTAGCTATCCCTTTGTGAACGGCGTCTGCGGTACGGCGGTCTACAACCCCGCTACACTGCGCGAACAAAGTGTATTCTACGATAAGAAATATTTAGGCAATTTCACCGCCGACAACTACTCCCCCGCAGCACTGCTCACGACCACCTTGGGCGACGAGCTAAAGACAGCTACCGGAGGTGCTTCGAAGGTTTATTCTATTGCTCCGAATGCCGAAGCAGCGCTTTTGGGCGCCGGACACTGCGGGAACGGAGCTTTCTGGCTGGATAACAAGCGCGGCAAGTGGGCATCAACCACTTTCTATAAGGATTTTCCCCATTATATCGAGCGCTACAACCGCAACGAGGCGCCCGACACGGGCATCGAACAGTTGCATTGGTCGCCATTGGGAACCAACAGCGCCACACAGTTGGATATCCTGCCCTATCAATATTCTGCGTCCAATCGGTTCGATCACCAATTTTTACGCTTCAAGCAGCCTTATTATCCGGCATACAAGACGGGCGGCTTGATCAACGAGTCGGTAACGAAACTCTGCAAGTTGGTGTTGCAGAATGAAAGATTAGGGCAGAACACAGTGCCCGATATGTTGCAAATCACCTACTACGCCGGGACTTTCCAAGGCGAACAAGTGGAACGTTGCGCTTGGGAGCTTCAAGACACCTATCTCCGCTTGGACAAGTCGTTGGCAGACTTGATGCAGACAGTCGAGGCTACAGTGGGCTTGAAGAACACCTTGATCTATCTGACGGCAACGGGCGACACTAATCCTAATCGCCGATCGGTAGATAATCTTCCCGCCGGCGAATTTAGCACCTCCCGCTGCGCCGCCCTCCTGAATGCCTATCTGATGTCTATCTATGGACAGGGTAGTTGGGTGACGGGGATTCACGACGGTCAGGTGTATCTTTCGCACAAGATCATCGAAGATCGCAAGATCTCTATGCGCGAGATTCAGCAAACAGCCGCCGAATTTGTGGCGCTGTTTAGCGGCGTGCAAGAGGTGGTGACGGCACAACAAGTGCTGCACGAAGACTATAACGAACGCATTGCGCGGCAACGCAATGCTTATCATAAATCGTCCTGCGGAGATCTCAGCATCACCTTGCAGCCCGGCTGGGCAGTGAAGGTGGACGATGTGACCCCCGCTCAGCCTCAGACACGACACGATGTGGTGCCCGGTCCGGCAATTCTCTTCGCTCCGCAATTATTGGCGGCTCGCAAAGTGGATCTCCCCACCGAAGCCACAGCGATCGCGCCAACCGTGGCTCGCCTCATCCGGATTCGCGCCCCAAGTGGTTGCTCAACACTTCCGTTAAGCGTTCACCGCAAGTGATCAACAACTACTTAATTATCTATTCCGAAAACAAAAAAATTATACACAATATGGGATTCAATGATTTCCTGCAAAAAATGTTCGGCAACAAGTCTCAGCGAGACTTGAAAGAGATTCAACCGTGGGTCGAGAAGGTAAAAGCTGCCTATCCTGCGATCGAAAAGTTGAGCAACGACGAACTGCGCGCACGCACCCAAAGCATTATTCAGACAATGCAAGATGCTGTGGCTGCCGACCGCGCTCGTATTGCCGAACTGAAAGCTACAGTGGAAACCCTCGAAGTGGAGAAGCGCGAAAAGATCTGGAATGAGATCGACAGCCTGAAGAAGCACGTGCTCGATACCTTCGAGGAACAACTGACGGGCTTCCTCCCCGAAGTCTTCGCCATCGTCAAAAATACAGCGTACCGTTTTGCCAACAATGAGACGATCGAAGTGACCGCAACTGACTTCGACCGCGACTTGGCGGCGACCAAAGACTTCGTGAGCATCGAGGGTGACAAAGCTATTTTCAAAACGACATGGAACGCCGGCGGAAATCCGGTGCGTTGGGACATGGTACACTATGACGTACAGCTCTTCGGTGGCGTTGTATTGCATCAAGGCAAGATCGCAGAGATGGCAACCGGCGAGGGTAAGACGTTGGTGGCGACACTCCCCGTCTTCCTGAACGCCCTAACCCACAACGGCGTGCACGTTGTCACAGTCAACGATTACTTGGCAAAACGCGATAGCGAATGGATGGGACCGCTTTATCAGTTCCACGGCTTGAGCGTAGACTGCATCGACAAATACCAGCCCAACTCCGACGAACGCCGCCGCGCCTACAATGCCGACATCACGTTCGGTACGAACAACGAATTCGGCTTCGACTATCTGCGCGACA
>CAZGZL010000115.1:0-6033 GCA_964530595.1 uncultured Prevotellaceae bacterium | reverse complement strand
ATTTCTTAAATTTCCGCGCTATTTGTTTCATTTTTGACAGAAAAAGCTACCTTTGCGCGATCATACGACTGATGACTTGAGTATCACACATTGAATTATGAGTATATGAGAGATTCGTTACGATACAAATTACACAGCGGGAAACCCAACAAATTGGCTAACACCGTGAAAAACTTTGCCGGACTGATGGTGCCCGATGCGTGGTATCGTCACCGTTTGCAGAAGAAGTTGCGTGAAGCTAAGCTCCGCCCCGACTACGAGTACATTTGCCGACGAGTGGACTATTATAATAAGTTGAGTGAACCGTGGAAGGTGAGTGATTGCAATTACGAGAAGCGTGAGCCTTCGTATTTCCATTATACCGGACCACTGAACGGATATCGCCGTTCGGTGTTCTGTACAGCCTATTACTTCGACCAACACGACGTGACACGATGGTTTCCGCCTCATCTGCGCTGGAATTTCTGTCCCGGTGACGTCTACTTCACGCCACGACAACCGACCGTGGTCAAGAGCCGTCTGCTGGTGACGAGCAACCACAACTCAGTGATCTTGAAGCTCGATAAGCTGCGCCACTTCATGTTTGTGCACGACAAGAAGTCTTTCCGCGAGAAGAAAGATATGGCGATCTTCCGCGGCAAGATCCGCGAGAGCCGCGTCCGCGAACTCTTCATGCGCATGTACTTCGGGCACCCGATGTGCGACTGTGGCATTGTGGGCAAGAACGACAAATGGCCGCGCAAGTGGTCTACCCCCAAGAAGACCATCAGCGAGCATTTGGACTACAAATTCATCATGGCTATGGAGGGCAACGACGTGGCGTCCAACCTGAAATGGGTGATGTCGTCCAATTCGATCGCCGTCATGACACACCCCACGTGCGAGACATGGTTTATGGAGGGAACTCTGATTCCTAACTACCACTACATCGAAGTGCGCGACGACTTCTCAGACCTGCCCGAAAAGTTGCAGTATTACATCGACCACCCCGAAGAGGCAGAGCGCATCATCCGCAACGCCCACGAGTATGTAGCTCAGTTCTGGGATAAGGAACGCGAGGAGCTGATCGGTCTGATGGTGATGCAACGCTATTTTGAGACCAGCGGACAGCTCTAATCATTTTAGGAAAAGAAAGTATTCTGATGAAAATTCTAATCTGCAATAAGTTTTACTATCGACGCGGCGGCGACTGCATTTACACCTTGGAGTTGGAGCACTTGCTCCGACAGCAAGGGCACGATGTGGCGGTCTTCGCGATGCAGCACCCCGACAATCTCCCTACACCGTGGTCGCGTTACTTCCCCTCGGAAGTGGACTTCGGTCGCAAGAGCGATGTGCTGAAGGCTTTGGGGCGTCCGTTGGGTTGCTCCTCAGTCGGTAGACGCTTTGCTGCCCTAATCGACGATTTTCAGCCTGACATTGTACACCTCAACAATATACATTCGCAACTCTCGCCCGTATTGGCGCAAGTGGCACACCGCAAACACATTCCCGTGGTCTGGACGACGCACGACTACAAGCTGCTCTGCCCACGCTACGACTGTCTGCGGCAAGGGGGAGAGCCGTGCGAAGCCTGCTTCAGCGATAAGCGTCAGGTACTCACACATCGTTGCATGAAGGGAAGCCTACCTGCCAGCGCGTTGGCTTATCTCGAAGCCACACGGTGGAATGTCCGCCGTCTGAGCTCATGGGTCGATGCCTTCATTGCACCGAGCGACTTCATGCGTCGCAAGCTCATCGCCGGGGGCTTCCCCGCCGATCGAGTGCATCACATAGCCCACTTCATGGACACAGAGAAGTGTACGGACGCAGTACGCACACCGGGCGATTATTATTGCTATGTAGGACGCCTCTCGCACGAGAAAGGGATTGAAACGCTGATCCGCACGGCACAAGGCTTGCCTCATCGCCTCAAGGTGATCGGCGACGGGCCGTTACGAGCTACATTAGAGCAACGTTACCCCTCGCCCAACATTGAATACTTGGGCTTCCAGCCGTGGGAGGAGATCAAGCGCCTCCTTTTAGGAGCGCGATTCTTGGTGATCCCCTCCGAATGTTACGAAGTCTTCGGTCTGGTGATCATCGAAGCTTTGGCGTTGGGCACCCCCGTATTGGCGTCCGACATGGGAGGCATACCGGAGCTGATTACCCCAGACAACGGGTTGCTCTACACCGCTAAAGACACCCAAGAACTCGGCGAAAAGATCCAAGTCATGTTTCAATCGCAATACGACGCTCACTCCATTGCGACGCGTGCGCAAGCCGAATATGCGCCTCAACATTATTACGAACAGTTGATGAAGCTCTATAACACCTGCTGTAAGAAGCAATAATTCTATCTAATTCAAACAATAATCTATCATCACCGGCGTTATCTTAATATAATTACTCGATCACGGTGCATTATTACAACAGATCCGATGTCTCGAACCGAAGAATGTTTCATAATTCGGCGTTTCGAGCGTAATGTGATTGATAGACTTGATTTATTATGACAAATAATACACAGATACCACACCCGACAGACGCCAGCATCATCTTGACTTATCGTTGCCCGATGAGATGCAAGATGTGTAACATTTGGGCGAATCCGACGCGCAAAGAGGAGGAATTGACGGCTGCCGACCTCAAGATATTACCTCAGCTGAAGTTCATCAATCTGACCGGTGGAGAACCCTTCATCCGCGAAGACCTTGCCGAAATTGTCGAGGAATGCTACCGTCACACCCCCCGCATCGTCATCTCGACCTCCGGGTGGTTCGAAGATCGCGTGATCGCCTTGGCGAAGCGCTTTCCGAAGATCGGCATCCGTATCTCGATCGAAGGTCTCAGCTGTACCAACGACGGATTGCGCGGTCACGCCGGCGGCTTCGACAAGGGGTTGCGCACCCTCTTAACGCTGAAAGAGATGGGGCTGAAAGACATCGGCTTCGGGTGTACGGTGTCAAATCATAATTCGAAAGATATGCTGTCGCTCTATCAGCTCAGCAAGTCGTTGGGATTGGAATTCGCTACGGCAGCCTTCCACAACTCCTACTACTTCCACAAGAGCGACAACGAAATTACCAACCGCGAAGAGGTATGCCACAACTTCGAGCAACTGATCGAATGGCAGCTGCAAGAGAAGCACCCCAAGAGCTGGTTCCGCGCATGGTTCAACATGGGACTGATCAACTACATCGAAGGCGGTCGCCGTATGTTGCCCTGCGAAGCGGGCAGCGCCAACTTCTTCATCGACCCGTGGGGCGAAGTCTATCCCTGCAACGGCTTGGAAGAACGGTATTGGAAAGAATCTATGGGCAACATTCACGGAGCGCCCGACTTCATGAACATCTGGCAGAGCGAACAGGCGCAACACGTGCGCGAACAAGTGCGCCGCTGCCCCAAAAACTGCTGGATGGTGGGCACGGCAAGCCCCGTAATGCATAAATATATCAAGTACCCGCTGCAATGGGCACTCAGCAACAAGGTGCGCTCGCTGCGCGGTTTGAAGCCTTGTTTAGACAAGAAATGGTGCGACGTGGGACAAGACCCGCAACAAGGCATCGCTCCCTCTGCGGAACGTGCCGCCGCTAAAGAATGAGCCGTCCGATGACGGCAACGTCACACAACGACAGAGAACAGCGTAATAAAAAGTCAGGTATGAAGATCGTAGTAACTGGTACACGTGGCATTCCAAACATCATGGGAGGCGTCGAGACACATTGCGAGGAGGTTTTCCCGCGCGTGGCTCGGATGGGCTATGACGTCACGGTCATACGCCGCACAGCTTATGCCAAGGATTCTTTGACGGAATACAAAGGAGTGAAGATCGTTGATCTCGACACGCCGAATCAAATGTATTTCGAAGCCATCTCCCATACATTTTTAGCCATCTTCAAGGCAAAAGCATTAGACGCCGACGTGGTGCACCTGCACGCCGTCGGTCCGGCGTTGCTGACCCCATTGGCACGTCTGTTGGGGATGAAAGTGGTCTTCACGCACCACGGTCCTGATTATAATCGCGAAAAGTGGGGCAAGGTAGCCCGCATGATCCTGCGGTTGGGCGAACGCATGGGGGTCACCTATGCCAACGAAGTTATCGTGATCTCCGAAACGATCAACGACTTGGTACGACAGAAGTACGGTCGCATGGACTGTCACCTGATCTACAACGGTGTGCCGACGCCGAGCTTCACCGATGCGCCGGAATATTTCGACGAATTGGGCATCCACGCCGGCAAGTATGTGCTCGGTATGTGCCGTTTCGTACAGGAGAAGAATCTGCACCATCTGGTAGAAGCTTACGCCCGCTTGAAGGCAGAACATCGCATTGCCCCGGATGTGCAACTCGTCTTGGCAGGAGACACCGATTTCGAGAACGAATATTCTCTTCAACTGAAGCAACAGGCACGCGAAGCCGGCGTCATCTTGACCGGCTTCCTGAAAGGTGACCGTCTGCACGCACTGCTGACGCACGCCGCTTGCTTTGTCCTCCCCTCGTCACACGAAGGACTGCCCATTGCGCTACTCGAAGCAATGAGCTATCGTCTGCCGGTGATAGCCAGCGACATCGATGCCAACAAGGAGGTAAAGTTGCCCGCCGCAAGCTATTTCCCCGTGGGCGACGTTGCGCAGTTGGCTGATCGCATAGAGCGAGTGTTCGCTACCGGCGCACACCGCGTGGACTACGATATGTCGCGCTACAACTGGGATCACATCGCCGAACAAATGGTCGACGAGGTGTACGCGCCTCTTGAGAGCGCCGAGACCGTTCCCGTGGCAAGTTCTGCCCGTTGAAACGCTAAAACGGGTCTTTCGACGATGAATTATAAATCGGGAACCTCAGGTTCGTGATTTATAATTCATCATTGTATCTATAGGTGAAAAATCATAACTTCACTTCTCACTTTACCCCCTAAACGTCCCAAAATGAGGCAGAAATAAGGTTCCGTAGAGCGGCAGACTTTGCATTTTTGCCCTAATTTCGTAACTTCGCAGCCAAGTAGGTACGGCGTGCTGTGCACGCTCCCCAATTCCCGAATACAACAAAATTTTATTATACAAGATCATTTACACAACAAGTAATCAATGAAACGAACCCTTTCAATGCTGTTGTTGCTGTGCTGTGTCCTCACCGCTTGGGCACAAATCGTGAACCCTGTCACTTGGCGCACAACACTCGAAACAGCCAAAGACGGAAAACAGACCATCGTATTCAAAGCTACAATCGAAGACACTTGGCACCTCTACAGTATGGATACGCCGGAGGATGGCCCGCAACGCACGGAGTTCTCGTTCGAGGGCTCTAAAGGCATTCGCCTGATCGGTACGCCGACAGTCACAGCGGGCACGCCCATCAAGCATTACGATGATGCTTTCGGCATGGAGCTTACCTACTTTGAGCAGGGTGTTACCTTCGCGCAGCGCTTCGAAGCTACCGCCGCCGACTACATTGTGTGCGGTGAGATCACCTTCATGAGCTGCAACGACGGAATGTGTACCCCTCCGACGCGCGAAGAGTTCAGTTTGAAAGGTCACGACGACCATGCCAAAGGCGAGGCTTCAGCTGCCAAAGTCGCAGAGGAGGCTGATGCTAACATCGTCGACGCAGATACCGACGTCCCCGCTGACAGCCTTGCAGACGCCACAGACGCAGCTGCAATCGACGCGCTCCTCGCCACATCCAACGGCGATGCCTTGTGGCAGCCCGTCATTGAGCAACTCAAAAACTTCGACAACGATGCCGAAAGCGACGCTTCAGGACAGACGCACTCTTGGTGGTACATCCTCATCGCCGGCTTCATCGCCGGACTGATCGCCTTGGTGACGCCCTGTGTATGGCCTATGATCCCGATGACGGTCAGCTTCTTCTTGAAGCGCACCAAAGACCGCCGCAAGTCCATTCGCGACGCCTATACTTACGGCATCTCGATCATCGTGATCTACGTTCTGTTGGGCTTGATCATCACCGCCATCTTCGGTGCCTCAGCGCTCAACAGCTTGGCGACCAATGCGGTGTTCAACATCATCTTCTTCCTGTTGCTCGTCGTC
>CAZGZL010000114.1:0-6039 GCA_964530595.1 uncultured Prevotellaceae bacterium | reverse complement strand
ACTATTATCCCCCGCGCAACGACAACAAGGAGGGTTGGGACAACATCGATATCTTCGGGTGGATGGGCTACCCGATGCAGATCAAGGTGGACTTCCTCTGCCGCGATTCGATCCTCGCCGCCCCGCTCCTGCTCGACCTCGTGTTGCTGACCGACTTGGCTAAGCGCTGCGGCTTCACCGGCATCCAGAAGTGGCTCTCGTTCTACTTCAAGAGCCCGATGCACCCCCACGGCGAAGAACCCGTACACAGCCTCTTCGAACAGGATGCCATGCTGCGCAATATGCTGCGCCGCATCATCGGCGTAGAGACGTACGACTATTTAGACTAATCCCCCACACCGTCCTCATCGGCGGGCTGATGCGCACGGCGCCCCTCGGCGCCACACACCGCACCCCACACAGAGCCACGAAGCGGCAAGACCAAGGTCTGCCCCTCCGCGGCTCTTTTTAATTTTACTTAATTCGTGGATAATCAGCCTATGTAGCCGCAACAAATCGAGAATTATTTTGTTACTCTAAGCAAATTAAAGTATCTTTGCAGCGCAAAATTGGTGCACTATCCCCCGATCTTGCGTTCCAACTTTATCCCATTGCCGGAAATGAAAATCAAAGAACTTCTTTTGTCGCTCGCTGTCGCCCTCTCTCTGACGGCTTGCAGCGAGTACAACAAAGTATTGAAGAGCGCGGACGTCGACACAAAGTATGAATATGCTCAAATGTATTACGAGCAGGGCAAGTATCAACGTGCCTCCGTCCTGTTGGAGGATGTCGTGCCGATGTATCGCGGCACGGAGCAAGCCGAAGACGCGCTCTACACCTTGGCGATGAGCTACTTCAACCTGAAGGATTACCTCTCGGCTGGCGAATACTTCACCCGCTACTGCAACACCTATCCGCGCGGAAAGTATGCCGAACAAGCACGCTTCAACTTGGCTTACGGCGACTACAAAGACTCGCCGGACGCCCGCTTGGATCAGGCAACCACCAAGACGGCAATCAGGGAGTTGGACTCCTTCATCGAAGCGTATCCCCACAGCGCATTGACCGATTCGGCGACCCAGATGCGTTATGAACTGAGCGACCGCCTCTGCTACAAGGAATACTTGAGCGCTAAGCTCTATCTGAACCTCGGCACCTACGGCGGCAACAACTTTGAGGCAGCAGTCATCACGGCACGCAACGCCCAGAATGATTACCCCTACTCAAAGTATCGCGAAGACCTCGCCTACATCATCTTCTGCGCCCGCTATGAGGCCGCCCGCGCCAGCGTCGCAGAGAAGCAGGAGGAACGCCTGCGCGAAGCCTACGATGAATATTACACCTTCATCAACGACTATCCCGACGGCAAGTACGCCAAGGAGGTCAACAAAATGTACGACAAGATCAGCCGCAAGATGGAAGACTATCAATGAGGCTCCGATCTCAAACTATGCAAAGAATAAATAATACATATAACTCAAGCAAACATGGATTATAGAAAATCAAACGCCCCCCTCAACACAGTAACGCGTGACATCATCGCTCTCTGTGAGGATACGGGTAACATCTATGAAACGGTCGAAATCATCGCTCGCCGCGCCGATCAAATCGCCAGCGAGATGAAACACGATTTGGACAAGAAACTTCAAGAGTTCGCCACTTCAGGCGACAACTTGGACGAGGTGTTTGAGAACCGTGAGCAGATCGAGATCTCACGCTACTATGAGAAGTTGCCGAAGCCCACGCTGCTCGCTATTCAGGAATACGACGAGGGCAATGTCTACTGGCGTAATCCGGTCGTAGAGAAATGATTCAACGAGTTCAGACCGTGTACATGTTGGCCGGAGTGATCGCCATCTTGATGATGATGCTGTTCCCTCTGGCCTCTTGGTTACTCCCCGAAGCAACCGTTGAATGGACGGCGTTGGGCGTTTCCAGCCTCACCGCGGAATTCCCGTTGGAACAGATGAACTGGGGAGTATTTCTCCTGCTCCTGATCATGATGTTAACGCCGTTGGTCAGCATCTTCCTCTATAAGAAGCGCTGGACGCAACTGCGATTCTTGATCTTTGCCGCGATCTTGGATCTGTTGTTCTACGGGCTCTTCTTCTTCCAACAGCACCAATACGCTACGTGGCTTACCACCGAAAGCCCCAGCAATGCCACGCCGGAAGTGATGTACAACTACATCATCTTGGCAATGCCCCTGCTGAGCCTTTTCTGCTGCGTGATGGCGATGCGCGGCGTACTGCATGACATCGCTTTGCTGAAATCATTGGAGCGGCTTCGCTAAAGCCGCTTTCTTGTTTTAATCGAATATCATAGATGGCTACGAGTAGTTACCGACCACTGACACACGATGAAGTGGAGCTCCTGACCCGACAAGGGTGCACGGCGTCCGATTGGAGCCACGTGCAGGTAGCGCCACAATTCACAACTTCGCGCGTGGAGCGCGTCCGCTTCGAGGGGGAGATCCGCCTCGGTGCATGGGACGCCCCGACGACCTCGCTCCGCCCTCGCGGGCTGAGCGACGCAACGTTACGCGACGTGACGATCGGCGACAACTGCGACATTCGCGAAGTAGACTTGGTGGAGCACTACCGCCTCGGCGACGAAGTTGTGCTGCAACACGTCGGCACCCTCACCGCGCCGGCAGGCTGCACGTTCGGCAACGGCGTGCGCGTCAGTGTGCTGAACGAGTGCGGCGGTCGCGAAGTACCCATCTATGAAGACCTGACGGCGCAAGAGGCTTATGTGCTCGCCTTGCACCGCTATAACGAGGGAGCCATCGGCGCCTTGGAGCAACGCATCGAGGACTTTGCCGCCCATTGCGCGACGCCGGGCGAGGTGGGCGACCGCTGCGAGATCCGTTATGTGCGCGAGGTGCGCGGGGTGCGTTTCTATCCGGAGACGCGCGTCATCGGCGCCGCACGCTTGGTGAACGGCACCCTCCGCAGCGCACAGGGGCAACCCGTGGTCATCACCGACGGCGTGGACGCGGAAGACTTCATCGTCTGTCCCGGCACGGAGATCAAGAACCGCGTGACGCTGCTCCGCTGCTTCGTGGGGGAGCATTGCCACTTCTGCAACGGCTTCACCGCCTCAGACAGCCTCTTCTTTGCCAACTGCCAGATGGAGAACGGCGAGGCGTGCGCTCTTTGGGCGGGACCCTTCAGTGTGTCGCATCACAAGAGTACGCTACTCATTGCCGGCATGGTCTCCTTCTTTAACGCCGGATCAGGCAGCAATCAGAGCAATCACTCCTACAAACTCGGTCCGAATAAGTATGGCATCTTGGAACGCGGCGCCAAGCTCGCCTCCGGCTCTTACCTCTATTGGCCGGCACGCGCAGGGGCGTTCAGTACCGTCTTGGGGCACCATTCCGGGCATCCCGATGCCGGAGCGTTCCCCTTCTCGCTGCTACTCGAAGAGGAGGGCAAGAGCCTTCTGATTCCAGCGGTCAACCTGCGTAGCATCGGACTGCTTCGCGACTGCTGCAAGTGGCCGGAGCGCGACAAGCGCAGCGCCACGGGTCGGAAGCAGGACGTCATCACGTTTGCCCTGCTGAACCCCTACACCGCCGCACGTATCGAGGCGGCGCTCCACCACATCAAGGGGTGGATGGAGGAGGCTTCGACAGCAGACAAATCTCCCTATATCGCGTGGCGCGGCGCACTCATCCCGCGCAAGGCATTGGAGCGCGCCTACCAGACCTACAGCGCTGCGTTGGACGAGTATCTTTGCGCCGCCATCCTCCGGCACGCCGACCGCCGCACCTCTGTGGCAGCAGACGCCCCCGGATGCGGTACATGGCTCGACTACGGCGGCATGATCGCCCCGCAAGCTGAGGTAGAACAGACCAACGGCGAACCGCGCTTTGACTTTTCTGCCGAACAATGGGCGGCATGGGAGTGGCAATGGATCGCCCAAGCCGCACAACGGCTCTACGGTCACGCGCCCGCCGAAATGGGTGCGATCGAGATGGAGAAGATCTCCATCCTCTATGAGTTAACCTCCGAGTGGCTCCAAAGCGAACGCTTGGCAGACGCTCAGAAGGAATACGACGCCACCGCCCGCCTCCTGTATGGTGCCGACGGCAACGACGCACAACGCGACAGTGAATTTGAAGCACAATATGGAGCATCATGTCTGGAGGACAAATTCGTCCGCCGGTGGCAAGAACAATGGAAGGATCAGCGCGACGCCCTGCTGAGCATCGCTCAACAGTTCCGTGCCGACACAGATCGGTGAGCACGCGCCTCGCCACCTCCCCATTCCTCAACAAGAGAACTTGAACTACAATATTTAATCAACAAACATCTTTACGACTATGTGTGGTATCGTCGGATATATTGGTACTCAGCCTGCAGCTCCCATCTTGGTGGCGGGATTGCAGAGTTTGGAATATCGTGGATATGACAGCGCCGGAATTGCTCTTTTGGATCAAAATCAACAGTTGGATATCTACAAGACTAAAGGCAAGGTAGCAGATTTGAGCGCCTTGCTGAACGGAAAGACCTTGGAAGCAACGTTGGGTATGGGACATACCCGTTGGGCAACACACGGCGTCCCCTCGGAACAGAACGCCCACCCGCACCTCTCTATGAGCGGTCGCTTGGCTTTGGTGCACAACGGCATTATCGAGAACTATGCTGTGCTGAAGGAACAGCTTCAGACAGAAGGATACGTCTTCCAGAGCATGACAGACACGGAAGTGTTAGTCAACTTCATCGAACACATTCAGATACAATATAAGACCGACACATTGTCGGCCATGCGCATCGCCCTGCGCAACGTCATCGGGGCCTACGCCATCGCCCTAATCGACAAGGAAGACCCTACGACGCTCTATGCGGCACGCAAGAGCAGTCCGCTCGCCATCGGTGTCGGCGAGGAGAATCACGAGTTCTTCTTGGCATCCGATGCAACCCCGATCGTGATGCACACCAAACACATCATCTACCTCAACGACGAAGAGATCGCCGTCTTGAAACGCGACACTCCGGTGCAGATCATCGACCTCGAAAACAAGGAGATCTGCCCCGACATCAAAGAGGTAGAGATCGACCTCGGCAAGCTGAGCAAGGGTGGCTACGATCACTTCATGCTGAAGGAGATCTTCGACCAACCCGAATGTATGCGCGACTGTATGCGTGGTCGCCTCTTGGTAGACACCAATCGCATCGTCCTCAATGCCGTCGAGACCTACCGCGACAAAATCTGCGCCGCACAACGCATCATCATCTTAGCGTGTGGCACCTCTTGGCACGCCGGCTTGATCGGTAAATACCTCTTCGAACAATACGCCGGCGTCTCTGTCGACGTGGAATATGCCTCGGAGTTCCGCTACCGTCAGTCTGTCGTGACCGATCGCGACATCGTGATTGCCATCTCGCAGAGCGGTGAGACCGCCGACACCCTTGCCGCCATCGAGTGCGCCCGCCAGCGCAGCGCTATGGTCTTCGGCATCGTCAATGCCGTCGGCTCGTCTATCGCCCGTGCTACCGATACTGGAACGTACATTCACGTCGGTCCGGAAATCGGTGTGGCGTCGACCAAGGCCTTCACCGGACAGGTAACGGTCTTGACCCTCTTGGCGCTCGCCATCGCGCAGAGCAAGCAGACCCTCAGCGAGGCAGAATATCAGAACATCTTAGTCGAGCTGAGCAAGATTCCTTCCAAGATGGAGAAGTTGTTGGAGACCTGCGACCCGGTACTCTCCGACATGTCGCGTTGCTTCACCTACGCTCGCAACTTCCTCTTCTTGGGACGTGGCTACAACTACCCCGTAGCGCTCGAAGGCGCACTCAAGCTCAAAGAGATCTCCTATATCCATGCTGAAGGTTATCCCGCGGCCGAGATGAAGCACGGTCCCATCGCATTGATCGATCAGGAGATGCCGGTCATCGTCATCGCTCCACACGACAGTCTCTACGAAAAGGTGGTCAGCAACATCCAAGAGATCAAGGCGCGCAAAGGCACCATCATTGCGGTGGTCACGGAAGGCGACGAGACGATTGCAAACATGGCAGACTTCGTGATCGAGATCCCGGAGACGTT
>CAZGZL010000113.1:0-6047 GCA_964530595.1 uncultured Prevotellaceae bacterium | reverse complement strand
GTTATTTCAACACCTTATCCACCTCAATACGTCCATCGCTATAGAGGATGCGGCGAATGCTGATGCCCGTCCCCGGAGCGGCGAGGCGAGTACCTTTGAGGTCATAATATTCCACTGCCTTAATCTCGCTGCTTTGTGCGATCGTGTGGATCGCCGTGCTTCCGCTGATAGCGGGATAATATTCGTCCACAGAGCTTTGCGCATCGGCGTTGCCGGCCTTCATGATCTCCTCGACCAGAGAGTTGATGTACACCTCAATATTTGTGTACCAACCGCGCGGATCCAGCGTATAAGTCTTGGCGTCTGCGGCGCTGTTGGGATTCAAGCCGTTGGCTATCTCCCATGCGTCCGGAATACCGTCTTTGTCGGTGTCAAAGTCAGCAGTACGGCTTTCGCTCGACAGGGTGGGATAGCTGGCAGTACCGGTGTTCTCCGTTCCCTCCGGATCATTGATATAGTCCAAGATACCTTCGGTGTTCGAGGTAGCATGAGCCGTTCCGGAAGCATCCACATAGGGGACATTTCCGTGATAAGTGACCGTACCGGTGCGGGCTTCCTCCATATATCGAGCGTCTACGGCGTCACGATAGAGCGATGCGCCACAATAGGCAAGGATCTTCTCGTAGGCGTTTTGCGCCGTATGGGTTGTGACGTTGCCCGGATCGACCTCTGCGGTCAATTTGAGTGCTACGCAATCCACGCCATTGATGCTCTTATATTCCTCGTTGCTGCCAAAGTAATGCGATGTGTCCGGGATGTAGTAGTTGCCGCCGCTCTGTGACAGTCCGCTATCATAGAGGACACCCTTCCAGTCGTAATTGGCGGGCGAAGAAGCTGCCGTCACATAGTTGCCGTTGATATAGTAGCGCGAAGCGTAGCCATACAATTCGGGATGCTTGCTGTCGGCATTGCCCGATGAAGCGACCGTAACTTGCGTCACCACCGTCTTGTTTTTCGTACCGGGACCCGCCTTGTAATAATTATTAACCATATTGATATAGCCACCGCCGGGACCGCCATAGCAAGCCGATCCGGTGCCCCAGTTGTACATGAGGCAGTTACGGAAATCCACCCGTTCCGCCTCGACCGTCGAGCTGTAGGTATTGGTGTCGTAACCTGTCCAACCATAGCGCGCGCCGTTGAAACGGGGGGCACGATTCTGCACGTGGGCGATCATGTTGTGGTGGAACGAGGCATTCTTGCCGCCCCAGATACCGCCGTAGCTGTGTGCACCCTTGGAATGTCCGGGATTGGCGAGACCTTCTGCCACGGTTGTCCACTGCATCGTGAAGTTACGGTTGTCATAGAAAGATGCCACCTCGTCAATGCTCCAAGAGAAAGAGCAGTGATCAATGATGATGCCCGTGCGATTGCGCCCCCACGTAGCGTCGGCGCCGTCGTTGACATCCTTGACCTGCGAACGGCGTGAACGAATAAAGCGGACGATCACGTTATCGCTCTTGCCGAAATAAAGGGTATAGTAGCGTAGCGTGATTCCCCCTTCGGGCGCCGTCTGTCCTGCGATCGTAGTGTTAGACGTTACTTCCAACTGTGATTTGAGGTCGATGTAACCACTGACATCGAAGACGATGATCTTCTTGGCTGTTCCCTTGAGGGCTTCGCGCAGAGAGCCCGTACCGCTGTCGTTCAAATTGGTGACGTGTCGAATCTCACCGCCACGTCCACCGGTAACATAGCGGGCATGACCTTCTGCGCCGGGAAACGCCGGCACATTGTCTGCCGCAGAGAGACCGCAGAAAAGGGCGGCGGCTGCGACAGAGAGCATTACTTTCTTCATGTGTTCAGTTAAATTGTTATTGTTCGTATCTGATAATGTCCTTCTATTTGCGCCACAAATTTATAGATTGTATTTCTATAATGTATCAGATCTGCAAGAAAATGTTACCTCAGCGTCCTATTGTGCGCGACGTGCCGTTTATCTTTGTCCCCAAAATCGCAACATATCATGAAGAAGTTACTATGCCTAAGCCTCGTCCTCTTCGGACTGAGCACCATCGTTCGGGGACAAGATCCCAATTTCTATATCTATTTGTGTTTAGGACAATCCAACATGGAGGGCAACGCGCCGATCGAAGCCATAGATCGCGAATCGGTGCCCGACCGCTTCCGAGTGATGGCAGCGGTAGACTATCCGACGCCGCAACGTGTGTTGGGGGAATGGTACACCGCCGTGCCGCCGTTGGTACGTTCGACCACAGGATTGACGCCGGCAGACTACTTCGGCCGCACAATGGTGGAGCACCTGCCCGATTCGGTGCGTGTCGGCGTCGTCATGGTGGCGATCGGTGGTTGCAAAATCGAGCATTTGGACAAAGACTATACGGCTGACACCTTGGCAGCAGAGCCTGAATGGTTCCGCAACTTCATGGCAGCCTACGACAACGCCCCCTATGCACGCTTGTTGGCGTGCGCGCGCCGAGCACAAGAGAGCGGCGTGATCAAAGGGATCTTGCTGCATCAAGGAGAGTCAAACACAGGCGATGAGCAATGGCCGAGCAAGGTGCAAAAAGTCTATCAAGATCTGCTCGCCGACTTGGGCTTGAACGCCGAAGAGGTACCGCTATTGGCGGGCGAAGTGGTGACCAGTGTATTGGGTGGAAAATGCAGTAGCATGAATCGGATCATCGACCGTCTGCCCGAAACGATCCCGACGGCACACGTAATCCCCTCTACCGGCTTGGAGCAGCGGGGCGACAGTCTGCACTTCACCGCCGAATCCTACCGCATCTTGGGACGCCGCTACGCTGCCGAGATGCTGCGACTGTTAGGCGTGGAGGCGACGATTCCGAACGTACAGCCGAAGGAATCCGATCTGATAAACAGGACTCTACAAGAGCTTATCGAGGCAAAAAAAATGACCTTTTGAGGGGGAACTTGGAATTTCTCACACATTTTTCCTACCTTTGCCGCCGTTAAAGTCTCCCCCCTTATCAAGATGGAAATAAAGAAAGCCGAATTTGTTATCAGCAACAGCGACCCGAAGAAATGTCCGGAGCACCGTTTGCCGGAATACGCATTTATCGGCCGATCGAACGTCGGCAAGTCGTCGCTGATCAATATGTTGACCCGTCGCCGCGGACTGGCTAAGACCTCCGCCAAGCCGGGCAAGACTCAGTTGATCAACCATTTCTTGATCAACGACAGTTGGTATATCGTAGACCTTCCGGGCTACGGTTACGCACAGCTCTCTCGTCCCGAACAAGAGAAGCTACGCCGCATCATTGAGGGCTACATCTTGCACCGCGAGCAGATGACGTGCTTGATGCTCCTGATTGATTGCCGCCATGCCCCCTTGGCGGTCGACTTGGAATTTATGCACTTCTTAGCCAAAAACGGCATTCCGTTCGCCATCATCTTCACTAAGTTAGACAAGCTCTCCGCCAAACAGTGGAACGAGCGCTTGGAAGCCTACAAACGCCGACTGAGTGAGGATTGGGAGGAGTTGCCTCCGTTGTTCGCCACATCGTCCGATAAGGGTACAGGGCGCGACGAGGTATTAGACTTTATCGAACAGGTGAACAACAATCTTTAATTTATTATTTGTGTAGCAAAATGGCAATGCATAATTGGTATGAGTGCCGCGTAAAGTACGAGAAGACACTCGAAACCGGAACGAACAAGAAAGTGACTGAAGCATATTTGGTGGATGCAATGAGCTTCACCGAAGCCGAGAATCGTATCATTGAAGAGATGACCCCGATGATCACCGGCGAGTTCGAAGTGACCGCCGTCAAGAAGGATCGCATCGCAGAACTCTTCACCGACGAAGCGGGCGACCGTTGGTATCGTTGCAAGGTGATGTTCATCACCGTAGACGAGAAGACGTTGCAGGAGAAGAAGAGCGCCTCGATCATGTTGGTGCAGGCTTCCGATTTCCAGACGGCGGTGAAGAATCTGAACGAGAATATGCGCGACACCATGAGCGACTGGGAGATCAACGCGATCACCGAGACGACCTTGATGGATGTCTATATGTTCGATGCTGCCCGCATCCCCGCACAAGCCGAGAGTGCCGAGGCGCCCAAGGCTGAATAATCGCGCTTATGTCCGTCACCGAGCAACTAAATCAGATACGTTCGACACTGCCGTCAGGGATCACCTTGGTAGCAGTGTCGAAATTTCATCCTGTAGAGATGCTCTCGGAGGCTTATGCCGCCGGACAGCGCATTTTCGGCGAGAGCCGCGAACAGGAGCTAAAGGTGAAGCACGAGGCGCTCCCCAAGGATATAGAGTGGCACTTCATCGGTCACTTGCAGAGCAACAAGGTGCGGGCTATTGTCCCCTATGTACATTGCATTCAGAGCGTAGATAGTGTACATCTGTTGGAAGAGATCGAACGCCAAGCCGCCCGTTACGACCGACACATCGACCTGCTGTTGGAGGTACATGTGGCGCAAGAGGAAAGCAAGAGCGGCTTCACCCCCGCAGAACTCTTAGCGTTGCTGTCAGAACAACGCCCCGACGAGCGCTGGACACACTGCCGCTTCCGCGGACTGATGGGGATGGCTACCAACACCGACGACGAGGCTCAAGTGCGCCGAGAGTTCCGTTCCCTGCGCACTCTATTCGACCAAGCGCGCCCCCTCTGCCCCACCTTCGACACCCTTTCGATGGGCATGAGCGATGATTACCCCATCGCCATCGAGGAGGGCTGCACCATGGTGCGTGTCGGTTCGAGCATCTTCGGACCGCGACAATATTGATCGAGCCAACACTTTGACCTCGGAAAACATTCAAACAAACCACATATTCCACCCACATTATGGAAATCATCATCAAAGACATCAACGACCTGCCACGCGCAGCGAAAGAATTCATCGCAGCCATGGATCAGGACACCGTATTCGCTTTCCGCGGCGAAATGGGTGCCGGCAAGACGACCTTCATCAAGGCCATCTGCGAGGCGTTAGGGGTAGAGGATTCCATCAACTCACCCACTTTTGCCATCGTGAACGAATACCGCTCCGCCACCGCCGAATTGATCTATCACTTTGATTGCTATCGCATCAAAAAGTTGGAGGAGGCGTTGGACTTCGGCTTCGAAGACTATATGGAGAGTGGCGCACTATGCCTCATCGAATGGCCGGAGAACGTCGAGGAACTTTTGCCCGGCGACACGGTAAATGTCTCCATCACTGTACAGGAAGACGGTAGCCGTCGCGTTGTGACCAGCCGACTCTAAAAATTTAGCCGTTCCACCGAGACGGTACCATTCAGCCGCAGAAAAGCCTCCGGACAAGGGGGCTTTTCTGCGGCATTCTTTTATTCTTTCACCACACAGCGTTATTCCTATCGGGACGAAATCTTCGTCTCACGACGCGGTGTACCGCTCGGCGGAACGTTTTTCGGCGATATTTCACGAATCTCGCTCATAAATAGCGCTTTTTTAGCAGAAAATCTATATCTTTGCACCCGCTAAGCTAATCAATAAGAGATGTTCAAAACTACGGAAACCGCTTCACAACCGCGCCGTTTCTCGGCATGGGGGCACGAAGTGGGGAAGCAACTTGCCACACGCGGATGGACCATGTCTGCCGCCGAAAGTTGCACCGGCGGAACCATAGCGTCGATGATGACGTCTGTAGCCGGTTCTTCAGCCTACTTCAAAGGTGGTGTGGTCTCCTATTTTGTTTCGATCAAGGAAAGTGTGCTCGGCGTAGATGTTTCTGACGGCGTGGTATCTGAGTCCACCGCGCGACAGATGGCTGAGGGTGTCGCTCGACTGATGCAGAGCGACTGCTCCATAGCCACCACGGGAGTAGCCGGACCCGGCGGCGGAACTCCCGAAACACCGGTCGGAACCGTCTGGATCGCTGCTCATTGCCCCTCCCGAACGATCGCTCAATGCTTCCACTTTGATGGTGATCGCGAGAAGGTAATTTTGCAAGCCTCAGATGCCGCTTTGCAGCTACTGCATCTCCTTATCGAGTCCGAAACGGAAAAAACCTGTCGATAGATTTGGTTATTTCCGAAAAAAACTCTTATTTTGCGCTCCGTTTTGAGGGTGTTGGCATTGTGTAATGTCG
>CAZGZL010000112.1:3378-6169 GCA_964530595.1 uncultured Prevotellaceae bacterium | reverse complement strand
TTTGTCGTGACCGGAATCTCGTTCTCTATTTCGAAAGTAGGAACAGACGGTCCCACAATGAATCTTGTAATTGGCGCCAAAAACGACAACGGCACCACCTACAAAACGTTGGAGACCAAATATGCACTACAACGCGAAAAAAATTCACCTTATTTCACCAGTTACAGCAAGGAGAACCTCTCCATGCCGTGCGATAAGGATAACTACCTCTCCCTCTGCGTGCGTCCGACCGTTCCTAATACTAAAAGCATCGCGATCTCCGACGTAACGATCACCGGCTATTACACCGGCACGCCGATCGAAGAGACCACATACAACGTCTCTGCCACCGCCAATGACGAAGCGTTAGGCACGGTCTCACAATCGCCCTCCGGCTCTGCACTCATCCAAGGCGCCAAGGTGTCGTTTACGGCAGCCGCCAAGACCGGAAGCAAGTTTATCCAATGGATCAACGGGGACAATGAAATGGTTTCGACCGACGCCACCTACACCATCGAGTCGTTAGATGCCGACGTCACCCTGATCGCTGTATTCCAGAAGCTCATCGCGGTGACTTACACCGCCGGAGGCGCCACAGGAACCGTTCCGGATAAAAAATACATCGACCTCGACAACGGTGAGGTTCTGACGCTGCCCGCCCGAAACAACTTCCTCTACCTCGAAGGTTCCACCATGATCGGCTGGAGCGACGGAAACAAGACCTATTCGTTCGGCGAAAAGATCGAGCTCACCGACGACATCACCCTGTCGGCTGTATTTGCCGAGAATGCGAAGACATTGGCAGAGCTGATCGCAGAGCCCCGCACCGAGGCATTAGTAGTCAACTGGACATTCGATCAGTCCGAGGGCGCTCCGGTGCTTAACTTCGAGAACAAGACCGGCGTCTACGTCATCACCGCCACCATTGCAGGGCAAGCTATCGACCTCCCGATGCACATCAATACGGTCAAGGGCGCCATTATTACAGGCAATACCGGTAAACTGAACAACGTCTCCAACAAAACCTTTGCGCAGGTTAACACAGGCACCCAGATGACCATTCCGGTGATTGCCGGCGGCAAGGTAGCCTTCGACTTATGTAAAGGAACCCTCTCGGAGAGCACCATCAACGACGAGGCAGCGACCTCCTATACCTGCACTGCAGATGGTGACATCGCCCTCGTCGTCCGCGACGCAAAAATTTACCTCAACGGCGTCACCGTCACCTATCCCGCCAACGCATACAGCGTCACCGTCTCCGAATTGGGAGCAGCTACCCTCTGCCTGCCCGACGCTACGGAGGTGCCGGACGGCGTGAACGCCTACACGGGACGCCTCGCTGACGACCAGAGCTACTTGCAGCTCTCCGAGGTAGAGCAGATCATCCCCGCAGGTGAGGCAGTGCTCCTCTATGCAGCCCCCGGCGCATACATCTTCCCCAAGAGCGCAGAAGCAGGCACCAAGGCGGCACAGAACGACCTCGTAGGCAACGCTACCGACGCGGAGATAACCCCCGACGTCGAGGACGCCACGGTCTGCGTCTTGGACGCTGTGAACGACGAGCTCGGATTCTACGCTTGGAGTGGCGCCATCCCCTCGCACATGGCATACCTCCCCGTGCCGAAGGCTACCGACGGACAGGCAGCGCCCGCGATCCGCATCATCTTCGGCGATGAGCCGGGCAACGTCACCGCCATCGACCGCCTCACGGTCGACAACGGCGCCGACGCACCCCTCTACAACCTCGCCGGACAACGCGTGCAGGGCAACGTCGCCCCCGGTCTCTACATCCGCGGCGGCAAGAAGGTCGTCATCAAATAACATTTCGACACACTAATCACTAAATAAATCACTAAATAAAATTTACAGACAATGAAGCAATACACTAAGCCAAGCATCGAAGTCATCGACATGGAAGTGCGCGACGTCATCTGCGATTCCGATCCTACGGTCAACACCGGAACGAACGCCACCAATCCCCACGCGCCCGAACACCAAGACGCTTGGTCCGAATACGAGGGTCGTTGATCCCCGTAGGCGAACACATTCATAGAGATACGCCGACGAGCTGTCACAAGCCCGCCGGCGTATCTTTTTTTATCGTAAAACGACGCTTTTGTGTTAATAAAAAAAAAAAAAACGACGTAATTCGCTCAGAATGAGTCGCGAATACCTACTTTCGCGCCGTTTGTATTTTTCAATTCAAATCGCAGCCAATCGCGCTAAAGAAACAGCCAATAATCAACATAAACTATAACTTACAACAACTTATTACCAAATCTATGATGAAAAAACTATTACTTCTCCTTATTTTGTCGGTCTGCTATTTAGCCGGCAGCGGAAATGCTTGGGCGGCAGTAGAAGAAACGCTGACACCCACCGCTTCCGGTAGCACTATCACCGGTACAAGCATCCAAATCGCCGGCACGTACAATGGCGGCATAAAGGATGCCGATTCAAAATCAATTAAATTGAAAACCAATGTGTCGGCAACCATTGGAAGTTCCAGCCTGAGCAATACTGTACTCATCAATGTGCTCAACAACAAAAAGATTACCGGCATCACCTTAGCCGGAACAGCAGCTAAGAATTCCACTACTATCTCAGCGGTATATGTAGACGGCACAGCTTTATCATCGGTACCCGCCCAATCTGCCACTTTTACAGCGACCGCCGACACAGTTAAGCTGACCGGGCTCAATGCCACCGATTCGATCGGCTTAACTTTTACTCCCAACGGAACCTGCAACCAAATTTATGTTTCAATCACCGTCACTTACGAAGACAACACAACCGGAGGCGATGGTGATGG
>CAZGZL010000112.1:0-3278 GCA_964530595.1 uncultured Prevotellaceae bacterium | reverse complement strand
ACTGCGATTACACTGTACAACGCATTCAACACCGCGGACACCGATCAGGCGTTCGTGCTGACACCGAGTGATCAAGAGATCTTCTCATACACAGGCTACACCGTCGCCGGGCTGACGGAAGATGGCACATTCTCCGTTGGTGACAAGGTGATGAAAAAATTCACAAATCCCACAAAAAATAAGATCTCTACCGTCTCGGCGGATACCCAGATTGAATTCTATGCCTACCCCAAGAAGGGGATTACGTTCGTTGTGACCGGAGTTTCGTTCGCCATTACGGCAATAGATACAAGCGACCCCAAACTGACCGTCTTGATCGGCACAAAGGATTCCTATCAAACGCCGACAAGCGCAGCCTCGATCGAGAAAAGCTCCAGCAGCTCACTCAGCCTCACCAACTACAGTGAGACCGGTCTAACTGTGACGTGCGACAAGACGCATCCTTTCTCCCTCTGTGTGCGGACTGTACCCATAAACGGTGGCAAAAGCATCGCAATCTCCGACGTGACGATCACAGGTTATTATACCGGCGAACCGATCGACGAGGCGTCTTATAACGTCTCCGCCACTGCCAACGAGGCGCAGGGCACAGTCTCGATGTCGCCCAACATGACCTCGCAGACCGAAGGCTCGACGATCAAGTTTACCGCAACCCCCAACGACGGCTACAAATTCTCTCAATGGATCGACAAGGATGGCGAAGTAGTTTCGACCGAAAATCCCTACACCATCGAGTCGTTAAGTGAAGATGTCTCCCTGACCGCTGTATTCGAGAAGCTCCTCACTGTGACCTATACCCTCACCGAGGGCGCCACGGGAAGCGTACCCGCAGCAGCCTACTATGACCGTGACGCGACGCTAACCATCCCCGCCAGAGGCACAGAGCTCTACCTCGAAGGGTACACCTTAGAGGGCTGGAGCGACGGCACTACGACCTATGCGTTCGGCGAGGAGATCACCATCACCGAAGACCTCACTTTGACCACGGCGTTTGTAGCCAACGCGAAGTCTTTAGCCGAACTGATCGCCGAGCCCCGCACCGAGGACTTAAAGCTCTATTGGACCTTCAATCAGAATGAAGGTGCACCGGAAATGGCGTTCACCGGTACAACCGACAACTATGTCCTCACCGATACTATTGCGGGACAACCCATCGACCTCTTGATGACGATCAATACAACGAAAGGCTCTGTTTCGAGTGGATCAACAGGCAAATTGAATAACTCCTCAAATAAGACCTCTGCGACAACGAAAAACGCCAAGATAACGATTCCGGTAGTTGCAGGCGGCACAGTAGCCTTCGTTGTGGATCCAAGCAAAGCCCTCTCGGCAAACACCATCAACGGTGAAACCGCAGCAGAATATACCTGCACCGAAGATGGCGATATCGTCCTCACCATCGGTAACACCGAGAACAAACTCACCGGCATCACCGTCACCTATCCCGCCAACGCATACAGCGTCACCGTCTCGGACTTGGGTGCCTCTACTCTCTGCCTGCCCATAGCCACGGAGGTACCGAACGGCGTGAATGCCTACACGGGTAGCCTCTCTGACGACCAGAGCCGCTTAACGCTCAAAAAGGTGGATGGAATCATCCCCGCGGAAGAAGCGGTGGTCATCTTTGCCTCAGCCGGCGCCTACACCTTCACGCAAAGCGCTGACGAGGGCACGAAGGACGAAGACAACTCCCTCGTAGGCAACGCTACCAACGAAGCCATAACGCCCGTAGTCGAGAATGCCACCATCTGCGTCTTGAGCACAGCGAGCGGCAACCGCGGATTCTACAGCTGGAGCGGCGAGATCCCGGCACACAAGGCATACCTCCCCGTGCCGACAGTCAACGGACAGGCAGCACCCGCGATCCGCATCGTCTTCGGCGATGAGCCGGGCAACGTCACCGCCATCGACCGCATCACTGTCGACAACGACACCGACGCACCCCTCTACAACCTCGCCGGACAGCGCGTACAGGGCAACGTTGCCCCCGGTCTCTACATCCGCGGTGGCAAAAAGGTCGCCGTGAAATAAGGCATCTATACAACCTACTAAATAAACTTACAGACAATGAAAAAGTACACTCAACCAAGCATCGACGTCATTGACATGGAGGTGCGCAACGTCCTCTGCTCGTCTAAAGATAAGACGGATGGCGGAAATGAGGAGTCGTTGGAAACCGACCCTAACACGCCAGCCGAAGGTGGCGTAAACGCAGCCAGACGCAGAAATGCTTGGGCCGAATACGAGGGTCGTTGATCCCCGTAGACGAACACATCACATAGAGAGACGCCGACGAGCTGCATCAGCTCGTCGGCGTCTCTCTGTCTCTGTCGGGCGGGGGAGTCAGATCATCCCCGCCCGCTTCATCTCCTCGACACACAGCTCCAACTGTGCGTACCATTCGGCGCCGAAGCGACGCACCAAGGCATCGCGCAACACCTGATAGGCCTTCAGGTGGAGCTTACGCCCCAAGAGGCGGGCGCAGTGGCACATCTTGTCCTGCCGATCGTAATTCACCGCCACATAGTCGCCGATCTGCTTCAGTCGGACGGGATAGAGGTGGCACGAGATGGGCTTCATGAAGGGCACCTGCCCCTCGCGATAGCCGGGCAGGGTGCTGAAACGTCCCTCGCGGAACGCCTTCTCGATGGCACAGAGGCACATTCCCCCCTCGGCGTAGGTGCAGTAGACACAGTCGCGTCCCTCGACGACCTGCGTCACCCAGTCGCCCGCAGCGTCGCGGAACACCGCCCCCTGCTCCTCGATGACTTGCCGCGCACGGGGGGTGAGATCGTCCCAGACAATGGGGAGCACCTCCTGCATGGCTTGGAGCTCGTCAGCGTCCAGCGGAGCGCCACTCTCCCCCTCGGAATTGCAACAGTTGCCGTGACAGGTGTCAAGGTCGCAACAGAAGTCGGTCATGAGGAGCTCCTCGCTGACCAAGGTATCGTCGATGTGTATCATAACGTTGGGTTGATGAAAATTGAAGCTATGGGATGAAAATAGTGAGGCGCAAAGATAGCGTTTCTTGACGAAGTTTGCCGCACAGAACTACCATTTCGGGGGCAAAAAGGGACGTAACCGGCTCAAAAACACGCAGAAAAACCGATTTGTTGTTGCGATTCCGGAAAAAAGGCGTACCTTTGCGAGCCGATTATTACAAAAAAATGAAACAAGGAATCCGTTCGGCGACAAGTGTCCGAGCCGCGGATCCGATATTTACTAACTAATTAAACACATTAAAGCAGTGGATACTTTATCTTACAAGACCATTTCTG
>CAZGZL010000111.1:0-6237 GCA_964530595.1 uncultured Prevotellaceae bacterium | reverse complement strand
AGAGCTCACCGTCACCCAGTCGTTCAAGAAGTCGCTCTTGAAATTGCTGATGTGCTTCACGAGATCGTAAGTACATGAAGAACTGTAGAACGCCTCAGCCGCGATTTTAGACTTAAAGCACGGCACGTAGCGATAAGAACCGTCTTCGTCGGTCTCACGGTAGATGTCGAAGTTGTTCCACTTCTTGGAGGGATCATCCACGTCGCGGACTTCGAGGCTGTCGATGAATGCCAAGATTTCGTCCTTGTCGCCGTTGCGAACACCGTTCATGCAGGCGTCCACGATGCGGGTCATCCAACGATAGTCGGTGTCGGTGATGATACACGAAAGGTTTTCGACGAAGTCCTCCTTCTCTGCCGAGCTACCGTAGTTGGTGACAAAGCCCAAAGAGTGGGTCTTCAAAGAGTCTCTCTCCTGCCACTTCAAGGGGTCGTAGGATGAGGGAGTCACCTGACCGTAAGCCACGGGGTACGTCTTGGTCTGATGCAGAATGTGCGAGAATTCGTGGTGCATCGTATGGAAATAATACTCGTTGAGGGTCAAGAGGTCGTTGTCGGTCATCTCGTACGTTCCGTCGTAGATCGCCTGCGGATCGGGCAACGCATTGACGTTGTAGAGGGTGATCTTGATACCGCCGGATGCAGTACCCAATACCTCGGTACCCGAAACAGAGTTATAGCCTACGGAACCGATGAAGTGGAACATACGGGGGCCGTACTGCTTCATAAATTCGTCGCCCGCCAACTTAGTGTAGACGTCGAAGTAGAGGTGACGAACCAACTGCGCCAAGAGCTGCGACTTCTTGTAGTCGGCAGCGGTGAGGTGGTACTTCAAGTCGGACGCCGGAATACTCATACGGTAGGTGACCTCCACATTGTAGGGAGTCACGAAATTGTCGAGCAACCACTGATCGAAAGGCGCCGTGGCTGAAGTCGTGTCGACTACAGGCGTAGTCGTATCGAAAATGCTGGCCGTGAAGTCGTCATCATTGCACGACGTCGCCATGCCCGCAAAAGCAGCTACGCCACAAGCCGCAAGCAGAAATTTCTGATATTTTGATTTCATGAACTATATCTTAATGATTGTGAATGATGAATCCGTGGGAATTCATGAATAATTATTTGTTGAAGACCACCAAGCTCGATGAGTTGTCCAACACTGCGGATTGGATCGACTGCGTACGGTCGTTCGCTACGAAACCGGCTTCGATCACATCGTTCGGGATCTGGAGGGCACGACGACCGTCATTCCAATCCAAGTAGTCAGTGTGTGCGGTGTCTTCATTAGGATCGCGATAACTGTGCGTGATCGGAATACCGAAGCGCTTAATATCGAACCAGCGGAGACCGTCGTACATGGTCTCGATACGGCGGAAGTGCAAGATACAATCCAAGATCGGTTTCTGCGTGCTGCTGACCACAAAGTCGGGGCTCATCTGCTCGGTATTGTACTCGTTGATGAAGCCTGCATTGCTCTCAGTGTAGAAGCTGCGAATGCGCGCTTGGGTCAAAGTAGTAGTACACTGCTTGGAGATCGCCCACGTATTGAGGTCACTGATGCAGCCTTGCGTGTCGCCCAAGAAGAGTTTTGCCTCGGCGCGGCAAAGCAGGGTCTCTTCAGCCGTGAAAGGTGTGTAGAGCGAGTGCACGTAACCGATGCCGGCAATCTTGTCGGTGTATTCGAAGTATTCCGCCATACGGAACATGAAGACACCGTAGTCCTGTCCATACGTGGAGTTGAGGAATAGATTACCGTCGTAGCACGGCAGAGAGCTGCTCCAACAAGGTCCATCGCCGTAGGTAGTCACCTTCTGCGGCGTTCCGTTCGGAGCGTAGCGGCAAGCGAGCATTGTGCGGCTCAAGAGCGAGTAGGTGGACTGAATCATGAAGTTGCAGGCAGCGCTCTCGTCGTAGTACCAGTTCAAACGGGTATTGACGGTATTCTGGTTGATGGACGACCACTTGCGCAAAACGTTTGTGGCGTTGTTGCCCAAAGCGAGGTTAGCGTACTGCAACACCTTGTCGTACTCGCGACGATAAAGGTAGAAGCGTGCTGCAAAGGCTTCGGCAGCGCGGGTGTTAAAGTGATAGGGAGTCGTCGCGTAGTAGCTGTCGTCAATCAAGGGGAGACCCGCCAAGAGGTCACGCTCAATGCAGTTGTAGACAGAGTCAACCGAGGGGCGTTTGTAGTCGACAAACACCTTGTCTTCGACCGTCGTGACGTAAGGGATACCCAAATCGTCCTTGCTGAGCTCGGTATTGCGCCAAGCCTGTGAGAAGATGTTGACCAACGTGAAGTGCAGGTAGGCACGGAGCACAAGCGCTTCGCCGCGGTAAGGCTCCAAATCGCTTACGAGCGAAGGATCTTCGGCTTCCAACTGGTCGATAGCTACCAAAGCGTGGTTGCAGGTGGCAATACCGCCGTAGTAGGCTTCCCAAACAGAATAGGGAGTGTCGTTGATATTGGTGGTGTAGTTGCGGACATCTTCCCATGCAAACGCTTCGTCATGGAACTGATAAAGCGAGGACATACGAACCGACGGGAGGTAGACGTTGTTGTCCACCAAGTTGTCGCCGCTCAGCTCGCAGAGGATGGCGGCAGACTGTGTGGGGTACGCCGACGTCATGAGGAGCTTCACCTTATTGGGAGTATCAATCTCTGTACGGTTGTCCGGCGTCTCGTCCAACAGATCGCTGCAAGAGGTGCAGCAGAGTGTGGTCAGAAGCGCTGTGCCGAAGAGACCTTTTGTGATATTCTTATTCATTGAGTTTAAATTTCAAAACGATGAGGTTATATTTCGAAACGATGAAAGGTTGGGAGCGTTGCTGAGTTCCGGCGGCATCCCGCAGCGGAACTCAACCGTTCCCGATTAGAATCCTGCACGGAGTGTGAAGGTGAACTGCTTGGAGAGCGGCGAAGCCACACCACCGGTGTTGTAGAACTCAGGATCCTGACCGTTGAGTTTCTTGTCGGCATAGAGCAGACAGAGGTTGGTCGTAGAGAGCTTGAGTGAAAGGTTAGAAAGCTTCCAACGCTCGATGTAGTTCTTCGGCACATTGTAGCTGACAGCTACCTCCTTGAGACGAATGAAGTCGCCATCGGCGATGCGTGCCGTAGAATAGTTGTAGGCATTGTATGCGGTGCTCAACAGTGAGGAGCCGTACTTGTTCACCAACGTGCGTGAAGCGATCACCGGGACATCGGTCTTCTCTTCGTCGCCCGCCTTCATCCAACGGTTCTTGAACTCACGCGGGAGTGAAGAGAGGTCGGAATACGAGGAGCTGAAGACAGGATCGAGACGTACAACGTTGCCACCGGAGTAGGTGATGTAGACATCCAACTGCCAGTCTTTGTAACGGAAAGTATTGTTGAAAGAACCGTAATAAGTCGGGTCGGTCGGGCCTTCGTAGACGAGGAACTTATCCAAGTCTTTCGTCTCCTGCATATTGACGTCGCCCACCGTAACTTCGCCGTTCTCGTTGACAACTTGCGGAAGACCTTCGTCTGTCAAGCCGGCGAACTGATAGCTGAACAACGCACGAACGGGATAACCTTCGAGCGCATAACCCTGATTGGTTACGAGGTCGACGGCGCGGCTGTTGGTACCGAGGCTCGTGATCTTGTTCTTGGCGAACGAGTAGATGAAGTCGGAAGTCCACTGGAAATCCTTGGCAACCACGTTGACCGTCGACAGACCGAGCTCAAAGCCGTGTGAATCCATGTCAGCGACGTTGGCGAGCTTACCGATCTGACCGCCGGCACCCTGCGTGTAGGTTGCACCGATCAAGTCGTAGTTTTTACGCCAATAAGCGTCAGCCGTCACAGAGATACGGTTGCGAAGGAAGCCGAAGTCAACGCCGACGTTCAACTCGTGCTTCTTCTCGTAAGTCAACTCGCTATTCGCCAAGTCGGAGATATAAATCATAGATTCCGACGCGGTTCCTGCGGGACGCCAAACGCTGGTGGGCATGAAGATTGCTTCCGCGTTGGTCACACTGGAGGGTCCCGTGTCAGCCGTCAGAGAGTAAGAGAGACGGAAGTTGAGCTGCGAAAGCACATCTTTGAAGGGATCAAACCAATCTTCCAAGTAGGGATTGTATGCGGCAGAGACATTCCACGTCGGCAACCAACGCGCGCTCTTGGCTTTGCCCAAACGGTTGGTACCCTCGTAACGCAATGTACCGTTGAGTGTGTACTTGCTCATATAAGAATAGGTCGCGGTGCCGTAGAACGCTAAAGTATTCGTCTTAGTGAAGGTATCGCTGAAATAGTCGGTGTTCTCCTCGTTCATCTGCTTGAGCCAGAGGTAGGGAGTGTAAATGACACCGCCATTGTTGTATTGATAGCCCCAGCCCGTCCACTTGGTCTGTGTACGCTTCACGGTAGTCAATTCCATACCGATCAAGGAATTGACAATGTGATCGTCGTTGAATACGTCGCGATAGGAAGCGGTCACACGGTAGTCGTTGGAACGCATATTGTAATCTGTCTGATACATGATACCACCTTCGGGCAGCACCGTCTCAGGGATAGCAGATTCGTCATCGGGGTCGGTGTAGAGCAACGGGTTGGCGTCGCGCACCGTAGAGTTGGGATCCTGTGAGGACTCGGTTCCGGCGCGGTAAGCGTTGGCTTGGTTAGAATCATCCATGACGTTATGCACCAACTTGGTGTGTTGAAAACGCGAAGAGATCAAACCATTCACCTCGACCTGACGTACCGGCTTCCAAGACAATTCTGCACGATAAGAGAGATCGTTGACTTGGAATTCGTTGTAGTTGTACTGCAACTCGTCGAAGATGTTGAAGTCTGTATAGAAGCGGGTGTAGCTCAATGAAGGATCCAAGCTGCGCGACGTGTTCAAGCAGAAGCTGAAGGGGTTGATATCAAAGTCGCGCTTCACCTCGCCCGTCACGACGTCGGTAGACTGATCGAGTGAGCCGGGAGAATTCTGCTGACGATGGCTACCCTGTGCGGCGAACTTCACCGTGAGGTTGGGGAGGATGTCATAAGAGGTGTTTCCGTTGAAGGTATAACGTTTCACGTTGCTACGCTTGTACCAACCCGGATCATCCATGAGGGAGATAGAGAAGTAGGACTGCGAACGCTCCGTACCGCCGGAAATGCTGACGGAGTGGTTCTGCATGATGTTATCATTGAACAGCAAGTCGAACCAGTCTGTGTTGCGGAATTCCGCAGCCTGAAGGTAAGCATTGCGAGCGGCTTCGGTGTTCGGCAGACCGTACTGACCGGAAGTAGCGTCGTAGGTGCGAATCTGCTGATACATATAACCGTAGATACCGGTATTCTCCGCATTCACCATGTTGTCGATCTGGAGCCAGCCCTTGTCAGCCATTTCCTTGTAGACGCCCATGATCTCCTGCGAGTTCATAATATTATAGTTCTTGTAGTTCGGCTTGAGACGGTAGGTCAGCTCGCCGGTATAGTTGACGGAGCTGCGTCCCTTGGAACCGCGTTTGGTGGTGATGACGATCACACCCGCCATGGCGCGAGCACCATAGATAGAGGTTGCCGAACCATCCTTCAGGACGGTGAACGACTCGATGTCATCGGAGTTCAAACCGGCAACGGCAGAAGAGATCAACGTTTTGGCGTCACCGGACGAGAGTTCGTCGGCAGAGACATCGACGTTGTCCTCCTGAATCACACCGTCGATGACCCACAACGGCTTGGAGTTACCGTAAATAGAGGTGGCACCGCGGACACGGATTTTGGGTGCTGCACCGAATGTACCGGATACATTCGAGACTTGGACACCCGCCACGCGTCCCTCCAAAGAACGGCTGACATCTGCGACGCCGGAGAGCTGGACTTCGGCTGCATCAATTTTCTGAGAAGCACCCGTAAAAAGGCGCTTATCTTGCTGACCGATACCCGTCGTGACGATCTCGACGCTCGCCAATTCGGTGGAAGAGGGTTGCAAGATAACTTTCTGATTAGCTTTGACCGGAATTTCCTGAGAGGTCATACCGATGTAGCTGACCTCCAATGTAGTGACGTCCGGAGTTACTTCAAGGCGAAACTCGCCTGCAAAATCTGTCGCCGTACCAATTCCCGGTCGGCCCTTAACAGTGACGGCTGCGCCAATGATCGGCTCATTGTCTTCAGCCGAGATAACTATACCTGAGGCAATTTTTTTGTTCTGTGCCATCAACGGCAATAAACAAAAGATCAGGCTCAAGTATAAGATGCTCAATACTTTTTTCATCTAACTTT
>CAZGZL010000110.1:0-6243 GCA_964530595.1 uncultured Prevotellaceae bacterium | reverse complement strand
TCTTCCTCGTTGAAGAAAAAGTCTTCTTTGCTGGGATAGTCAGGCCAGATATCTTCGATATTTTCGTAGACCTCACCCTCGTCCTCCATTTCCTGAAGGTTCTCAATGACCTCCAAAGGGGCGCCGGAACGCTGAGCGTAGTCCAGGAGTTCGTCGCGAGTGGCAGGCCACGGGGCGTCTTCCAACTTTGATGCTAATTCAAGAGTCCAATACATAGTAGTAGTTTGTTGTTTTAATGTCTTCCTTTGTCAAAGACGGGCGCAAAAATAAGAAAAAGATGGTAAGTGCAATAGATTAGCGCCTTTTTTTTCACTATTTTGCCATATTTTTATGATTTTGTAGTCAAAAGGCCACTACATAGTGCTGTTTGAAGAACCTTGGCTTGCGAATTGCGAGACCATAATCGTACAAATCCATGGTGATTTCGACATCTTCACGGTCGCATAATTGATCCCAAACTTGCTCCATCGGGTGACCGAGAGAGATACCACGCACAAAGAAGATCGTTGTCTCCGTGGAATGCGCCAAAAGCCACGTGCAGAACTCCTCAACGCCCATTTCCGCAGGGCGACTATTGATGAGCATCATATCGGCGCGATAATCTTCAGCAAGGGAGGCAAGACACTCTATACCGTGCAATTTCCCCATCCGTTGTTCGATGGTACGCAGGCGATGGAGGACAGCCTCAACCTCGTCCGGTGAGGCGACCGTACAAACGTCGTTGCGAGAATCGACTAACAGCAAGGGGAGGGCGCTGTACCCGCCGTCCGAGCGGATTTCCAATATATTGCGACAACTAAAGCGGTTGGCGAGACGCAGCAACAACATAGCCGTCTTGAGCGGAATGACTGCGTCCGAACCATAGTAGCGTTTCATGGTAGCATAGGCATAATACGGAACACGTTCCTCAATGACCTCGGTAATGATAGAATAGGCAAAAGGAGAATGCACACCGAATCCTTTACGGTGTTTGATCTTGCGCACTCCTTTCGTGATGTATTCTTGGAATTTCTTTTTTGCTTTCAATGTGATCAGATTAAAATTTCAGACCATTCAACAACGAGACATAGAGGGCTATAGCCTCACGGATCTCGTGCAGGTAAATATATTCGTCAGCTGTATGCGAGCGGGCAGAATCGCCCGGACCGATTTTGACACTGGGACAAGAGAGCAGTGCTTGGTCGGACAATGTCGGCGATCCGAAGCAGCTACGCCCCATACACTCTATTCGGCGAATCAACGGATGCTCGCGGTTGATGCCCGAAGGCTGCAAACGGGTGCTGCGCGGCGTCAATGTGACGGGCGCTACCGCAGCTTGTAGAGCGGCAACAACCTCTTGATTGGAGTAGGCGTCCGTGGTGCGCACGTCGACGACAAACGAACAACGATCCGGAACGACGTTGTGTGCAGTACCGGCTTGAATCTGTGTCACGGAAATCTTGACGGGACCTAAAAACTCCGATTCGCGCGCAAAGCGATAGTTACGCAAACATTCGATGGCGGGAAGAGCCTCATAGATGGCATTGATGCCCTCTTGACGCGCTGCATGCCCGGATTTGCCCAACGCCACACCGTCCAGCACCACCAAACCTTTCTCGGCTATGGCGGCGTTCATTCCGGTCGGCTCGCCAACCACGGCGAGGTCAATGCGCGGCAATTCCGGCAGAACGCTCTCAATGCCATTGCGTCCGGAGACCTCCTCTTCAGCCGAAGCCAAGAAGATCAAGTTGTAGGCCTGTGGCGTATCCTTTAATAATAAATAGGTGTGTAGCAGGGAGACAAGAGATGCACCATCATCATTACTACCGAGGCCATAGATACGTTCATCGTCATCCTCTGTTGCCTTGAAAGGCTCACGCGTCCAGCTTGCCACCGGCTTCACCGTATCAATATGGCTATTCAAGAGCAATGTCGGGCGTTCAAAGTCGAATCCCGGTGCAATCAGCCAACAGTTGTTGTTCTTACGGAAAACACGCTGTCCGCTCTGTTGTGACATATATTGCTCCAACGCATCAGCGGCAGCGCTCTCATCACGACTGACAGAGGGAATGCCGATGAGTGTTTTCAACAAATCTACGGCATAATAATAGGCTGCATCCAAATCTAAGGAATGCTTTGTTTCTTTTTCGTTTTCGTTCATAATCCGATGGGCAAAGATAGAGGTTTTGGTAGACTTTAGCCATTTGCAATGGGTTATTTTTGCAAAAGTCCTTTTTTTTGACCAACTTTGCGGCGTTTTTTGAATAATACGTCACCTAAAGCCCTAAAAGCAAAAGAAATAGTTTTTTATGATTACTATCGAACAACTCAAGGCCACTCAAGAGCGCTTGGTAGATCTAAAGCGCTACTTAGACATCGACCAGAAGATCATTCAGCTTGAAGAAGAAGAACTTCGCACGCAAGTACCCGGTTTCTGGGACGATCAGAAGGCAGCGGAGGCGCAAATGCGCATCGTCAAAGGAATCCGTTCTTGGATCGAAGCATACAACGACGCCAAGAACAACGTAGATGAATTGGCGTTGGCATTCGACTTCTACAAGGAGGAACTTGTCACCGAAGAAGAGGTAGACGCCCAATACAAAAAGACCATTGATCTCTTTGAGAACATTGAGTTGAAGAATATGCTTCAAGGCGAAGAAGATCACCTCAGTTGCGTGCTCAAGATCAACGCCGGTGCAGGTGGTACCGAGGCTCAAGATTGGGCCTCTATGCTGCAACGCATGTACTTGCGTTACGCCGAAGATCATGGCTATAAAGCCACCATCAGCGACTTAGTAGATGGTGACGAAGCGGGCATCAAGTCGGTGACGATGCAGATCGAAGGCGAGATGGCTTACGGTTATCTGAAGTCAGAGAACGGCGTGCACCGTTTGGTGCGTGTGTCGCCCTATAACGCGCAGGGCAAGCGCATGACGTCGTTTGCCTCCGTCTTTGCGTTCCCGCTGATCGACGACACCATCAACATCGAGATCGAGCCTGCCCGCTTGTCGTGGGATACATTCCGAAGCGGTGGTGCAGGTGGTCAGAACGTCAACAAGGTGGAGTCCGGTGTGCGTCTGCGTTATATGTTCAAAGATCCGTACACTGGTGTTGAAGAGGAAATCCTCATCGAGAACACAGAGACGCGCGACCAGCCCAAGAACAAGGAGAAGGCGCTCTTGCTCTTGAAGTCTCAGCTCTACGAGCGCGAGTTGCAACACCGCCGCCAAGAACAAGCTAAGATCGAAGCCGGCAAGAAGAAGATTGAGTGGGGCTCACAGATCCGCTCTTACGTCTTCGACGACCGCCGTGTCAAAGATCATCGTACCGGCTTCCAGACGAGCGATGTCAACGGCGTCATGGATGGCAAGATCGACGGCTTCATCAAGGCTTATCTGATGGAGTTCGGTGGCGCTTAATCCGCTCCCATTTTCCCAACACAAGCACAACCTTTAATGCGGCGCGAACGCTTTCACAAGGCGAACGCGCCGCTTCGTTTTATATTTTTCCAACTCCTATCATGAAACATGTACAAACACTTCTCAGCCTAACATTAGGGCTTACATTCGTTGCCTCTTGCGCCCCTACCCCACAGACTACGACCGCCGAAAGTGAATCACAGCTTATCACCTTTCCCGGTGAAGAGGAAATCGTCTCACACATCGCGCAGACCTCTTTCCCCGACCGCACATTGTACTTTAGGACCGACACGCAATCTATTTCTACGGACTTCTACCTTAACCGATTGCAAACGCTCATCGACAGTTGCTCGCTATCGGGCGGTGGACACGTTGTGGTCGCTTCGGGGATATACCCTCTGAACGGAGCACTACACTTGCGCAGCAACGTCGACCTGCACCTCGACGAGGGAGCGCAGCTCCTGTTCAGCGGACGTCCCGACGACTTTCTTCCCGTGGTATTGACTCGGTGGGAAGGCACCGAACTTTATGGACGTTCTCCGATGATCTACACCTACCACGCCCAGAACGTTGCCATTACCGGTGCCGGAATCATCGACGCACAAGCCGGCTTGGAGTTTGCCTCTTGGGGACCTAAAGAGATGCCGGACGTCAACCGCCTGCGCGCTATGGGCGAAGAGCTCACGCCTGTACGGGAGCGCGTCTTTGGTGCTGGTACGGGGCTTCGACCTTCTTGCATTCAGTTTCTCGGCTGTTCAAGGGTTTTGATCGAAGGGATCACCATCAAAGACTCCCCTTTCTGGACGATTCACCCGGTCTATTGCGATAACGTCATTGTACGCGGCGTCACCATCGACAGCCACTTTGCGAACAACGACGGTTGCGATCCGGAATCTACCTCGAATGTCCTGATCGAAAATTGTACCTTCCGCACCGGCGACGATGCGATCGCCATCAAAGCCGGACGTGATGCGGACGGGCGCGCCGTAGGACGTCCATCGGAACGCATCGTGATTCGCAACTGCAAATTTTACTCAGAATGCAATGGACTCTGCATCGGCAGCGAAATGTCCGGCGGTGTCTCTGATGTCTACATGCACGACATTGAAATCGGAACGGTGAAGAACGCCCTCTACTTCAAGTCCAATCGGGATCGCGGCGGCTACATTCGCCACATCCGCGTGCGCAACATTGACATCGAACGCACCTTTGGAGCAATTCTCCGCTTCGAAACCAACTATTTCGGCTACCGCGGAGGACAAAATCGTACCCTCTACGAAGACTTCGAGATCTCTGACGTTCACGCCGGGAGTTCCGATCGCTACGCCTTCTTTATGGACGGCTACGAAGAGTTGCCCATCCGAGCCATCACGCTCACCAACTTTCACGTAGACAGCGCTGCCCATGCCGCTTACTTCCGTTGCACCGAGGACATTTCGTTGCATGATGTCACAGTCCATGGCGACACACTACCGTTGCACCCGCAGAACGAAGTGGAACGTATCCTGTTAGACACCTATTGAGCCAACGCCCCAACCGCAGCAAACGACAAAGAATCGCCCTCTGCAAACACTTAGATTTGCAGAGGGCGATTCTTTATTTGGGGATCATTATGCCTTGAGCGTATGCTCCTGTGGGATCGGCTTATTTCTCGTCCTGAGTACCGCCCCAATGCGTGATCTCACACAGCTCGATGCGGAAAAAGAGTGACGAATAGGGATCGATGCCGCCGGAGGTTTGTCCGGTCATTCCGTAGCCGGCTTGCCACGGAATGGCAACAAGCCATGTATCTCCGATGTGCATCTGTTGGAGTAAATCGCCCCACCCTTCGACTACAGAGGCGCAGGTGAAGTCTTCGTAGAACTGACGCTGCATCGACTGCAAGGTATCGGCTTTCGTCGCACTGTCGAAGAAGATGGAATCCATCACCGCCGGGTTGTTGAACGCCTCCGCCGTATCGGGCAGCTTATCGAGCACCGATTCCGTATCGTAGAGGGTGTAGTGTACCTTCAGAGTACTCGTATAATAGGGTGTGTACCACTTGTGGGAGGCACGCAACGCCTCTTCATCAGCGGCGCGCAAGACGCGATAGTAGTTCACACAACCGGGATTGCTCAACGATGCCACGGTGCCGGAGAAGTAGGCAGCATCACCATAATTAGCGGCATAGTCAGCCAACCGCTCGAAAAGAGCGTTGTTCTGATCTCGCCAACTGTAATAGGCGCTGTAATCCACCGTACCGCTGTCATCCTCGTTACAAGCCACGAAGCCTGCTACCAAGGGCAGAGCCAACAAAGTATAAATGATTTCTTTCTTCATGCTTCTATTTGGATAGGGGCATTTTCTCGATCTGGAAACGCGGCGATCAATCGTTCTCGATCTTGCGGAGCAGCGAGGAGATATTCACAGAATCGCCAATAATCTTGTGCAGATCGGCAATAGCGACACGCTCTTGTGCCATCGTGTCACGGTGGCGAATCGTAACGGTGTTATCTTCCAACGTCTGGTGATCGACAGTGACACAATAGGGTGTTCCGATCGCATCTTGACGACGATAACGCTTGCCAATAGAATCCTTGACATCCACTTGACAAGTGTAGTCATAACGCAATTCGCGAAGCACCTCTTCGGCTTTTTCCGGGAGACCGTCTTTCTTCAACAACGGAAGGATCGCCACCTTAACAGGCGCCAAGGCCGGAGGCAGAGAGAGCACGACGCGCGTCTCGCCGCCTTCCAACTGCTCCTCTTTGTAAGAGGCAGCCATCACGGAGAGGAACATACGATCCACGAGGATGCGTTTTTTGAAGAACTTTGTGAGAAGGCTTCAAGGGAAAAAGCAATGTCC
>CAZGZL010000109.1:0-6376 GCA_964530595.1 uncultured Prevotellaceae bacterium | reverse complement strand
AGATCAACGCCGCCTCGAAGCCACACGCTTCGGGGCGGCGTTCTTGTTTTGGGGGCACAATCCGTGAAAAACCGCTCTGCCCCGCATGGGATGAGGTGAAAACCCCTATCTTTGCAGCATAAACCGATTACTAATAACTAAAAACCATCGCTCAGAAGACACTGCGCCGAAAGCGGCTCGATCGAACGAACCACCGGGCGCTCTCGTTTTTTCTTTTCTTATGATCCCGATTCCTTTTCGTCCGCTATCCACGGACGCATTATCTGAAATACGCTCCTACACTCTGACGGCACCATTTCGCAACTGCGACTTTGCCGTTCCGAACTTATACTGTTGGCAATTCCTCTACGACACGGAATATGCCTGCGTTGCACAATTCCTCCTGCTCCGTTTCCACTTTGGAGTCCATCGTCGCTTGGCATACATGGCGCCGGTCGGCACGGGTGACCTCAACGCTGTCCTTGCGCTCATGGCGGACGATGCCGCGGCGCAGGGTGAAGAACTCTGTCTTTGCGGCGTCAGCGACGAGCTGAAAGTTCGTTTGGAGGCGCTCTCGGCGGAGGGTTTCCACTACATCAACGATCGTGACTACAACGACTACCTCTATCTGCGCACCTCGTTGGCTACCTTGAGTGGAAAGGCTTTGCAACCCAAACGCAATCACATCAACCGTTTCCTGCGCCTTTATCCCGACTACGAATACCGCCCGTTGAGGGCAACCGATCGGGAGGAATGTCTCGCCCTGTGGCATCGGTGGCGCGACCATCAAGAGGTAGACGACGGTCAGGACGATGAGTTGCGGGCCATTGTTTACGCCTTCGACCATTACGACCTCTTGGGCTTCCGCGGCGGCGCCTTGTGCGTCGGCGGTCGGATGGTCGCCTTCACCTACGGCAGTCCGGTCAATGAAGATACCTTTGCCGTCCATGTCGAGAAGGCTGATGCCGATGTTGAGGGAGCTTATACGATGATCAACAAATGTTTTGCCGCTTCGTTGCCCGAACAATACACCTACCTTAACCGCGAGGAAGATTTGGGCATCGAGGGATTGCGTCGCGCCAAACTCTCCTATCATCCTGACCAACTCTTGCACAAGTGGATGGTGGTACAAAAGCCTCAAGTGTGGGACGACGTCCGGTTGGAGCAAGCGTTGCGTGCGCTGTGGCAGACCGTCTTTGCTGACGGCGAAGCATTCTTGGATCGTTTCTTTGCCCAATATTATCGTCGCGACCGCGTACTCTATACCCTCCAACAGGGGGTATTGGTCAGCGCCCTCTACTGCCTGCCGTTGCGTGTAGCGGAACGTCCCGACCTGAAGGTGTGCTACCTCTACGCCGTCTCTACCCATCCCGATTGGCGGGGTAGAGGGCTCATGACGGCTTTGTTGCGCCGAGCGGCGCAACACCTACGCACCGAGGGGGTGGATGCCCTCGTCCTGCTGCCTGCCGATGCCGCGTTAACCGAATTCTATCGCCCCTTGGGCTATCGGACACAACCCCATTGGAAGGCGGTGTGCGATGAGCGTTATCGCTTCCTGAACGACGAGGGGACGGGCGTCGAGCCGCAGCCGTTCATGCTCCTGCCACTCAGCACCGAACCCCTGCCGGAGGGGGCGATGCTCTATTTTTAACGAGAAATCTTTTGCTGCTGCGTGCTTTTGTGCTACCTTTGCCCGCAATCAATTAAAGATGAATGAAATGAAACGTCAATGGACTGTGCTGACGGCTCTGTGCTGTACTATGTTTTTGTGTGCCTCATGTGATGAAGATGATACGATCATTCCGCAATCGGAGACCTTCTCGGTAGGACAAGTGCATTGGGCGTCGGAGGTAACACTCACGCAGCGCGAAGTAATCAGCAATCTGATTGAAAACATGGTGAAGGTGGAGGGCTGCGATTTCTATATGGGTGCCCAGATCCGCTCTGTCAAATATCCCAACTATTGCAGCGCTTTCTCCAAAACAGATACTTTGAATTGGGTAGGTCCTGTGCTTCAGGTGACGATGCCCGATTATTACATTGGTCGTTACGAAGTGACCCAAGCCGAATGGATGGCGGTCATGGACACCTTGCCGACAGGCAACTACTGCAAAGTAGACACGCTGAAGGGTCGTACCGCATGGTACGCGCAGACCGGCTTGGGCGATCGCGTCGCAGCGTATAACGTCTCTTTTGATGACGCATGCCGCTTTGTGCAGACCTTGAGCGCCAAGACGGGATTATCTTTCCGCCTCCCGACAGAGGCTGAGTGGGAATGTGCTGCACGAGGCGGTCGCTACACCTTAGGCTACAAATACAGCGGTTCGGACACATGGTCGGACGTGGCTTGGTGTTATACCAACGCTCAAGCGCCCGGATTGGGCAACGCCAACTACGGTGTGCACGAAGTCGGACAGTTGCCCGCCAACGAGCTTGGAATCTACGATATGAGTGGCAATGTGTCGGAATGGGTAGCCAATAGCTATTACCGCTACTCCTTGGAGGAGGTGATCAACCCGCAGGGACGCTACGGCGGCGATACGCTGATCTTGCGCGGCGGTAGTTGGGTGCAGAAGAATGCCATCGACTTCTCGGTCGCCAACCGCAAGAAGTTCATCCAGAGCTCCTATATTCGTGAAGACGGCAGCCGCAGCGAGAGCTTCTACGATGCCATCGCCAACACAGGCTTCCGCATCGCCCTGTCTCGCTAATCCGCTTGTGGTACCAAGAAACAACGCCCTGCATACGTCGAACGTATGCGGGGCGTTTGCGTCTCCGGCTCATTGCTAAATAAGTGTGGTAAACCGCTCATATACGGCGATTTTTGTGTATCTTTGCCGCTCTGAAACAGATTCTTTCAGGTTTAAGATGAAAAGACTACAGACTCTCCTTTGGGCGTGGTGTGGAGCCTTGTTCCCCCTCGCGGCACAACAAGCAGCTCCCACAGAGCGCGTCGGAAGGCTCCCGATAGATATGACCCCCTACCTTGCCGGTAACTACGGCGAATTGCGTCCCAATCATTTTCATGCCGGATTGGACTTCAAGACGCAAGGTACGATCGGTCATCCCGTATATGCTTACGATGATGGATATGTGGCGCGCGTCGCTGTCAACGCTTACGGTTACGGTTTGGTGCTCTATGTGGCGCATCCCTCCGGTCTAACCACGGTGTATGGACACTTAAGTGCCTTTGCCGACAGCATAGATGCCCGCGTACGTGCCTACCAGTTGGCGCACGAAGAGAATAATCCCGATATCACCTTCTTGCCCGACGAATTGCCGGTGCGCGCCGGGCAGCAGATCGCCCTCAGTGGCAATACGGGCAGCTCCGGCGGGCCGCACGTGCACTTTGAGATTCGCGACAGCAACAACGGAGAATACTACGATCCGATGATGGTCTTCTTAGATCGGATCAAGGATACCACTGCGCCGCAAGTGCGCGGTCTCTACCTCTATCCGTTGGGCGGCACAGCCAATGGATCTTCCAAAATGCAGGCGGCGGTCTTATCCACCAATGCCCAAGGCAAAACCACGGTGACGAGGGGCTTTACCGCATGGGGGAAAGTGGGTTTAGGGCTGAAAGCCTACGATCGGATGGATGGGACGAGCAATATCTACGGTGTTAAGAGCGTCCGTCTCTTTTGCGAGGACACGCTCGTGTATTCGTTCGAAGAAAACAACTTTGTGTACGAAGAGCACCGTTTTACCAATTCTGTGACCGATTATCGTGAGTGGCGGGTGAATCGCTCTATGATCATGAAGAGTTTTCGCGACCCCGGCAATCATCTGCGCATGATTCGACATGCTGTCAACGACGGCGTGATAGACATCCACGAAGAGCGGGTTTACCACTTCCGCTATGAATTGAGCGACGCTCACGGCAATCGTACCGTATTGCCGTTCACCATCCGCGGCGTTAAGTCGGCGTTGCCCGCACCTAAGGCGTTGCAGGGTAAAATGGCGCATTACGATCGCCCCTTCAGCTTAGACTCTTTAGGCTGTCGCTTCGAGATCCCGGCGGGCAATCTCTACACCGACTACGATCTGGTCTACACCGTGCGCCCCAATACCAATACGCAGCGTCCCTGTGTATCGCCCATCTATACCCTCGGCGACGAATATACCCCGCTGCACGGCTATTGCCCGCTGAGCATAGATCTACCCGCCGGAGAGCAGGAGCCGCTGAAGCTCTACATTGCCTGCCTAAATGGAGGTTCCACCCCACAGGTGACGCGCTATGTCCCCGCTTCGGAGGGGCGCCCCGCGCGACTGACCGCCGAGGTTCGACAGTTGGGACGCTACGCTCTGCGTCGCGATGTCACGGCGCCTACGATCACTCTATTGGGCAATGTGAGCAGCAATCGGATCGCCTTCACCATCGGCGATGGTGGGAGCGGCATCGCTTCGTGGCGCGGCACCATCGACGGGCAGTTTGTACCCTTCGTGATGAATGCCCAAGGGCAAGTGGTGGCAACCCCCAAGCGCTTCGGTATTACGCGCCGAGGCAACCACTCGATCTCAATGACGGTGGTGGATCGTTGCGGCAACGAGGCGCATGTATCGCTCACGAAATATTTCTGATAGGACAAACTAACAACTCATAAACAGATGAAGACTCAATACACCCTGTTCTGTGGACTGACCGCCCTGCTGTGCGGCTGGGCTGCCGAGGGACAGGCTTGCACCAATCTTTTGGTGGGCAAGAAAGCTTCGGTGGACGGATCTACGATGATCTCGTATGCCGCAGACTCACACACCATGTATGGCGAATTGTATTACACCCCCGCAGCCGATCATGCAGCCGGCTCGATGCGCACCATCATCGAGTGGGATACGCAACGTCGGTTGGGCGCTATTCCCGAAGTGGCACACACATGGCGCGTGGTGGGCAATATGAACGAACATCAGGTGACGGTGGCAGAGTCTACTTGGGGCGGAGATCCCTCGCTGCAAGACACAACGGCGCTGTTGGACTACGGTTCGCTGATCTACATCGCCTTGGAGCGTGCTACGACGGCGCGCGAAGCCATCGACGTGATGACCTCGCTCGTGGCAGAGTATGGGTATTATAGTTCCGGCGAATCTTTCTCGATCGGCGATCCTAATGAGATTTGGGTGCTCGAAATGATCGGCAAGGGAGTCGGCAACAAGGGAGCTGTCTGGGTGGCTCAGCGCATCCCAGACGACTGCATCAGCGGACACGCTAATCAGTCGCGCATCCATAAATTTCCCTTGAAGGACAAGAAAAACTGCCTCTACAGCAAGGACGTAATCAGCTTTGCCCGTGCGCGCGGGCTTTACTCCGGTAGCGATGAGGACTTTGACTTCTCGGCTGCCTATGGCGAGAAAGATTATCTGGCATACCGCGGATGCGACGGCAGAGTGTGGGCTTACTTCAACCGCTATGCATCGGGTATGGATCGTTACTTCCCCTTTGTGGATGCACAGCCCGACGCCGAGGTGATGCCCCTCTATGTCAAGCCTGACAAGCCGTTGACGCACCGCGACGTGCAAGCCGCTATGCGCGACCACTTCGAGGGGACGCCGTGGGATATGACGCAGGACGTCGGCGGAGGCCCTTATCATTGCCCTTATCGTTTCCGCCCTTTGACGTGGACGGTAGATAGCGTGGAATATCTGCACGAACGTGCCATCGCAACGCAGCAGACCGGTTTTGTCTTTGTGGCACAGATGCGCGGCTGGTTGCCCGACGCCGTGGGTGCCAAGACGTGGTTCGGCGTGGACGATGCTGCGACAGCCGTCTTTACACCGGTCTACAACAACATTAGCGAGGCACCGGAGTGTTTCCGTGTGGGCAATGGGGACATACTGACCTTCTCTTGGACGTCAGCCTTCTGGATGAACAACTGGGTGGCAAATCAGGCATACGCACGCTACGATCGCATGATCGGAGATATCGCTGCAGTGCGCGATTCGTTGGAAGATCGCTTCGACCGACAGCAAGCAGAGGTGGACTCGTTGGCTGCCGGATTATATAAGGAGAACACCGCCTCCGCAACCCGTTACCTAACCGATTATGTGGCTGCCGAGGCCAATGGCGCCACAGCCGCCTATCGCGACTTGGGTATTTATCTCTTGGTGAAGTATTTGGACGGCAATGAGAAGCGGGAGCGTAACGGACAGTTCGAACGCACGCCCGAAGGCACTGCCGCCGACCCGTTGCACCCGGCATACTCGGACGACTTCTACCGCGCCATCGTACGACAGCGTGGCGACGAGTTGAAAGTGAGGTGAATATAAAACAGAAGAGCCTCACCGAAAGGGTGTGGCTCCTGTATGTTCATCATTGCTTCGCAGCGGGGATGACATGAATGTGTGTAGATTTCAGGTGTTTAAGGCTAACATGTTGCGTCTGTCATTCTGTAAGTATAATAGC
>CAZGZL010000108.1:0-6477 GCA_964530595.1 uncultured Prevotellaceae bacterium | reverse complement strand
GGCGTTTACTCGCTTTCCAGGCGGGCCTCTTCAACCACTCGAGCATCTTTCCTTTCGTGGTTACGGGCGCAAAGATACGTGTTTTTTTTATTTCGACGACAATCTGTTGCAATATTTTGCGCAGATCTATTCGTTTTTTGTTATTCGACACTCCTCTCCTTCCGTTTTTTGCACACCTCAACAGAGACCGTAGCAAAACGGGGAGGATTAACGCGCGTCAAGGTCGATCAATTCGTATTGCTGCGTGCCTAAGCCGATCTGCTCGGCGTAGTCTAAGGTGTGAGTACCGTGACGCGATTCAATGCGTTCTACGAGCGCTTTGCGCTCCTCTTCGGGGGCAGCATAAACACGATCGACGCAAGCACGATCGACAGCAACAGGATCCAACGATGCCATGATGCCGATATCGTTCATCTCCGGCTCTGCAGGATGGCTATCGCAATCACAATCGACAGAGAGGCGATTCATGACGTTAATATACAATATATGTTCGCCAACGTGATTAACCACAGCTTGCGCCGCCTCTGCCATGGATTCGAGGAAGTCGTCTTGTTCCGGCAGGTTGTGCCAACAATCTGCGTCAACCTTCCCGGCTGAATGAATGCGATGTTTCCCGGCAGAGGAGGCGATGCCGATGGAGATGTTCTTGATGGCGCCGCCAAAGCCCCCCATGGCGTGCCCCTTGAAGTGCGAGAGGACAACGACGAAATCGTAGTTCATAAAATGACTCCCCACAAGGTCGGCTTGCAAGTGCTTGCCGTCGACGGGCAAGGCGACCGAACTATCGGCGTCCATGATGTCGACCGGAGCGATCTCCGTGAAACCGTGCTCTTGCGCCGCCTTGAGGTGCGCTTCGGTGTTGGAGCGTCCTCCGCCGTAGGCGGTATTACACTCTACGATGGTAGCGCCTAACTGCTGCACCAAATCGCGAATCAAAGCAGGCTGAAGGTAGTTATGACCACCCGGCTCGCCGGTACTGAGCTTAACAGCAACGTGTTGACCGAGGGTAACATGTTGCGCTACGGCATCATAGACGCGCTGTAAGCCGGCTGGTGAGATGTCACGGGTGAAGTAAACTCGCGCCGGGACTGCAATACTATCCGTTTGTGCCGCTGATGCTTCGACACGCTGTGTCCGTCCACAAGCAGTAAGCAACGCCAAGGTCAATAAGCATAAGGAAAATATCTTTTTCATAATCAATGTGTTTGTTGGTCGCAAAGATAAGCAAAAGTTCTGAAATTCTTTATACCGGAAAGCCTTGGGATTTCTATGCGATCAAACACAAGAAAGGCTGCAAGCGCCTTGTCATGTGCTTGCAGCCTTCTGTATAATGGCTTTTGAACTTAACAGATCAATAACCGGGGTTCTGCCAGAAACCGTCCTGCGTTTCGGTGTAATCCAACACACTGTTGTTAACAGAGGGAGTGTAATCAATCTCGTTAGTGACACCTTCCATCTGTGCTTCGGGAATCGGACGATAGTAGTGATACTCCTTGATGTTGCCGGAAGCCTGTGCGTTGTATTTCTTCACACGGTCGATCAACTTGTGCGTACGCTTCAAGTCGAACCAACGCTGCTGTTCACCGCAAAGCTCGATAGCACGCTCGTCGAGGATGACGTCAATATCAACTGAACCACTCAAAGAGTTGTCAGTGCCGCTGATAGCACGAGCCTCGCGGAGCTGGTTGATTGTGCTGCGAGCGTCGCCACCATTTGCCAACTGGCATTCAGCCTTGATGAGGTACATCTCTGAAAGACGGAAGACAATAGCGTCTCGAGTCGTGATATCATGCGTCGGGAAGCTAGAGTTGTAGACATCATCCAAGAACTTCTTGATACCCGGATAAGAGCACCAACCTGCGATCTTGTAAGAGTTATAGCGGTTATCACCGTAAACATCTGAGGGATTCTTAGCAGCCTCGGTAGGAAGCGCCGTAGCAGGATCGGAAGAAGAGTAAACCGGGATATCACCACCGCTCAAGAACTGTACACGGTAACGGTTCTTGGCATAAGCCTGAAGTGCCTGACCTTCGGGAGAGTCACCATCGAGCGGAGAGTAATAGATAGCGGTATCGCCTGCATTGAAATAGTTACCATCCTGTTTGTAAGCTTCATCAGCATCGGTAACATTTTGACCCATCAACGGGTAGTTCTTAGAGTTGCCCTGCAAACCGTCTACCATATTGTAGTGAGTCAAAAGAGTTCCCTCGAAACGCTGGTCAGTAGCACGGCGGCTGTCAAGCAACTTCCAGAGATAAACTGTGGGGAGATAGCGTGTAAATCCACGTCCGTAGGGAGAGTAATACTTCTCCACGTTGATGTTATCACCGCTACCATTCACAATCGAAGCAGTCGAAGAACCCAACACACGCACGAAGACGCAAGAGTTCTTGACACCGTTACCACCAAGGTCGCTGGCACCGTTGTTCCACATGCTGACGAACATCAAGTTCATGGCGCTACCGCCACGAGTGTAACCGGTACGAGTGATCAAAGAGTTGTAGCTCTGCTGCGTACCGCTTGAGTTAGTCTTGTAGCGGTAAGGAATACAGTTGGCTGTAGAGAGTGTGTTCTCGTAAGAAACGCCCCAGATAGCTTCCTTGTTGTCGGCAATAGCTTCGTTTGCCAAGGTCCAAGTGTCTGCGTAACGATCGTAGAACGAAGCGCCAGCATTGTCAATGACATCTTGTGCGGCTTCTTGAGCCAAAGTATAAAGATTCTTGCCTGCATAGTCCGCATTCGACGAAATGCTTGTTTGACCCAACCAAGAGGCAGCAAAGAGGAGCACGCGCGCCTTCAAAGCTTCAGCAGCATAGTAAGTGGCATGACCTTCGGCTGAAGCCTTAGACTTAGACATGATGTTGCCGGCCTTGAAGTAAGCCATTGAATTATCCAAGTCAGAGAGGATGTTGCCTAATACTTCCTCTTCAGGCACACGAACCGGCGTAGTTGATACGGAGGTAATCGGCTCTGAGTTGTAAGGAATCGGACCCCAGATAGCAACCATCTGCGAGTAGTAGAGGGCGCGGAGGAAGTAAGCTTCACCCATATAAGAGTCGCGCGTCGTCTCGCTGATGATGGTGTTGCGAGGAATGTAGTACAAAGCATTGTTACATACATCTACCGCGCAATAGAAGAGTTCCCAGTAATGATCCAAGCAGGCATCATCGGCAGTATTGCCATCCAAACTCTTCGCCGTCAAGTTGTAGCTGTTCAGAGACTTCTGCTTGTTGTCATAGCCATAGTAAAACTCATCGGTACCCATTTCCGAAAGGCCCAAACCGGCCTCTTTGCCCCACCAACCGCGAGAGAAGGAATAGCAAGAGTTCACCAAGCCTTCGATACCGGAAACAGTCTCGTAAGTCAAGTCGGCAGTTTCACCGGTCTTATTGTCCTCGTCCAAGAAGTCCGAGCAGGAAGAGAAGCCAAATGAAAGCGCTGCTGCAACTATAAATAAATTAGCTATATTTTTCATAATTAGATACGTCAATTAAAATTGTAAATTCAAACCGACTACAACCTGCTTCTGCAACGGGAAGCTGATGCTACCGCCACGTTCTGCATCGTAGTCATCTACGCTACTCCAAGTAAAGAAGTTCTTCATTGAAGCGTAAACACGCGCATTGGCAATGCCCACCTTGCTCAACACATTCTTCGGAAGATTGTAGTTGAGGTTGATGTCTTTAATCTTGAAATAGTCTGCCTTCTCCCAATAGAGCGCCGTCTTATACGTTGAATAAGTGGTCTGCTGTGAGCTGCTCAAACCGGGGCTGGGGAACTTCGCGCCAGTGTTGGTCGGAGTCCAGTAATCCAAGTTACCCCAGTTAGCAGACTCGTAGTTCAACTGCTGATTCAAACCGTAGCTCATGTAGCCGCCAATGCGAGCATAGAGCTGCACGCCGAGAGACCAGTTCTTATAAGTAAAGGTATTGTTCATACCGAAGATGTGCTTCGGAGAGCGTTCGTAGACGCGCTTATCGTTCTCGTCGATGACACCATCGCCGTTGCGATCTACAATCTTGATCGTACCGGGGTCGCCGTAACCTGCTACGGGAGCCGTCACGTCAATGCCCTTAGCTGCCATTTCCTGAACATACTGATCGTATTCGCCGATGTTCCAGCAACCGTTAGCTTCGTAATCGTAGTAAATTGAGACAGGCTCTCCTACGATAAGTGCACTCGTACCGTTGATGTTGCGATCCAAACCGTCAGAGAGCTTCTCCAACTTATCGGTTGAATGAGTGTACGACCAGTTGATATCCCAAGAGAAGTTTTTCTGCTTAACAGCCAAAGTATTCAAAGAAACTTCGACACCCTGACCAGAGCTTTCGCCCACGTTAGCCAACACTGAAGTGAAGACAGAAGAAGCAGGTGCGCTCTTATAGTAAAGCAAGTCTTTCGTCTTGTTGAAGTAGTAGTCTACGCTACCGTTGATGCGACCATCCAAGAAACCGAAGTCGAGACCGAAGTCGAGCGACTGAGTAGTTTCCCAAGAAAGATCCTTGTTACCCATCGAAGCGGGGATCTTGTCGGTGCTGTTCGGAGTAGTAGAAGTCAATGTTGCAATCGTCTGGTAAGGATCGACAGCGGCGTTACCGGCGATACCGGCAGAAACGCGGAGCTTCAATGAAGACAACCAATCCTTGGTGTTCTCCATGAACGACTCGTCGTTGATACGCCATGCCAAGGCTGCAGAGGGGAAGAAGCCCCACTTGTTGCCTTCAGCCAATACGGAAGAACCATCGGTACGCCCCGTAACGGTCAAAAGATACTTCTCGTTGAACTTATAGTTAATACGGCCGAAGAATGAGAGCAAAGACTGCTTCGTATAAGAAGAAGCGGTCGTCAAATCGCTCGTAATTTTCGACACATCATAGAAAGAGCTTGTGTAGTAGTGCTCCTTGCCTGCCGTACCTGCAATAGAGAGTGTTTCGTCGACAGTCTGCGACATTTCATGACCGAGCAATACAGAAAGGTCGTGCTTGGACTGATTGAAGTCTGTATTATAGTTCAATGTGTTCTGCCAAGTGTAACCGGTCTTAGCCTCCTCTGCATTCGAGATGTAAGAGTTAGAAGGCGTCTGATAACGACCCTGAGACTCGTAATCCTGATACAGACCCGTGCGAACGTTCTTGCGGTCTACTGCGAAGAGAGACTTGTAGATCAAATTCTTGAGGGGAGAGATCTGAATATAAGCGTTACCGAAGAAACGAGTAGTCTCGATATTCTTCTGATATGCGCCGTCTACATCGTCGAGCAACGGGCTACAGTGAGCGGCGTATAACGGGTTCGGCGTTGCATTGATGGTACCATCCGTCAAATAAGGATGTGTGATGGTCGTCATCTTCATAGCCTGGCTGTAGACGCCGGAGTTACGGACGTCATTGCTCTTATAAGTGAAGTTCAAGCTGGTACCGATCTTCACATACTTATTGATTGTATGGTCAATGTTGGTGCGACCGTTGTAACGATCGAGTTCATCGCCCTTCATGATACCGTTGTCATACATAGCAGCCACCGAAACGTTGAAGGTAGTCTTGTCGTTACCGCCGGTAACGCTGACTTCATAGTTCTGCGTAACGCTGTTCTTGAGGAGCAAGTCGATCCAGTCTGTATAAGACTTGTCGTTGTAGATCGAAAGCATTGAGGTGCCGTCGTTCAATGATTCCGTCAAGACAGACTCAACGGAAACATTGGATGCGCCCCAGTTTTGGCTTGCGTAGTCTGCGGCGTAGTTAGCCTTGTCGACGAGACGCTGCACTTCCTTATCACCATACATCGGCTTTGCGGTATTGGTGGGGCTGTTGAATGAAACATAGCCATTGAAGTTGACGTTCGTCTTGCCTGCCTTACCGCGCTTCGTTGTGATGATGATGACACCATTGGCACCCTTAGTACCATAGATGGCGGTAGAAGATGCATCCTTCAAGATCTCCATAGATTCGATGTCCGAAGCGGGGATATCGAGCGTAGAGCCGTATTCCACACCGTCCACCAAGATCAACGGGCTGTTGCTGGCAGAAATAGAACGATTACCACGGAGTGTCATCGAGATGCTTGAACCGGCTTCACCAGAAGACTGCTGAATGTCGAGACCCGGCACCTTAGCCTGCATTGCAGACATCGCGTTGCTCGTAGCGACCTTCTGGAGGTCTGCGGTCTTGATAGAAGAAACAGAACCTGTCAAGTCGCGTTTCTTCATCACGCCGTAGCCGACTACGACCACTTCGTCCAACTGCTCTTGATCCTCACGCATGGTGATGACCAAATTGTTTTTACCTGCCACAGGGATATCCTGCGGGGTATAGCCGATGTACGTAGCTCTCAGCGTGGCATTCTCAGGAACCTTGACCGTGAAGACGCCGTTAGCGTCCGTTGTCGAACCGTTCGTGGGATTGCCTACTTCGATAACACTTGCGCCGATGACAGATTCTCCGAACTCGTCAAGGACCTTACCCGTGACGGTCTTGATCTGTG
>CAZGZL010000107.1:0-6753 GCA_964530595.1 uncultured Prevotellaceae bacterium | reverse complement strand
GCTCTTGTGAACTGTTGTTCCGCAAGAGCATTCTTTTTTTGTGTCTGTACCTCTATGTAGCGACATTGTACGTCCTGTCTCAGCGGCTCATCTTGAGCACAAAGGGCGTGATCTCGCGCCCGCTGATGCGGAGCAAGTAGAAGCCGACGGGAAGATCCGCAAGAGAGGTTTCTGCGCAGCGCAGATGACGCACCGACAACAGTTGTCCGCCGGTGTTATAGACTTCCAGACGTCCGCCGATCGCCTCCTCGCCTATGTGCAGCACCTTGTGGAGGCTGTCATAACTTGCTTGCGTGCGGAGCGTCGTTGCTTCGAGAGCATTGGTTGAGAAGTCGTATTTCTGTTCCTCGCCCATCAAGGCATTCAGATAAACCTCTAAAGCGGTATAGCCGTCACTATTCAATCGGTTATTGTCGGCAACCTGCGGATCGAGTTGATGGCTTATCTCCCAATCGTCGGGCATACCGTCTCCGTCGCTGTCGACAGGAAGAGTATAGTTGCTGTCGTATTCATAGAAGCCTTCGGCGTCGGTTTCCTTGTCGATGATGCCGGCAGCTTTCGTTCCTATATATTGCGGCTTGCCGCTCGTCACATCCTGAACCACGCGGCGCTCCACTGCATCGCGCTGAATCGTCCCAGCCTTAGCCAAGACGCTCTGATAAGCCTCGGTCGCCGTTTCGAGATTGGTCAGCATATACTCTGTCGGATCATAACTGCCCACCGGATTCACCAAAGCATATTTATACCACGGCGTCTTCGTCACGATGCGCTCGTTTACGCGAATATCGTTAAGGGTATAATGTTCCACTTCAACCGCCGACCAGTTGTCTTTTGTCGCATTCGCAAAGCCTTCAGCCACATTGCCGTCGATATACCATTGGGATGGCGCCCAAGAGGTTGCTCCATCGCGGGCATAAGAGGCGTTGACGAACGTCACGCTGCTTGTGTTCGAATTGGGGCCGGGCTTATAATAATTGTTCATGAAATTACATTCGTGTGCAGAGTTCAGCCCGTTGTAGGCAGAAATCTCTGCCGTATTTTCTCCGCCGTAGCAGCCTCCGCGCGAACCATAATTATAATTGACGTTGTTGGCATATTCCATGAATACCACATAGTCTTCGCCGCGTGCACCGTTCAGGCGGGCTGAGCGGGAATTGTTATGCGCCAAAAGGTTGTGATGATACGTTGCCGGCGAGCCGCCCCATTGACAGCCATAGCCGCGCACCCCCTTGACGTGTCCTGCGTCGTAGAGTCCTTCATGAATTATAGAATATTGTACCGTTAGGAAATGTGAATCGGCGGTATTCATATTCTCCTCTACCGACCAGCCGAAAGAACAATGGTCGAAGATAAAATTGGCGCAATTTTCGGCGCCCAAGGCATTTTCAGCCTGAATATTTCCCGCCAAATCTCTCTGACCGATGCGGAAGCGCACGTTGCGTACAATGAAGTTCTGCGAGCCGCCCAAATTCATCTTGTTGCGGGTGATGGCGATTCCTTCGCCCGGAGCGCTCTGTCCCGCCATCGTCCAGTTGTTGCGGTTGACGCGCAGCTCGGACGCCAACGCGATCTGTCCGCTCACGTCGAAAAGAATTGTGATTGGTTCCTCTTTGTATTGTGTAAACGCCCAACGGAGCGTTCCCTCCGAACCGTCGTCTGTAAGCTTGGTCACGTGCACCACGCGCCCGCCTCGTCCGCCGGTAGCATACTTGCCGAAGCCCTCGGCTGTAGGGAACGCCAAGATGCGTGCCTCCTCTTCCTCCTGCGTCGGCACCGTGTCGGTGTCGGCGGTGTAGTCGAACTGCGAGAGATCGGAGGGTGTACCGATCTCACCAACGGGATGTGTCCGTGCATAGGCCGCTTGCTCTGCGCTGATAGGATCGCCGAAGATCTGTACCTTGTGCACGCGGGTAGCTTGCCGTTGTGCCAACGGATCTATCGCTTGCCAGTTCACGCCGGACTCTGTGATCTGCACCTGCGCTTCGTCACCGAAATTGGCGTCGCCATCCCAGATGCGCCAACGCAGCGAGACGTCGTGTTGATCGATCACATCCTCCATGAAATAGCCTTGATCCGAGAATACTGTGTAGCCATTCTTCTGTCGTTCCGAGCCCATCCAGACGAGTGGTTTCCAATCCTCTTCGCCCACTTTGATATCGCATTTGATGCCGCGTCCCCACGACGTAGAGGACCATGACCATTGAATTCGCTCCACATAGGGCAGGTGGTCAATCTCCATCCATCCGTGCAGAGAGGTCGCGCCGTCGGTTGCGGCGTTGCGGCACATCTGTACAAATCCGGCTTCCCCTTTCGTGGGGCGTCCGTTGGCGTCGTAAGTAATGTTGTCTTCCAAATAATAGGTATGTCCCGACTGTTTCCAGTCGTTGTTCTTGCAGGCGCTTTGGTTTTCGTAATACTGTCGTGCAAAGGCGCTGGTCGAAGCGGCATAGCCACTGTACGATTGCGTAGTGGCGAATGCGCAGTTGTGGAAAAGCACCGGATAACTCACAGCGTCGCTGCCGAGCACCGGCGTATTCAGCGTCGCGTTGACATAAATGCCGGAACTATATTCCGGGCACTGTATCGCCGTCCCCGCATCGCCCCACGTATTGGGCCACGAGGTGTCGGAGAAGTTGAGATCAATCACTTTGGGAGAAGTTGATGCGTCGCTCCATTGTTCTACGACGCCGACGGGATCTTTGAAGGTTGTCTGTGCTGTGAGGCTGCAAACACTCAACAGCGCGAGACAGCCGCCCGTCCAAAGATGCAAAAAGCGTTTCATCAGATTTATAGGTTTTTTATGGTTATCGTTTACGTGTCTGATGGCTCCTCGATCGTCACGCCGTAGATCAGTTCCAAGCGTTTGCGGAGCTTGGGGATTCCGGCGCGACGCAGGCTAAGCGTCAGGCGGTAGCGATCGCCGTAATCTTGGGAGAGCAATGTCGCGCCCTCCTCCTTGACGATGCGCATTACATCGCCCATCAGCGCGTAGTCGAGCGATGCAGACAGCTGTTCTTCCACCAGACGTTCTTCGAGCGGTGCCGCGTCCAAAGCCTCGGCAGCTGCCTGACGATACGCTTCGATCAGTCCGCTCGTCCCCAACTTGATGCCGCCGAAATAGCGCACCACGATCACCACCAAGTCGGACAGTCCGCGCGAATTGATCTGCCCCAAGATCGGCTTACCCGCCGTTCCCGAAGGCTCCCCGTCGTCGTTGCTGCGGAATTGTGTCCGCTCCACGCCGAGCATGTATGCCCAACACACATGGCGGGCATCGTAGTAGCGTTTGCGATATTCTGCAACGACCGCCAATGCCTCATCTGCCGTGCGACAGGGGTGGGCAAAGGCGAGAAACTTGCTCATCTTTTCTTTATAAAGTCCCTCTGAGGGGGCGGAAAGAGTCCAATAGGAGTCGGCTACGGCATCCATCATGTTTCGGGGTCGGATTATCGTGGGTCTTTGCCCCACATCAATTTCTGGCGCAGGGTTTCGAAGAAACTGCTCGACGCGCGGCGTACCACATTTACGCGGTAGTCCGCCAAGCGGATGCGTAGCGGCGTGTCGGTAGTCAGGTGTAACGGTGTGCCGTCGGTGGCTACTAAATACAGTCCATTGCGGCTACCGACGCTCAAGTCCAACGTACTATTTTCGCGGATCACCAATGGGCGAGCCGTCAGCGAGTGGGGAGCGATCGGCACCAATGCCAAACAGTGTGACTGTGGCTCCAAAATCGGCCCTCCGGCGCTCATCGCGTAGGCAGTAGAGCCGGTGGGGGTGGTGATCAGCAATCCGTCGGCGTCGTAACGATTCAGGAAAGCGCCGTCCACAGACACCGATACCGACACCATCGACGAGAGGTCGCACTTCAGCACCGCGATCTCGTTAAGCGAGAACTTCTGATACGGCTCGTTGAAGCCTGCCAAATCGAGGCGCAACAACGTGCGTTGTTCTACCTCGAACTCTCCGCGGAGGATGCCCGGCAGAGCTGTCTTGATCTCGTGAAGTTGTACGTCGGCAAGGAAACCGAGACGTCCCGCATTGATCCCCAAGATCGGCATTCCTGAGCGACCGATGCGATGCGCTGTGCGCAGGAAGGTGCCGTCGCCGCCGATGCTGAACGCCATATCTCCCTCAGGGAAAGGGGGAAGCGGCTCGTCCACTCCGGCGTCGGGCCAATAATTTGCTTCGTCGATTACCTCTACGTCAGGAAACTGTGACAACAGATCCGTGATCTGACAGTAGGCTTCAGGTTTTCCAGATCCAAACAGTACAATCTTCATGATAAATTCCCGGTTTTTTGTGACGCGATGCTTCGAAACGGGGAAATATTACTATCTTCGCCCCGTTACACCGTTGAGCATCAGCGCAAAGATAGCGCAAAGCCGCGGGAAAACCAAAAAAACGTCTGTTGCGACAGAAACTTTTTAATCTTATATATCTATTATGATACAAGCAGATACAGCCATGCAGATGCCGGTACTCTCAGGGACTGCGAGTGCGACAGAGGTCGCTGCGGATGGCTTTTCGTTGTGGGACATGACCCTCAACGGTGGGTGGTTGATGATTCCGTTGGCATTGCTTTCGCTGTTGGCGGTCTACATCTTCATCGAGCGGTTCATCGTGATTCGCAAGGCTTCGAAAGATGCGCCCTACTTCATGGATCGCATCCGTGAATACCTAACGGACGGCAAGAAGGAGGCCGCCATTCGTGTCTGCCGTGCCACACGCGCGCCCTACGCTGCCATGATCGAGAAGGGCATCTCCCGTATGGGTAAGCCCGCTGCAGACGTACAGGCGGCGATCGAAAATGTCGGCAACTTACAAGTCGCGCAGCTCGAAAAAGGCTTCACCATGTTGGCGACCATCTCCTCCGGAGCGCCGATGATCGGCTTCCTCGGCACCGTGACGGGTATGATCCGTGCCTTCTACGACATGGCGAGCGCCGGCAACAACGCCGACATTACCCTACTCTCCAGCGGCATCTATCAGGCGTTGACGACTACCGTCGCCGGCTTGATTGTCGGCATCTTGGCGATGTTTGCCTACAACTATCTGGTCTCTCGTCTCGACAAGGTGGTCAACGAAATGGAGGCCAAGACCATCGAGTTCATGGATCTGGTGAATGAATAATCCCTAAGCTATGGCGCTCAAACGTAGAAATAAAATACAAACCACCTTCAGCCTATCGTCGATGACGGACGTCATCTTCTTGCTGCTCATCTTCTTCATGGTGACATCGACCGTCGTGTTCCCCAACGCGATCAAGGTGCTCCTGCCGCAAAGCAAGAAGCAGACCTCCGCAACGCCGTTAGCGCGGGTGACAATAGATAGCGACCTACATTATTATGTCGCCTTCGGCAACGAACGGGAGCACGCCGTCAACTTCGAGGAGATCACACCGTGGTTGCGCTCCGTCCAACAGTCAGAGCCGACGATGTACGTCGCCCTGTATGCCGACGAGACGGTGCCCTATCGTGAAGTAGTACGCCTGTTAGACATCGCCAATCGAGAGAATTTTAAGATGGTGTTGGCTACACGTCCCGTAGAATAATCCACACTCTATGAACGAAGAGAAACGAACTCGCCTCATCAGCCTCGGTCTGACCTTATTGCTACACCTCTTGGTCGTGGTGTTGCTCCTTCTGATCGTCCTGCCTAAAGTGCAGCCGGAGGAGGAGAGCGGCGTCTTGGTCATGGTGGGCTTGGTCGACGAATCGACGGGCGACGAAGTGCCTGCCGGCGCCCCTATGCAGCAACCGGAGCAGCCTGATAAGAGCGCTGCCGAACCGGAACCCGCAACGCCGCAAGCTACGCCACAGCCCGCATCGAGCAGCGAGACACCGTTGATAGCCCAAACGGAGGAGCCGGCACCCGCCATCGCTACCCCTAAGCCGAAGAAGGAGACCGTGCAGCCGACTCCCGACCCCGCCAAGGTGGAAGCTGAACGGCAACGTCGCGCCGAGGAGGAACGCAAGAAACAACAGGCGCAGAAGATCAACAACTTGGCATCTGCCGCTTTCGGACAGAGCGGCTCCGGGGGAAGTGCCTCCTCCGCCGGCACGGGAACTTCCGGCAGCGGAGCGCAAGGCAGTCCCAACGGCAACAGCACCAAGGGCGCCTCGCAAGGCTCGCCGGGCTGGGGGTCTTATGATTTAGGTGGACGCGGCTTGTTAGGCTCATTGCCTCGCCCCAACTTCAATGTCAATGCTTCGGGCGACGTCGTGATTAGCATCACGGTCGACGCCTCCGGCAAAGTCGTCTCCGCTGTGGTCAATCCCAAAGGCACTACAACATCTGATGCCTCCCTGCGTGAGGCCGCCAAGAAAGCGGCGTCTTCCGCCCGCTTCGAAGCGAAAAGCGGCGTCAGCGTGCAGTATGGCACGATCACTTACCGTTTCGACAGCAACAACTAAGAGCGTAAACTTTAGCCCCGATGATTCCACAAGATCATCGGGGCTTTCTTTTCCAATCAGCGCGCTAAGCCGCAGAAGTGCAAGTGTGGATGATACCGCGCGTTGGAATGATATTCGGGCGAACTGAATCCGTAACGCAAAAAAATATAGACGATCTGACGCAACGAAAATTAGAGATTTGCCCATATTCAGCTTCCCCGTCCCTTTAATTCGACCATAACAAGAAAATCGGAGATCAGAACTTCCTTTGTCTTCGCACGGTACGGCAAAGGGGGCAAAGAGTGTCTACGTGCTAAAAATTCCGTGTGTTGATTAGGTATATTCAAAGTTCAATGATTCT
>CAZGZL010000106.1:0-6934 GCA_964530595.1 uncultured Prevotellaceae bacterium | reverse complement strand
TCGTTCCGCGTTGGTGATCTGATGATCATCGAAGACCACATCAATACTTTCCCCGAAAATCCGCTGCGCGGCAAGAACTACAACGAGCTCGGTCCCCGTTTCCCGGAGATGAGCGAAGCTTACGACCATGAGTTGATTGCCCTCGCTGAACAAATCGCCAAAGAGAAGGGCGTACACCTTCAGAAGGGCGTTTACGTCGGCACGCAAGGTCCCACGTTCGAGACTCCGGCTGAGTATCGCTACTTCCGCGTCATCGGCGGCGACGCCGTAGGCATGAGCACCGTCCCCGAAGTTATCGTGGCGCGTCACAGCGGCATCCGCGTGTTCGGCGTCAGCGTGATCACCGACCTCGGCGGCTTCGGCGTTCCGGTCAAGGTGAGCCACGAAGAGGTTCAAGAAGCAGCCAACGCCGCTCAGCCCATCATGACCATGATCATGGCCGAAATCATCAAACGCAGCTAAGCGATGGAGATCAGTCACTACGGCGAATTCGGTTTGATCCGCCACCTCACCCACGACTTCCCGCTGCGACAGAAGAGTTCGCTGCGCGGCGTGGGTGATGACTGCGCCGTCATCGACGCCACGGACGGACAGACGTTAGTCACCACCGATTTGCTGCTCGAAGGCATCCATTTCGACTTGACCTATTGCCCGCTGCGGCACTTAGGTTACAAAGCTTGCGTCGTAAACTTCAGCGACGTCTACGCCATGATGGGAACGCCGCGGCAAATCACCGTATCGTTAGGCATCAGCAAGCGCTTCCGCGTGGAAGACCTCGAAGAGCTCTACGCCGGCATGCGTTTGGCGTGCGAGATCTACAACGTGGATCTCGTCGGCGGCGACACCTCCGCCTCGATGACGGGCTTAACCATCAGCATTACCTGCATCGGCACGGCGCAACAGCCCGTCTATCGCGACGGCGCTAAAGTCAACGAACTGATCTGCGTTAGCGGCGACTTGGGCGCTGCCTACATGGGGCTTCAGCTGTTGGAGCGCGAAAAGGCGATGTTCAACACCACAGCGAAGTCCGATCAGGCGGAATTCAAGCCTAAGTTCGAAGGTCGCGAATATCTATTGGAACGTCAGCTCAAACCCGAAGCGCGTAAGGATATCGTTACCGAACTGCAACAGCGCGGCATCACCCCCACCGCAATGATGGACGTCAGCGACGGACTGAGCAGCGAACTGCTGCACATCTGTCGTCAGAGTCACGTCGGGTGTCGCGTCTACGAAGAGCGTTTGCCGATAGACTATCAGACCGCGGCGCAAGCCGAGGAGTTCAGCCTCAACTTGACAACGGTAGCGATGAACGGCGGCGAAGATTACGAGCTGCTCTTCACTGTCCCGCTGACGCAACAGGAGGCGCTCTCGCAAATGCAATCCATCCGCATCATCGGACACACCACCGAACAACGCCTTGGCACCTGCCTCATCACCCGCGACGGCGCAGAGATTGGTCTCAAAGCGCAAGGCTGGAATGCCTTCGGCGAAGAACAAGAACAGAACAACTCGGAGGGAGATCCACTCTGATCTGCCTTCCCGACATCCTTCAAGCGGCAGGACTCCGCGCCTTTGGACGCAGAGCCTGCCCTTCCCCTTTCGTAACAACATCGAGACGCGAATGGGGCACGCTCATCGACATCTTTCCATTTTGTCACCTCCCATGAATCGAATCTGCACCACTCTCTGCGCCCTATTCTTTTTATTCCCTACCCTCGGCGCATCCCTCTCTGCCCATCCGGAACGCCCCACAGCACCGCGCGACGCCGTCAAGAGCAGCGCGACAACCCTCAACACGGCGCTCCGCCTCGCGCAGCTCCGCGTCGAAGGACGCACTCAGCCGTTGGGCTTGGACGTCACCACACCGCGACTGAGCTGGCAGATCGTCAGCACAGACCCGCAGCTGCGCGATGTGCACCAGACCGGCTTCCGCATCCTCGTCGCCTCCGATCCAGACACACTGCGGCACGATCGCGGCGACCTTTGGGATAGCGGTGCTGTATCGTCCGACCAATCTCAGTGGGTAGATTATGCCGGCAAGACGTTAGTCCCCAATCAACGTTGCTATTGGAAGGTGCGTCTGCTGACGAATCACGGCGCCACGGCGTGGAGCGAGCCCGCGACATGGAGCGTCGGACTGCTCGGCGAGGGGCATTGGCGCGGACAATGGATCGGCTGCGACCATGCCTTTGCTTGGGACGATGAAACGCAGCACAGCCGCCTCAGTGCGCGCTATTTTCGCAAAGTCTTCAATCTGAAGAAAACCGTGCGTCGTGCCACCCTGCACATCGCCGGCTTAGGGCTCTACGAAGCCTACCTCAATGGGCAGCGCGTCGGCGATCGGCTTCTCACCCCCGCCCCAACCGACTATCGGCGCAGCATCATCTACGATACTTACGACGTCACCGACCTCTTGCCGGAGCATACCGAGAGCGCTTGTCTCGCGGTCACGTTGGGCAATGGTCGATTCTATACCATGCGGCAACACTACAAGCCGTACAAGATCACGCAGTTCGGCTATCCCAAGCTACGCGCCAATCTTATCCTTGAATATGCCGACGGCAGCCGCGAGACCATCGTCACTGACACCTCGTGGAAGTTTACCGCCGGCGGTCCCATCCGGAGCAACAACGAATACGACGGCGAGACCTACGACGCCACGCGCGAAGCGCTGATGGCAGATTGGATGCTGCCCGGCTACGTGGACGACTATTGGATCGACGCCGAGCGGGTCAGCCTGCCCGACGGAACGCTGACGGGCAACCTGACACCCGGCATGGAGGTCGTCGAGCAGTTGCTACCGCAGCAGCTGACCCTCCTTGCGCCGCAGAACGACGACGACTTCCGGCAACGGACGGCACGTTGCATCGTGGACTTCGGGCAGAACTTTGCCGGACGGCTTCGGCTGAACGTTGCCGACAAGGGACGCGCCGGAGACACCATTCGCATCCGTTTTGCCGAACGGCTGACCGACAACGGCGAGCTGTATACCGAGAACCTGCGCAGCGCCGAAGCCACCGACTACTACGTGTGCAACGGGCACGACAGCGGGACGTGGGCGCCGCGCTTCGTCACCCACGGCTTTCGCTATGCCGAAGTATGCAATTATCCCAACCCTCAAGCGTCAGACTTTATAGGCGAAGCCATCAGCGATCCGATGCGACGCTTGGGCACCTTTGCTTGTGCCGACACAATGCTCAACGCCATTGTCCGCAACGCCGCATGGGGCATTCTCTCCAACTACAAAGGGATGCCCGTCGACTGTCCACAGCGTGACGAACGAATGCCGTGGCTCGGCGACAGAGCCATGGGCTGTTGGGGCGAGAGTTTCCTGTGGGATAACGCCACCCTCTACGCCAAGTGGCTTTACGACATCGAGCAGGCGCAGCGCGCCGACGGCGTGATCCCCGACGTTGCCCCCGCCTATTGGAATTACTACAGTGACAATGTGAGCTGGCCGAGTGTCTTCCTCTTTGCTGCCGAGATGTTGTATCAGCAATACGGCGACCTCCGCCCCATCGAGCGACACTACCCCGCCATGAAGCGGTGGCTCTCTCATTTCGAAAACGAGAAGCGGAACCGCGACGGTCTCATCACCGCCGACAAGTACGGAGACTGGTGCGTACCGCCCGAAAGCGCCGAGCTGATCCACAGCCAAGATCCCGCCCGGCAGACCGACGGCATCCTGATCGCCTCCGCCTATTATTATAAGTTAGCATTGCTCCTCGCCGACTTCGCCGACCGCTTGGCGGCTACCGATAGCGAGGGCTTGAATGCGGCAACCTACCGCGCTGACGCCGCCCATTGGCGCGCCTCGGCACAAAGTCTGTGCGAGAGCTTCAACCGCAAGTTTCTGCACATTCAGAGGGGGACATCGCCCGCACCGCGTCATCTGCTCTATCCGGACAGCACTTACTACGGCAACAACTCCGTCACCTCCAATCTCCTACCTTTAGCCTTTGGCATGGTGCCCGCGGAACATCGCGAGAATATCGGACGGCAGATCCTGCACCAGTTGTTGCTCCAACCCAATGATGGACATTTAGCGTGCGGCGTCATCGGCATCCAGTGGCTAATGCGCACGCTGAGCGACATAGGACGCACCGACGTTGCCTACCTCTTGGCGACGCAAGAGAGTTATCCCTCGTGGGGTTACATGGTGAAGCAGGGCGCCACGACCATCTGGGAACTGTGGAACGGCGACACCGCATCGCCTAAAATGAACAGCGGTAATCACGTGATGCTGTTGGGCGACCTCCTGCCGTGGTGTTTTGGCACCATCGGAGGCATTCAGCCGCTCGAAGCGGGCTACCGAAGCTTCCGCTTGGCGCCCGACTTTGCGCTCAGCGAACTGCCTTGGGCGGAGGTACGCTATGAGAGTCCTTACGGCGGTATTTCCAGTCGTTGGCAACGCTCGTCGAGCGCGATAGATTGGGAGTTCGAGATTCCCTGCAACACGACAGCAGAAATTGTACTTCCGGCACAAGCCCGACTGAGCGAAGTCTCCGGCTTGCCCGAACGCCTCAAGAAGGTGAAGAAAGGTCGCCCCGTACCCCCCGTACGCCTTGGTTCCGGACACTACAAGCTGCACATTCCTCTCGACCCAAGTCTCTCAGCCCGCGCAGAGATAAATACTGCCGCCGACAGCTTGCGCAACGATCGCGTCGGCATCGAGGCAGACGAATACCTCTTCACCGACGCCCCCTTCCCCTCGTGTCACGCCGCATCGTTGGCGGAGTTGAAGAACGGCGACCTGCTGTGCACCTTCTTCGGCGGGACACGCGAGGCACACCCCGACGTCTGCATTTGGACATGCCGCAAACGGAGACTGAGCGACGGGACGTGGGAAGAGGGGTGGAGCGCCCCCGAAGTAGTGCAAGACGGACTACTGAGCGACGAGCCACACATTGCCACTTACGTTCCTTGCGACGCACACGATTCGCTCCGCAAGGCGTGCTACAATCCGGTGCTCTATCAGGTGCCGGGGGGTGATCTCTTGCTCTTCTTCAAGATCGGGCGTAACGTACGCGATTGGACGGGCTACCTGCTTCGCTCCAAAGACAACGGACACACGTGGTCGCAGCGAGAACGCCTCCAACCCGAAACGGCGTTGGGCGATGCGCTCCCGGCAGACTCGCTGTTAGGGGCGATCAAGAACAAACCGGAAGCCCTCGGTGGACGCCTCATTGCGCCGAGTAGTAAAGAGGCGGGTGGCTGGCGTTGCTACATGGAGCTTTCTGACGACGGAGGCGCCCATTGGCGCCTGACGGCTCCCATCGCTCAAGAGGCGGGAATCAGTGCCATACAGCCCACCTTGCTACGCCACAAGGACGGTCGGCTACAGATGCTCTGCCGCACCCGCAACGATCATGTCGGGACAGCGTGGAGTAGCGACGGCGGCGAGACGTGGAGCCCGCTGAGCCTGATCGAAGGTTTGCCGAACAATAACTCTGGCTTGGACGCCGTGACGCTCCCCAACGGTACCCACGTGTTGGTCTACAACGACTTTGCATCGGTGGCGGGACCCGACAAGCCGCGGCGTACGCCACTCTGCGTAGCTACCAGTCGCGACGGACTGCATTGGCGACACGCTGTCACGCTCGAAGATTCACCCATCGGGCAATACTCCTACCCTTGCGTGATCGTCGACCGAGATGGAATGCTGCACATCGCCTACACGTGGCGACGCGAGCGGATGAAGTACGTGCGTCTGAAGCTCTGACGACGATCTGCCGAGGCTGACCAGCATCTCCCCATCATAAGCATCTACTAAACCTAATGATATAACATCACATTATGAGAACATCCTTACTTTTCGGAGCTGCCCTCTTCATGACGACGGCTCCGCAGTTGATCGCCGAGGAACCCGCCGAGGCAAGCCACTGGAGCGTGAGCGGAAACGCCTCACTGCAATTCACACAAGGGTTCGTCTCCAAGAACTGGTACAAGGGAGGCGAAAGCAACATGGCGCTCTTGGCGGGCGCGCAACTCGATGCCAACTACAAGAAGGGGCATTTGGCTTGGGACAACAAGGTCGAAGCCAAACTCGGCTTCGTCACCACCCCCTCCGACGAGTTTCACGACTACATGACCAACAACGACCTCTTGAAATGGACGACCAAGCTCGGTTGGGAAGCTACCAAGCATTGGTACTACACACTGCAAGGCACAGGGCAGACACAATTCTGCACCGGCTACAAGTCCAACGATCCGGAAGAGAAGTCTAAGTTCTTCGCCCCGGCGTATGCCAACGTCGCCCTCGGTATGGACTACAAACTCGAGACAGAGAAGTTCAAGATGACGGCATTCCTCAGCCCCTTTGCCTACAACCTGAAGTTTGTGGGCGATCCGTTGCGAGGCTTTGCCCCGGATGCTTCGGGAGCGCAAATTGCTACACGCGGACGCATCGACGCCACACAGTTCGGTCTACGCGCCGGAGAATACAACACCTACGACTTTGGTGCCAGTGCCAAGATCAACACGGTGTGGAACATCTGCAAATACATCAAATGGGAGTCTACAGCCACCTATTATTCGCCGCAGTTCGACATGGGCAAGGATAATGCGGACGGCTACACCGAAATTCAGTGGGAAAACACCTTTGACATGCCGCTCAACAAGTTTTTCTCGACCAAGGTGTACACCTGTCTTCGCTTCGACGATAGCGTCGGTCCGGATAACAAAGGTGCAGGTTGGGACTACTTCCAGTTCAGCGAACTGCTGAGCTTCGGCATCAGCTATAATTGGTGACGTTTGGCAGTTTTGGGGACGTAAATGACATAAAAAAGTCTATAAATGACATATAAGGTGCCCCAAAACAACAAAAATGAGCTAAAAAGTGCACATTTTTGTCTCTCCGCTTTGTTTTTCAAACAGGATGCCTTACATTTGCAACGTGAGTAATTCCACAAAACTTCATAAAATGAGAGAAAGA
>CAZGZL010000105.1:0-6965 GCA_964530595.1 uncultured Prevotellaceae bacterium | reverse complement strand
TAGTTTGCCCGAACTGTGGCAGCTGGCACCTTTCTCACACCGTTTGCCCCGACTGTGGTTACTACAGAGGCAAATTGGCTATCGAAAAAGAAGCAGCCGTTTAATGACGCCGCGAGAAAAGGTTGCCCTTCTGCCAAGCCTCGGCTTGGCAAAGGGCAACTTTCTTTTCATACCCCTATTCCACGATTGCGGAGCGTGCTCCGCATGACTTCTTTCGATCGAATTCAATCCTATTCTATATATTATGACAGCAGTTATTACAGGCATCTCGCATTACTTGCCTGACTACATTCTGACCAACGATGAACTCGCCACAATGGTTGATACCAACGACGAGTGGATCACTACCCGCGTAGGTATCAAAGAACGCCACGTCCTCAAGGGCGAAGGCACCGGTTCTTCTGATTTGGCCGTTCCTGCCGTTAAAGACCTTTTAGCTAAGACCGGCACAAATCCGGACGAAATCGAATGCGTGATCTGCGCAACGTCCGCCCCGGATTATCGTTGGCCGTCGACAGCCGCCATCATTTGCGACCGCTGCGACATCCGCCACTCTATGGCCTACGATATTCAAGCCGCTTGCTCCGGCTTCCTCTACGCGATGCAGCAGGCAAGCGCCTTCATCCGCAGTGGCATTTACAAGAAGGTCATGGTCGTTACCGCCGAGAAATGTACCTCGTTCGTGAACTATAAGGATCGCTCTACGTGCCCTCTATTCGGCGACGGCGGAGCTGCCGTTATGGTCGAACCCTCTGCCGAGGGATTTGGCGTTCAGGACGCAGTGCTCTTCGCAGACGGCTTCGGCAAAGATCATCTGATCTTGAAAGCCGGCGGCTCGGTGAAGGTTCCGACTCACGAAACTGTAGATAATATGGAATCTTACATCTTCCAAGATGGTAAGTTCGTCTTCAAATACGCCGTCTCATTTATGAGCGACACAGCTGAAGAGGTGATGAAACGCAACCATTTGACGTTCGATGACGTGAATTGGGTCTGCACGCACCAAGCTAACAAACGCATCATCGACGCCGTAGCTCAGCGCGTAGGCGTGGACGAGAGCAAGGTGATCTGCAACATCCAGCGCGTGGGCAACACCAGCTCCGCCTCTATTCCGATCGCGCTCCATGAGGCTGCCCTCGAAGGCAAGCTCAAGAAGGGCGATAAGTTGATCTTAGCCGCATTCGGTGCCGGTTTCACGTGGGGCGCAATGTACCTCACTTGGGGCGACTGCAAGTTCTAACACGCAGATCCGCTGCATCTATTTATCAAGTATAAAGGAGTTAAAAGTCATTCCGCAAGCGCTCGTAGGCGCCAAGCCGGACTTTTAACTCCTCTTTTACCCTTCACAAATCCCTCTCTCCTTCTCTTCATCATTTCATTATGCACAAAGCTGGTTTCGTAAACATCGTGGGCAATCCGAACGTCGGAAAATCCACGCTGATGAACTCGCTCGTCGGCGAACGCCTTTCGATCATCACCGCCAAAGCTCAGACAACGCGCCACCGCATCATGGGCATCGTGAACAGCGACGATATGCAAATCGTCTACAGCGACACGCCCGGCGTCCTGAAACCCAACTATAAGTTGCAGGAATCTATGTTAGCGTTCTCGCAGAGTGCGCTGCAAGATGCCGACGTGCTGCTCTATGTGACCGACGCCATCGAGAAGCCCGGCAAGAACCAAGACTTCTTGGACGCCGTGGCTCGTCAATCCGCCCCTGTCATCCTCGTGATCAACAAGATGGATCTGACGACACAAGAGCAATTAGAGCGCATGGTCGAGGAATGGCACTCCCGCCTCCCACAGGCGGAAATCATCCCCATCTCGGCGTTGCACAAGGTGAACACCGATCTGTTGCTGCGTCGCATCAAAGAGTTGCTGCCGGAATGTCCCCCCTATTTCGACAAGGACGCGATGACCGACAAACCGGCACGCTTCTTCGTGACGGAGATCATCCGCGAAAAGATTCTCCAGACCTACGACAAGGAGATTCCTTACGCCTGCGAGGTGCGTGTGGAGCAATTCAAGGAGGAAGATGCCCTAATCCACATCAATGCATTGATCTACGTGGAACGCCCTTCACAAAAGGGAATTATCATCGGCAAAGGGGGAACAATGCTGAAGCGCGTCGGCACCGCCGCGCGCAAAGACATCGAAGCCTTCTTCGGCAAGAAGGTGTTCTTGGAACTCTTCGTGAAAGTGGAGAAAGATTGGCGCAACAATCAACGCGACCTGAATGCCTTCGGGTACAACCCCACTTAATCAAAGAAAGAATGCTGTCGTGCGACGCCGCAACTACGCGCCGCACGCCTACATAGAGGCAGCACGTCGGAGACCTCTTCCCGGCTCTTGCGAAAGAGTGTTGTGAGGCTGACGGCTGTCGGGCACTTTGCCCAATTACATTTAATCATTAAACGTATTATAAACATGGGAAATTTAGTAGCTATCGTAGGACGCCCCAATGTGGGCAAGTCCACGTTGTTCAATCGTCTCACAGAGACACGCGCCGCCATCGTCAGCGATGAGGCAGGCACCACACGCGACCGTCAGTACGGCAAAGTGCTTTGGGGCGAACGAGAGTTCTCGCTCGTCGATACCGGCGGTTGGGTGGTCAATTCAGAGGACATTTTCGAGGAAGAAATCAACAAACAGGTGACGGTAGCCATCGAGGAGGCCGACGTCATCCTTTTTGTGGTGGACATCACGAACGGCGTCACAGATCTGGACGATAACGTTGCCAAGATCTTGCGTCGCGGCAAAAAGCCGGTGATCTTAGTCTGCAACAAGGCGGACAGCTACGATCTGCACATCTATGCCTCCGAGTTCTATTCGCTCGGCTTAGGCGATCCGTTTATCATCTCCTCTGCCAACGGTAGTGGCACGGGCGATCTTTTGGACACCATCATCTCGAAGTTCACGAAGGAAGACAACGAGTTGTTGGAAGAAATCCCCAAATTTGCCATCGTGGGACGCCCGAACGCCGGCAAGTCCTCTCTGCTGAACGCTTTTATCGGCGAGGAGCGTCACATCGTGACCGATATCGCGGGTACGACTCGCGATTCTATCTACACGAAGTACGATAAGTTCGGCTTCAATTTCTACTTGGTTGATACTGCCGGCATTCGCCGCAAAGCCAAGGTGAAAGAGGATGTCGAATACTATTCTGTGATCCGTTCAATTCGTGCGATCGAAAATGCCGACGTCTGCATCCTCATGATCGATGCGACACGCGGCATCGAGGCTCAAGACTTGAACATCTTCAATCTGATCGAAAAGAACCGCAAGGGTCTCGTGGTCTGCGTGAACAAGTGGGACATCGTGGCTGACAAGAGCCAAGAGAGCATCAAGTGTATGGAGAATGCGATTCGCAACCGCTTCGCGCCGTTCACCGACTTCCCGATTATCTTCACCTCAGCCCTCACCAAGCAGCGCATCTTCAAGGTGATCGAGACCGCCGTTGCCGTCTACAAGAACCGCAAGAACATCATTAAGACCTCCGAGCTCAACGAATATATGCTCGACGTCATCAGCGCGACACCTCCGCCGAGCAACAAGGGCAAATTCATCAAGGTGAAGTACATCACCCAGCTCAAAGAGAGTCAAATCCCGTCGTTCGTGTTCTTCTGCAACTTGCCGCAGTGGGTCAAGGATCCGTACCGCCGTTTCTTGGAGAACAAGATTCGCGACAAGTGGAACTTCACCGGCACGCCGATCAACATCTTCATGCGCGAAAAATAATCTTTAATTTCTACTCTATGGAACGTAAAGACGAAGCTACGCTGACGCAACTCGGCAACAAACAGACCTCGTATCGTCAGGATTATGCCCCTGAGGTTTTAGAGACCTTCATCAACAAGCATCCCGAAAATGACTATTGGGTGAAGTTCAACTGTCCTGAATTTACCAGCCTCTGCCCCATTACAGGGCAGCCGGACTTTGCCAACATCGTCATCAGCTATATTCCCGACGAACGTATGGTGGAGAGCAAGAGTTTGAAACTTTATCTCTTCTCCTTCCGCAACCACGGAGACTTTCATGAGGATTGTGTCAACATCATCATGAAAGACCTGATCCGACTGATGGATCCGCGCTATATTGAAGTGACCGGACTATTCACCCCACGTGGAGGCATCGCTATTCATCCGTATGCCAACTATGGACGTCCCGGTACAAAGTACGAACAATTAGCTTGGCAGCGCCTCTCGACGCACGAGTAATTTGAAAAAAGAGGGGACAAAGGTGATCGAATCGAAAGATTTCGTTACCTTTGTCCCAACAAATCAGAATATTAAACTAACAATAAACAGTTTGCTATGAAAAAACTCTGCTTATCCGCATTAGCTTTAATGGCATCGCTCACTGCGTCACAGGCTCAGACCTTGGCCGATTACGCGAACAAAGGTGACGCTGCAATGGCGGCTCAAAACTACCAAGAAGCCGTCGACAATTATATCAAGGCACAGGAACTCGATTCCGACAACAGCGATTACTTGACCGCGTTTCAATTAGCCACTGCCTACGAGCAACTCGGCGAAAGCCAAAAGGCAGGCGAGGCTTATAAAGCCTCCATCATCAAGGGTAACACCGACCCCGGCGTGATTACCAACATGAAGAATGCTTTCGAAGCAGCAGAGTGCTCTGAATGCACCAAGAACGCTTATATCGAGATTAAAACCGCGAATCCCGATCAATCCACAGCAATAGATCGTAAATTGTACTTCATCTATGTCAAGGAGAAGGATTGGCAGAACGCAGTCAACTGTTGCCAAACCATCTTAGCAGATCCCAACACGGAACAGGAAGAGCAGATCAACAACCTGAAGCGCGCCGCTCAGTGTTATCTGAACCTCAACCAATCCGATTCTGCAGAGGTTTATTACGAAAAGGTGCTGACCATCATCCCGAATGACGCAGATATTCACAAAGCCTTGGGCTACGCTTGCTACAACCACATTCAGAAGACCATCCAATCGGGTCAAAACGCCTATAAGGCGTTAGGCAACAAAGCGACAAGCCACGATTTCTCCGTCATGCAGACCAACACCAAGCGTGTAACGCTCAATCAAGGTCCCAAAGCGATCGAGCACCTGACCATTGCCAACAAGACGCTCAACGATCCGAAGATCTCAGAGATCATCACCAAGCTGCGTCAGAACATCGCTGCATATCAAAAGTAAATCTTGATCCCCCTTTTACACAGCGGTCGGAGTCATTTATTGCTCCGACCGCTGTTGTTATACTACTGAAAATCTGCGGTTCGCGACGAAGTCACAAAATCTTTCCACAAACTTATGAACAATGGCTGATAACTACTTAGAACGTCAATACGAGCTGCTCCAAGCGCGCAAAGCACAGATCGCCAAGCGCAAATTGGCAGCCGCCAAGAAACGCGCCCGTGAGCGCGCCAAAGCCCAAGCCACCGAGACCACACCCCGCGAGAGCTCCGATTCGTCAGCACAGTAAGCTCCGATTCGTTCCTAACAAAGAAAGGCGCATCTTGAGAGATGCGCCTTTCTTTGTTAGGAACGTTATTTCAGTTCGAGACGAACCACATTCTCGACATGCTGCGTGTGGGGGAACATATCGACCGGTTGAATGTTCGTCACGCGATATTTAACGTCGAGGGCTTGGAGATCTCGTGCCTGTGTTGCCGGATTGCAGCTGACGTAGACGATGACACGAGGCTCGGCAAAGAGGATCGCGTTGATGACGTCCTCGTGCATGCCGGCGCGCGGCGGGTCGGTGATGATCACGTCCGGACGACCATGCTCATTGATAAAGTCGGTGGTGAGGATATCCTTCATGTCGCCGGCATAGAAAAGAGTATTGTCGATGCCATTGATCGCTGAATTGACTTTGGCATCCTCGATGGCCTCCGGCACATATTCGATGCCCACCACTTGGCGCGCGTTGCGGCTGACGAAGTTGGCAATGGTACCCGTTCCGGTGTAGAGATCGTAGACCAATTCGTTGCCGGTCAACCCGGCAAATTCGCGGGCGAAACTATAGAGTACGTGAGCCTGTTCGCTGTTGGTCTGATAGAAAGACTTCGGACCGATCTTGAAGCGCAAGCCCTCCATCTCCTCGAAGATGTGGTCGCGTCCGCTCCAAAGCAAGACCTCTTGATCAGAGAGCGAATCGTTCATCTTCTCGTTGATGACGTACATCAGAGAGGTGATCTCCGCGAAGGTTTCTTTCAGGTGATTCATCAACAAAGCGATATTTGCCCGATCGTCTTCGGCAAAAACTACGATCAGCATGATCTCGCCCGTCGAGGCGGTGCGCACCACCATGTTGCGCAATAGTCCCGAATGATTACGCACGTCGAAGAAGGGCATTTGATGCTCGATTGCGAATGCCCGCACCTCCAAGCGAATGCGGTTAGAGATTTCGGCTTGCAGATGGCAGTCCTTAATATCCAACACCTTGTCAAAGCTATCCGGGATGTGGAAACCCAAGGCGTTCATGTCCTCGTACTTCACGCCGGATGCCACCTCTTCAGTGGTCAGCCAACGCTTGGGACTGAACGTGAATTCGAGTTTATTCCGATAGTATGCCGTCCGAGCGGAACCGGAAATCGGCGTGCATTCCGGCAACTCCACTTTACCGATACGAGTCAGAGCATCAACGACTTGCTGCTGCTTGAACTTCAACTGCTCCTCGTAGGGGACGTGCTGCCATTTGCAACCTCCACACACACCGAAATGAGGGCACATAGGCGCAACGCGGATCGGAGATGGCTCCACGAGGCGCGCGATTTTACCTTCGGCATACGAACTGCGCGAGCGCAAGATCTGGATGTCCACCACATCGCCCACAGCGGCATAGGGGACAAAGATCACCTTGTCATCCACGCGAGCCAAAGATTTACCTTCTGCCGCATAAGCAGTGATCTGAACATGCTCTAATAACGGCTTTTTCTTGTCTTTTCGAGACATAATTATTTCTTTTTGTTAAATTTCGCA
>CAZGZL010000104.1:0-7102 GCA_964530595.1 uncultured Prevotellaceae bacterium | reverse complement strand
TAGCCCCTCGATCACAGCGGCGTCGAAGCCGCGTGCTGCCATTTCGTTGAGCCCTTTGATGGTAATGCCGCCCGGTGTGCAAACTTTGTATATTTCTGTGTCGGGCATACTGTTGTTGTGCTCCAATAGATCGGCTGCGCCGCGTATCGTCTGGCAGATCATCTTGCGTGCCGTTTGGGGATAAAGTCCCAGTTCAATAGCTCCCTGTATAGCAGCCTTGATGTATTGCAGCGCATACGCGATGCCGCACGAGGTAACCGCCGTACCTGCTCCCATCAATCGTTCTTCAATTAGGATGCCTATGCCCAACTCATCGAAGATCTTTTGCACCTGCGCGATCTGTTCCTCGGTGGCGTTCTCCTGCGCGATCAATGTCACGCTCTGTCCGATCGCGATCGCGGTATTGGGGATCACACGGAACAGCGCAGGGGCGCCTCCCAACATTGCACGCAACTCCTCAAACGAGATGCCTGCTGCTACGGAGATGATCACTTGCCGTGCCAAGTCTAAGTGCTCGCGGATCACTTGAAGCACGCCGGGCAGCAGCCACGGCTTGACAGCCAACACTACGAAATCGGCGCCCTGTACGGCGACCGCGTTGTCTGTAGTTGTGTGGATGGCGGGATGAAACTGACGGATCTTGTCGAGTGTCGTTTCGGTGCGTGCCGTCACTGTGATCTCTTCTGGACGAAAGCTACCGCCACCGGCAGCCAGTCCGCGTGCTATGGCGCCGCCCATATTCCCGGCGCCGATGATCGTGATTTTCATAGACGTAATAACTATATATTATATGACGTAATGACTATATATTATATAATGTAACAACAACGTTTCTCCCCTTAGGGGCGACGTTCCGAATTATTTCTCTTTGCCGCCAAACACCGAGATGTTGATGTAGCGTTTGGGGTGTGCCTGTATGTCGTTAATCAGCGAATCCAAGCTTCCCATGGTCTGAGTCAATCCGTCGTGCAGCTCTGTTGTGTTCAAGAGCTTTCCTACAGTGTTGTCGCTCTGCTCCAACTTGCTCAACGTTGTGTTGGCACTCTTTAGTGCTTCGGAGGCTTCCGCCAAGATCGTCGCTATGTCAGCCTCTTTCAGCTGCGCACTGAGGGTATCTAAATTGGCAGCGGCGTTTTCAGCGTGCGCCACCAAGTCGGGCACTTGTCGCTCCAATAGGGCGTTGATGCGTGCCGTAGTTACACAGAGATTGGCGGTCAACAGCTGAACGTTGGCAAGGCTCTCTTGAAGCCCGGTGTGGTTCACCACATCGTTCAAGCCCACCAAGATAGAATCAATCTTGGGCAACAATGCCATCACTTCGGGCAGCATCTCCTGCGCCTTGTCTAACATCCCTACAGCCTTTTCGCCGCCGATCAGCGTATCGCGATTGGCGTAGAGGGTCGTGCTGTGTCCCAATTCGAGCACTACGGATGCTGTACCGAGTAGATCGGTCTGAACCTGTGCTCGGCTATCGTTGGGTAGCTGCACATCGTCGCTCAAATTGATTTCGACGATGATTTGCCCCGGATGCTGTGTGTCGTATTCCATACTACGCACTAAGCCCACTTTGTAGCCGTTCAGCATCACGTGCGAAGAGACAGCCAACCCTTCGACATTCGAGCTGACTACGTAGTAAAATTTGCCGGGTTTGAAGCGGTTAATACCCTTCAAATAGTCGATCCCGAAGAAAAGAACGATCAGAGCAACTAATGCCCAAAATCCTATTTTGAATTCGTTAGAAATTTTCATGTTGATGTATGCGTTTGAAAATTTAGCAATGAAGAATCAATTTATAGAGTACGCAGAGCGATTAGCGAATGCGTTTGCCCTGTTCGTCGAACTTAGCGACAAAAGCATCCTTGAATTTCTTGCGAACATTCAGAATCTTCTGTTGCAGCTCGTCTTTAGTGCGCGCTTTGCCGTAGGTATAACGATAGACATTTCCATCCTTATAATATTCCACCGGCCATAAGCCTTTCAGCTCTGCCGCACCTTTTTGTAGCTTCTTGGGTGAGGAAAGGAATTGAATCTTATAGTAGATCGCGCCGCCTTGTACCGCTGCCTGTTCCGGCTTGGTCTGCGGTGTCTGTTCTTGCTTTGGAGGGCGTTGCGCATTGGAGGGGCGAGCGTCACCCTGCGGCTTCTCCGGTTTGGGTTGTGTCTGTGCGATCGGTCGTTCCTCGCGCACACCTTGTGGCTCGTGGTGCTCCGGCTGAGCGATTGGGGCGGCGTGAGCTCCGTTGCGACTGTCCCAACTCTTCTTGTAGTCTACAAAGCCCATATAGATGGACTGTGCAAGGGTCTCTTTACCTTTCTCTGATGCCATCCATTGCTCTTCCTTGGTATTCGAAATGAATCCCGTCTCTACCAACACGGAAGGCATAGCAGCGGTGCGCAACACATAGAATCCGGCTTGACGGACACTGCGGTCGTGGCGCTTGCCTCGTTTCACCAAAGAATTTTGAATGGACTGAGCAAATTCCAAACTTTGTGCTTGGTGCGCGTTCTGCATCATCTCGAAGATGATGTAAGATTCCGGTTTAGAGGGATCGAAGCCGGCGTAACGTGTTTGGTAGTTATCCTCCAGCAAGATTGCGCGGTTCTCGCGCATAGCGACGTCTAAGTTTTCTTGTGTACGCGCGGTACCCATCGTGTAGACACTTGTGCCGTAGGTCATCTCTACATCTTTGCGATTCCGAGGGATGGCGTCGGCATGAATAGAGAGGAAAAGATCTGCTTTAGCCTTGTTCGCCTTATCCGTGCGATCCATCAATGTGATGAAGACATCTGTCTTTCGTGTATAAATCACACGGACGTGCGGGCAGTTGGCGGAGATGAGCTGTCCCACGCGCAATCCGATCGCTAAGTTCAAATCTTTTTCTTTAAGAACCTTACCGATACAACCGGCATCTTTGCCTCCGTGACCGGGATCTATGACAATGGTGAAATCTCTTTGTTGGGCGACGGACGACGGAAAGCCGATGGCGGCGAACAGTATTAGAAGAAAAATGTATTTCAGTACGCGCATACTTATTCGAACAATCTTTGCCGACAAAGGTATAGCAAAGAGATTGGAATCCAAAATATTGCACTCCAAAAACGACCGATGAATTTAGAATATTGTTATCTTCGCCCCGTTTTTACATTCAAAAAGTCACATCTATATGCGTAAATACGGTCTTTTAGGGCACCCGTTAGGACATTCTTTCTCTAAGAAGTTTCACAATGAACGTTTCCAACGCGAAGCTATCGATGCCGTGTATGACAATTTCGATTTGCCGGATCTGTCGACACTTCCCGATGTTTTACTTGCAGAGCCAACGTTGGAGGGCTTGAACGTAACCATCCCTTACAAACAGGCGGTCATGGAGTATTTGGACGAATTGGAACCTCGTGCCGCACAAATCGGGGCGGTCAACGTCATCAAAATACGCCATCTGAACGATATTGAGAAAAAGCACTTGGCAACCAAAGTACCGGGGCTCTATTTGACGGGCTACAATTCCGACATCGTGGGCTTCATGGATAGCATTCGTCCCCTTTTGATGGTTTCGATGGATAGCGTGTTTGATAAGGGGGAAGGACCTGTGGGTTGCTCCTCCGAACAGACATTCTGTCCCCACACTAAAGCGTTGATCTTGGGAACCGGCGGCGCCAGCAAAGCCGTCTATCATGGCCTCAAAATTATGGGCATCGAGCCTTGCTACGTGTCGCGTCGCTCTGCGCCCGGCTTGCTTAGTTACGAGCAGTTGACGCCGCAAGTCATGGCGGAGCATACTGTCATTGTCAACTGTAGTCCTGTGGGGATGTTCCCGCACGTCGACGAATGTCCCGCCATCCCCTACGATTTGCTCACCTCGCACCACGTTTGTTTCGACCTGATCTACAATCCTGCCGAAACCCTCTTCATGCGGCGCGCTGCCGAGCAGGGTGCCACTGTCCAGTGTGGTTACGATATGTTGGTCGGTCAGGCGTTAGAATCCTATCGTATTTGGACTGAATAATTCGCGGGTATCTCCTGCGGCATACATAGAATTGCTCCGGTACTTCCGGTCAATAAACAAAAAATCCCCGTCCGTGTGGACGAGGATTTTTTTTGCAATGTGTCAGTACGCTGCGGAGCGTGATCACTTAACGAGCACCTTCTTGGTCTGCACGCTGCCATCGCTGTACGTTGTGCGGATCAAGTTGATACCGGGTTGAGCCACGCGAATCTGCTGACCTGAGAGGTTGTACATACGTACTGCCTTAATCTCCTTCTCTGCGTTGCTGAATATCTCGCTGAGACCGAGCGTAGGACGCTCTGCTACCGGAGCGAGGAGGTAGAGGTCGAAGATCATTGTCTTTTGTGAAGCAGAGTTCTTGGCGGGCGTTGCAGATGCCACCTTCACGTAGTAGTTGCCTTCGCCGGCTACTTCTACCGTCTGGTAGCTCATCAACTTCATGTAGTTGGTAGCAACGGTGTCAACCACGTTCCACTGTTCGCCGTCGGTCGAAACTGAGATCTCGACAGCTTCGCGATACTTACCGTCTACCTTGCCGTCGCCGCTTTCTGCCTGACCGGTGAAGTGAAGTGCAACGCTGAACGGAGCTGCATACGTAGTCTTAGAGATCAACGCAGCCGTAGCCGGGTCGCCGCCCTTGCCTGTCTGCAAGAAGGAAATAGCGCAGCCTGTTGCGCCGGCGTCAAATGCTGTGGCGGGGCCGTAGCTTGCGCCTACAGTTGTAGAGCTACCGGTCTTTTGTACCAAGATACGCTGACCATAAGAGTTTACCTTCCAAGCGTCGTCGATGTTCACTTCGTAGAGCTCTCCGACGGGTTTGTAGATGTAGGTAGTATCCTGTGTGCCGTCTTCGTTCTCGCTGACGGTGAAGTCTTCAACTTCTTCGCTGTAGTAGTTAGCGCGTTCAACCAAATCGCTGCCGCCGTTCCACTCAGAGCCTTGGAAGTCCAAGTGTACCAAAGTGTCGTTGTAGTAAGCCATTTCGGGGAAGTCAACCACGAACTCGACTTTCTCTGACGGCAACTTATCTTCAGCATAAGCGAATGCCGTGAGGATGGTGGGGCGAGTTACCGTGATGCCGAGAGAGTCAACATAGATAGAAGAGGTGCTCGGATCTGTCTTGCCTGTGATGTTGTAGTAAATGTCGCCTTCTGCTGCGCTCAATTCTACGGATGCTGTCTTACCTTCGTAAGCTACCTTATAAGAAGGAGCTGCCAACTGCGTCTTGACGATTACCTCCTGTGAGAGGACGTCGCTGTTGTTATAGCCGCGTGCTGTGATGAAGGCCTGAACCGTTGCGGGCTCTGTGAATACTAACGGCTCGCTGTAGATAGCTGATTCGGTCGTAACATCAGAACCATCGGTCGTGTAGTAGATCTTGGCACCTGCGATAGAAGTTTTCAGTGTTACGGTCGTCTCGTGATCTTTATAATCGAAGCTGATGCTCGGCTTAGAAGCCTTATTCACTTTAGACTTGGTAGCCTTCAAGTAAGAGATAGCGTTGTCGAAGATTTGTGCATCAACGATGAGCTCGTCTTCAACGACGAAGTTCTCCGATGAGAACGGGATCAACAGATAAGTATTCTTTGAGCCGTGTACGTGGATTGCGCTGTTCTCGCCTACAGTAGCCAAAACGACGTCATCTGCGAACTCAGAACCTTCGTTCAAGGTGTAAGCCAAAGCCTTGTCACCCTCGACAGCTCCTTCGTCCAGATAGAACACCAATTCGTCGCCTTCCGTCTCACAACCTTCGAACAAGGCGTGTTCTGCGCCCTCTTCGGTCAGTGTGTACGTGCTGCTGGCGGGTGACGGCTTCACGACGTCGCCCTGACCCCATGCTGCATAGAGGGCGGGGGTGAAGTTGAGGACGGGCACGCGGTTGATCTCCTTGTAGAGCAGATCTACATTCGGAGTGGATGCCTGCAAGTGCTCTGAATAGATCACAACGTCGAATTGTTCGAGGCTGTCTGCCAAAGTGCGTTCGCCGTCGTAGTTAGCCAAATCCATCGGCACGTAATCCAAAGAGCTGATAGAGGTCTGGTTGATTACATCATCTTCTTCTACATCGTAGCCTTCGATGGTACCATCGTAGAGATATGCTACGAGCGGGGTAGCGTCGATGTCGCCATTTTCACCGTTGTCGATCTGAATCAAATAGATATCGACACCGCCGACCAAGATCTTGAACGAAACGTCCACAGAGTCGGTTTCGTCGGTCGTTACGCGCCATACCCACGTCTGATGACCATCTGAGCCGGGAGCAATATCTCCGTCGGGACCGGATTCCTTAGAGAGATTCGTCGTGTTGGCTGTGATACCGCGAGCTGTTTCTGCGTTGGCGGACTTAGCTTCGATGGTAACCGTCTGACCATTAGCCAACTTCGGAAGGTTAACGACCATGTTAGCTCGGCTCATACGGATGCTGCCCGGATCGAGGAGGTAGTTGCCGCTGTTGCTCAAGCCTGCCGTGCCGAATACCAAGCCTTCCAATTCGGAGATAACTTCGCCATTGGCCATCAAAGTGCCGGACATCTTTGCGCCATCTTTCCATCCGGTTGTGTTTCCGTCAGCGTCGGTACGATTGGAAGACCAGTTTGCATCGGCATTCAAATTTGCCTTGGTTTCTTCGCTCCAACCCTTGGTGAAGTCCCAAGTCTTGCGGCTTTGTGCCTGCAATGCGTTGGCAGATGCCAACACCATAGCGGCGCTCATCGCCCATGTGTAGAATTGTTTCATGCTTTTGAAGTGTTAGTGATTATTAGGTTTGTGTTATCGTTTCATTGTTTGGGGTTGAAATAAACATCTTTGTGCTATGTATCGCGCGCAATGCTAAAATTCGCGACAAATGTAGTCGATTTAGAGCGAAAAATGAAAAATTATGTCCTTTTTTGTTACTTTTTTAGTGCCCTAAGTCCCTTTTTGTCGTCGTATTTGAGCTATGGCGGTGAAATTGTACTTTTTTTCGCCTGTTGTATCTTTTTTAATAGAGGGGGAGTCCTAAAATGGGTAATATTACACACAAGCGCCGAATCTCCGAGGGGGAGATCCGGCGCTTGTGTGTATGTAGTGAGTATTACTCTTGCTTGAGGTTTAACGAA
>CAZGZL010000103.1:0-7121 GCA_964530595.1 uncultured Prevotellaceae bacterium | reverse complement strand
CACTGCATGCTTACACACAAGCTCATCCCGCTGTCAAAGCCAGTCAGCCCCGTGTATGCTTAGATAAAGCGGGACAAAGATACGCGAGGTTTGCCTCTTGCGCAAGTTTTTAGGGCGAGAAAAGTGCGTGCAGCTCGCCAAAATTCCCTTTTTCGGGGCAAAACAGCGTCGCGCCGGAGCAAAACAGAAAAAATATTGGCGTCGCGTTGCTGTCGGGACGAGGAACCTGCGGAAAACGTTCTGCGGCGCGAAAAGAGAGCCAAAGTTCGTCCTGTCGTCGCTGCCCGCTTGTGTCGCGGATTGAGCCACGGAAATGTAATGCAAAGCGCTCGTTTTGATACGATAAGATCGTTTTTGGTTGAAAAACGTGCTATTTTGCGAGTTAAGTCTTTCGCAAAAGAGGAAAAACGGCTATCTTTGCCGCCGAAATTTATTTTCATATTACGTACACATAATATAATAATGGATAGAAGAGTAGTAATTACCGGCATGGGTATTTGGTCTTGTCTCGGAAAGAGTCTCGAAGAGGTTCGCGATTCTTTGTACACCGGCAAGTCCGGCATCATTTTTGACCCTGCCCGTAAAGAAATGGGCTTCCGCTCTGCCTTGACCGCGAAGTTGGATCAACCCGATTTGAAAGGGCTCGTAGCCCGCAACCAGCGCGTCTATATGCCAGAGCAGGCCAAGTATGCTTATATGGCTACTGTCGAAGCCATGCGAAACGCAAAGCTCGATCCCGAGTACATCGAAAATCATGAAATCGGACTCCTGTACGGCAATGATTCTACGGCAGACGCCGTAGTGAACAGTGTCGACAAGATGCGCGAATATAAAGATACCACCCTCTGCGGTTCGGGCGCTATCTTCCAGTCTATGAACTCTACCGTCACCATGAATTTGGGCTGCTTGTTCAAGTTGCGTGGTATTAACTTGACCGTTTCAGGCGCTTGCGCCTCCGGTTCGCACGCCATCGGTCTCGGTTCGCTCCTCATCAAGTGGGGCTTGCAGGACTGCATCGTCTGCGGTGGCGCGCAGGAGGTTAACCCCTTCTCGATCGGCTCGTTCGACGGTATCTCCGCATTCTCGACTCGCGAGGACGAACCTACACGTGCCTCACGTCCCTTCGATCGCGATCGTGACGGTCTCGTGCCCGGCGGTGGTGCAGCTACCGTGATTATCGAGAGCTACGAGCACGCCGTGAAGCGTGGCGCTCCGATCTTGGCAGAGGTCTGTGGTTACGGCTTCTCAGCTAACGGAAATCACATCTCGTCGCCCGACGTTGCCGGCCCCTCTCGCTCTTTGCAGATGGCATTGCAGCAGGCAGGTTTGGGCATCAGCGACATCGGATACATCAATGCACACGCCACCTCAACCCACGTGGGCGATACCAATGAGGCGAAGGCAATCTACAACGTCTTCGGCGACTCTAAGACTCCTGTTACCTCTACCAAGGGTCAGACCGGTCACGAGATGTGGATGGCAGGCGCCAGCGAAATCATCTACTCTATGTTGATGATGAAGAATAACTTCATCGCCGCCAATCTCAACTTCGAGAACCCAGATGAGGACAGCGCCAAGCTGAACATTATCCCCGAATGCCGCGAAGCTCACTTCGATACATTCCTCTCCAATTCTTTCGGGTTCGGTGGTACGAACTCTACACTGATCGTCAAGAATCTCTGATCGGATCGGTTGCCCTACGGGCGGAGAGACTATTTCATAAAATGCAAAACTATAACAATTCAACATTATGACAAGAGAAGAAATCATTGCGAAGGTAAATTCTGTCCTCGCCGAAGAATTTGAGGTAGAAGAAAGCGAAATCACTCCGGATGCCAACATCAAGGAAACATTCGAACTCGACAGCTTGAGCCTCGTTGATCTCGTGGCTTTGATCGACCAAACGTTCAAGGTGAAGATCAAAACTACTGATCTTCCCTCAGTGAAGACGTTTGCTGCACTCTACGATTACATCGAGCAGCATCAGGCCTAAATAATCAAACTTCTGACGGATTACGCACCGCGCGTCTGTTTCTCTATAAGGAAATTAGGCACAGGACGTAATCCGTCTTTTTCTTTTTCAGTAGGCGAGCCGTGGCGGTATCGCCCTTTATCAGTTACACCAATACGTATTGCTTCATGCTATATCAAGGCGAAGAAATCAAACAACTCATCCCGCAACGCGCTCCCATCATGATGGTGGACGCCTTTGTAAGTGCCGATGGTGACGAAGCCGTTACGGGACTCACGATTGCTGCCGACAATCTGTTCGCGGAGGATGGATGTCTGGCAGAACCGGGCATCATTGAACACATCGCACAGTCAGCATCGGCATTTGCCGGCTATCGCGCCGCACAAGCCGGACTGCCCGCTCCCATCGGCTACATCGGCGAAGTGAAGAAGTTCCACCTGCATCGCTTGCCCGCCGTCGGCGCACAGCTTCGTACCACGATCACGATGGGTACAGAGGTGAACGGTATCACGATGCTCTCCGGCGTCACGCGCGTGGGGGAGGAGGTGGTAGCAGATACCACGATGAAGATTTTTGTCGAAAAATAATGCAACCTCCAGTTATGCTACTCAGAGATACATTCTACACTTTGCTCTCCTCACAGTCTGAGGGAGAGCATACGATGCTGCATCATGTGGCATTGCGTCCGGACAGCCCTATCTATCAAGGACACTTCCCCGGCAAGCCGGTCACTCCCGGCGTCTGCGAGATCGAGATGGTTAAGGAGCTGGCCACAGTGCAAGCGGGACATCCCTTGACCCTCCAGACCATCAACCTCTGCCGTTTCAAGGCGGTGGCATCACCTGCGGTGTGTCCCGAAGTGAATATCCGCATCGAATTGACTCCTACTGAGGTGGAAGGGGGCTACAAGCTCCTCGCTTCGGTCTCCGCGCCGGGCGCCGACGCAGAGCCGGTGGTCTATATGGAAATCAAAGCAGAACTCACCCCTAAAACCCCGAACGCCTGATGACTGAACTCTGTCTGAAGATTTATCGCTTCTTCCGCGCTCATCGTTGGGCTTTCTGGGCAACGATGCTACTTTCTACCGCTTTCTTTGGCTATTTCGCCGCACAGATCCACTTGGAGGAGGATATTGCCAAGTTGCTCCCCTCGTCCAAGAACGAAGACGGTTCTACCAAGCTCGCGTTCGCCGATCTACGCATTAAGGACAAGACTTTCCTCCTCTTTCAGTCCAAGAATGGGGCAACGCCCGATGATCTCATCGAGGTGTGCGACGCCTTCGCCGATACCATTCGTGTGCGCAATGCAGCGATGGACTCCGCTACACAGGTGGTGGGCGATCTGTTCTATACGATTCCCGATGACCTCATGCCCGATGCCCTCAGCTTCGTGGTGGAGCACTTGCCCGCCTATGTCGACACGGCAGATTACGCCGCCCTCGACACGCTGTTGACCCCGGCGGCTGTGCAGCGCCAGATGGAAGCTAACTATAAACTTTTGACCTCCCCTATGGGGGGCATGTTGGAGGAGGCGATCACCGCCGATCCCATCGGCTTGCGTACCGTCGTCATGAATCGCTTGAAGAGCTCCGTCTCCGGGTTGGGCGGTAACTATGCGGTCTACGACTCCCATTTCTTCACCCCCGACACGACGGTAGCTATTATTTTCATCACCCCCAACTTTTCCTCATTCAACACCGGCAAGGGGGCAGCTCTCTTCTCTATGTTGAACGAGGAAATCGAGCGCTTCGCGGCACAATATCCCGACGTAGACATCATGTATCATGGTGCCCCCGCCCGCGGCGCTTACAACTCATGGCAGATCAAGGCGGATCTGCGCACCACCATCATTGGTTCGCTCATCGTTGTCCTGATCTTCATCTTCATCTGTTTCCGTAACTACAACACAATTCCGTTGCTCATTGCACCGGTGGCGTTCGGTACCCTCTTCGGGTTGGCGATGATGTACTTCATCAAGGGTCAATTCTCCCTTTTGGCGCTCGGTATCGGTGCTATCGTCCTCGGCGTAGCTCTGAGCTATACATTGCACGTCCTGACACATTATAAATATGTCAGCGATCCCGAACAGGTGTTGCGCGACCAAGTGGTGCCGGTCTCTTTAGGCTGTCTCACGACCATTGGCTCCTTCATGGGCTTGATCTTTATTCGCACGGAGTTGCTTCAGGACTTCGGACTTTTTGCGTCGTTTGCCATTGTCGGCACGACCTTCTTCAGCCTGATCTTCTTGCCTCAGTTCTTTGATCCTGCCAAGAACAAGCGCAATCGTCGCGCCTTTGCCTTGATCGATAAGATCAACGTCTATCCCTTCGACACCAAGAAACCGTTGCTCATCACCATCGGTCTGATCGCAGTGGTCTGCATCGCTTGCTACTTTGTAGGGGGCACCACCTTCGATGCCGATATGCGCAACTTGGGCTATCTTTCTGAGAACGTCACACGGAGCGAGAAGCTACTGCAAGACAAGACACGCAGCGGCATGAAGCAACAGTACTTTGCCGCATCCGGTAGCACGATGGAGGAGGCGTTGGCGAACTTCGAACGTATGGCTGTCACCCTCGACTCGCTGAAAGCCGAGGGTTTGGTCAAGAGTTATACGCCCACCAACAAGCTATTCATCCCCCTGTCGTTGCAGCAGGAGCGTATCGACGCTTGGCACGCTTACTGGACGGAGGAACGTTTGGCGCAGGTGCGTCAGCTTATCAGCGACGCTGCCCCGATGTACCACTTCAACCCGGAGGCGTTCGAGCCGTTTTTCGATTTGGCTACCGACGATTTGGAGCCGGCAGCCCTCTATGACGAAGAAATCATCCCCGCCGGTCTCCTCTCTACGCTGATGGAGAAGAGCTACGGCAACGATTACCTTTGCTTCACCTCCGTCACTTGTGAGAACGACAGTGTGCGCGGCAAGGGCACTGACTATAATCGCATCTGCGACGCTGTAGCCTCGCAGCCCAACTTGATGGTCTTGGACACTTATTATTATACCACCGACACGCTGTTGCAGCTCAACGATGACTTCAACATCTTGCAGTGGGTTTCGATGGGCTTTGTCTTCTTGGTGTTGCTGTGTTCTTTCCGCAGTCTCAAGCTCACGCTGTTGGGATTCTTCCCGATTTTGGTCAGCTGGCTGATCGTCTTGGGGGCGATGGTGATCTTTGGGGTTCGTTTTAACCTCATCAACATCATCATCTCGACCTTCATCTTTGGAATCGGCGTCGACTATAGTATCTTCGTCATGAATGGTTTGTTGGGGGCAGAGAAGGATGTTTTGCTCCTCTCGTACCACAAGACAGCGATCCTCTTCAGTGCCGTTGTGCTCATCGTTACGGTGGCATCCATGCTCTTTGCCGAGCATCCTGCCATTCGTTCGGTAGGCTTTGCCACCTTGGTGGGTATGATCTCTGCGGTGGTGATCGCCTACGTCGTTCAGCCGTTCCTTTTCCGTTGGATGATGAACATCAAGCGGAAGCGCTAAGTACCGTCGGAGGCACTCGGCGTGCCCCTGCTTCCCGCTCAATACAATGCTCCCCGTTGCGCAGTGCTATGGCAACCGCGCGACGGGGAGCATTCATTTTTGGGGAGCAACTCACTACGGAGCACCACCCGGTATAAAAGAAAAACGGTTCGACATCCTGAAGGATATCAAACCGTCTCGTCGATAGATGTACCCGAAGTGGGACTCGAACCCACACAGACTTACGTCCACCAGTCCCTGAAACTGGCGCGTCTACCGATTCCGCCATCCGGGCTTCTTGAGCAGCGAGTGCTCAGAAAATTCTTTTGAAAGAAAGAGACAAAAAGGTGCTACCCTTTCTGTTTCCGGGTGCAAATGTAGCGAGTGGAGGGTATTCAGCCAAACTTTTGAGCAATTATTTGCACAAAAAGAATAAAAAAGACGCTTTTTCAGCCCGAAGCAAAGACTAAATACTTAAAATTAGCTATGTTTGTTGCATCAAATCTTTCTTTTACAACGCTCAGTCGGCATGAATACAGATATTGCTGCTCTCTATGAGCAAACTTTTCATCAAACGCCCGCCACAGTGACTCCGTTGCCGGGAGCGGGTTCCAATCGCCGCTACTACCGCCTCGTGGCGGCAGACGGCTCGACGGTCATTGGGGTAGAGGGAACTTCTGTACCGGAGAACCGAGCATTCGTCACCCTCGCCGAGCATTTCGGAAAGCAGGGGTTGCACGTGCCGCAGGTCTTGGGTTGTTCCGCCGACGGTTTGAATTACCTACAGACTGACTTGGGGTCGGTCGCGCTCTACGATCGTATCGCCGCGTGTCAGAAAGCCGGCGCATGGGACGAGGCGACCGTCGCGCAGCTTCGTCGCGTGATGAGCGACCTTGTGGACTTGCAACACTTGGGGGCGCGGGGCTTCGACTTCTCGGTGTGCTATCCGTCGCCTGCCTTCGATCGCCGCTCTGTGATGTGGGACTTAAACCACTTCAAATACTACTTTCTGAAGCCCTCCGGGGTGGATTTCTTGGAATCTGCCCTCGAAGACGACTTCGAGACCTTTGCCTCCGATCTCCTCACTGTGGAATGTGATGCCTTCCTCTACAGAGACTTTCAGAGCCGCAACATTATGCTTTGCGACGAGATCCCTTACTACATAGACTTTCAGGGGGGACGGAAAGGTCCTATTTACTACGATGTCGCCTCCTTCTTGTGGCAGGCGCGTGCCGCCTATCCCGATAGTCTCCGCGAGGAGTTGTTGCAGTGCTATTTAGAGCGCTTGCGCCATTACCGCACGGTGGATGAGGCGGAATTTCGTCGCCGCTTGGCACTCTTCGTCCTGTTCCGCCTGATGCAGGTGTTGGGCACCTACGGTCTGCGTGGGTATGTGGAACACAAGGCGCTCTTCGTCGTCTCGATCCCGCCGGCGTTGCGCCTCTTGCGTGACCTCTTGGATCGTCATCCGGTGGTAGCACAACGTTATCCGCATCTTATAGATGCCCTTCGCCGCATGATGGCGTTGCCTCGCTATCAAAACGACAACACTCCGACCGACGGACTGACGGTCAGAGTGCTCAGTTTCTCTTATAAGAAAGGAATCCCGGAGGATGTCACCGGAAACGGTGGTGGCTTTGTATTCGACTGTCGCGCCATTCACAACCCCGGTCGG
>CAZGZL010000102.1:0-7284 GCA_964530595.1 uncultured Prevotellaceae bacterium | reverse complement strand
GGGTGCGAGGCTGCACCCAAAAGGTGTCGGGAATGGTTGCCTCATCTTGAATGGACTTGATGACATGAGGAATGTAATAATAACCACGCTTGGATATCGTACTCGCTAAGTTAGCAATTTGCAGGGGTGTTGCCAAGATCTCACCTTGACCGATGGAGATGGAGACGATGTTGAGCGACTTCCACTTGTCCGTGCGAAACGCTTTGTTGTAAAACTGGGTATTGGGGATGAATCCGCGTCGCTCATTCGGGATGTCGACGCCAAGCTTATAACCATAACCCATAGAAATCATGTATTGCTTCCACACTTCGAACGATTCTTGAAGGCTCTTGTATTTCCTATTGTCGACCACAGCGCGAAAAGCGGCACAGAAGTAGGCGTTGCACGAAGTGGCAATAGCAGGGATCAACGGCAGCGGAGAGGGATGCCCGTGACAACCTAACTTAAAACCACCGACATGATAGCCATGCGAACAGGCAAATGGTGTATTCGGAGTGATCACCTTCTCCTGAAGCGCTATAAGTCCCTGCGTCGGCTTGAAAGTCGATCCGGGAGGGTATGAAGCGGAGATAGAACGATCGTAGAGCGGTTTATAGGGATCGTTCATCATGGCACGGTAATTTTTGCCACGTTGGCGACCGACCAACAGCGTGGGATCGAACGTTGGACTGGAAACCATGCAAAGGATCTCGCCCGTCTGAGGTTGAATGGCAACCACAGCACCTACTTTTCCATTCATCAAGCTCTCGGCATAAGCCTGAAGGTCGGCGTCGAGGGTCAACGTCAAATTCTTGCCCGGCACAGGATCCGAATCGAATTTTCCATTCTCGTAGTGACCTTTGACCACGCCATGAGCATTACGAAGCAAGATTTCCTGTCCTTTTTCGCCACGAAGATACTTCTCGTAACTTTTTTCTACACCGAGGTCGCCGGTATAGTCTCCTTGTTGGTAATAGTCATCATTCTCGATATCCTTGATGGAGACCTCACGGATATTGCCCAAAACATGAGGCGCAATCTTATATTTATATTGGCGGATGGTACGCGGACGAATCTCGAAGCAAGGAAATTTGTAAAGTTTCTCTTGCAGAATACCATAATCTTCGCCAGACAGCTGTGTAGCGAAGGTCTGGAGTGTGAAAGGTGAGTAACCGGGGTTGCGATGGCGATCTTTGATGTCCGCCATACGCTGGTCAAAGATTTCGCGCGTAATACCTAAGGTCTTGCAGAAATCCAATGTGTCGATCTTCTCCACGCCACGCATAGTCACCACAAGGTCGTAAGCGGGCTGATTGTAGACCAAAAGTTTGCCATTGCGGTCGTAAATGATGCCGCGCGCCGGGAATTTGGTACGAATCAAGTGGGCGTTGCGCGCAGCTTGCTCTTTGAGATCTTCGTCCCAGACTTGGAGGTAGAAAAGGCGCACAGCATAGATCAGGACAATCGTCAAGATGATCCCGATAAAGACGAAGCGCCGTTTTTCCAACTCGAAATTATGTCGCATACACTACTCCCCACCCATCATTAATTGTGACCGTTTGCCAACTCCAAGACAAAGGAAAGACAGGTGGTGAGTACCACACTGACTACCACTTTCAGCAACGTGTAGCCGATCAGCATCCACGAAGAAGCCTCCACCAAGTAGAGCATCAGGCAGAACAAAGAAACCACCCAAAGCTCGTAACGCAAGAAGACAGAGAGCCCTAATTGACGCATACCCAACGAACCACTCTTAACATCCTCCGCCACTACAAAAAGATGCAACAACGGCAGACGCAGCCACATCATGGTGCCGCACGCCAAGGCGTGCATGCCACCGGTGTTGCAAAAGAAGTCTACGACGAACCCCAAAAGAAAGCCCAAAAGAATCTGCACCGCGCGCGGCGCCTCTTCCGGCATCTTGATCAGGGGATAAAGATAGATAAAAGCAACGCCGCCCCACAGATGCAATCTGTTGAAGATCAGCACCTGCAATGCGACGCACAATAAAGCGTATAGTAAGCTCCGTAGAGTCTGCATGATTGTAGTAAATCAGTTCATAGCCTGAACCGCTTGTAGTTCTTGTTGCTCTTCACGTCGGATGTTGTGAATGACGTGCACGTTGTTCAGACGCGCGAAATCAGTGAAAAGCGCCACCTTCAGGGTCAGGAAATTGTTGTCGTCTTGAGCGTGTGCGTCGAGGACACGTCCCACCGCAATTCCTTCGGGAAACGAGGAGGAATAGCCCGTCGTCACCACCGTATCGCCCGCCTGAAAGACAACGGTGCGGGGCAGGTCTTGTAAGATCACCGTACCACAATCGACGCCGTTCCACACCAACGAGCCGAAAAATTCACTGTTTTTCAACTTGGCGCTCAGACGGATCTTGGGATTCAGCATACTCACGACCAAGGCGTAGTGGTCGCTCACCGTTGCCACGATGCCCACCACGCCATTCTGATCAGCGACGCCCATATCCGGTGTGATGCCGTCTAATCTGCCCCGATCCAAAGTGATGTAGTTTTCAGCCTGCGCAATGCTATTGTTGACGACATGCGCGATGCTGTATTCATACTGAGGCACCGTGTCTGCCGCCAGGAGCTGTTCGTCAGCCACAAGCTGAAGTTGCTGACGCAATCGAAGATTTTCAGCCACCAACTGACCATTGTTAGCCAAAAGGTCTTCGTTGGTCTGACGAAGACCAAAATACCCCGTGACGGTATGCGTCACAGCGTACAAGTGCCCGATAACCTCGTTCGCGCTTGTCCAGACGGCATTGCGGTGATAGGGATTGCGATGCACTATCAACACACCGCTCAATATCGACAAAAACAGCCACGTTAATAGCGGGCTGTTTTTGGTGATGAAACGGATGATGTTCCACATGGTGCACTCCCGCTTATCGGATCAAGAAGGGATAGCGCGAGATGTTCTGAAGCGCAATGCCAGTACCTTTAGCCACGCTGAGGAGCGGATCCTCGGCGACGCGGAATTGGATGCCGATCTTGTCTTGCAGACGCTTATCCAAACCGCGCAACATAGCGCCGCCTCCGGTCAGATAAATACCATTCTTAACGATGTCCGAATACAATTCAGGCGGGGTAGCCTCCAGACCGGAGAGCACGGCTGCCTCGATCTTGGAAACAGACTTCTCGATGCAGTGTGCCACCTCCTGATAGCTAACAGGCACCTCCATGGGGAGCGCGGTCAGTTTGTTGGGACCACGGACAATGAAATCTTCCGGCGGTGCGTCGAGTACCGTCAAAGCGGATCCGACGTTAATTTTGATCTGTTCGGCAGTAGCTTCGCCCACGCGAATGTTATGCTGACGACTCATGTAGTCCATGATGTCCTGCGTGAAGTCATCACCGGCGATGCGGATAGATTTATTCGAGACGATGCCACCCAACGACATTACCGCGATCTCGGTAGATCCGCCACCGATATCCACGATCATGTTGCCTTCGGGCGCCAAAACATCAAGACCGATACCGATAGCGGCAGCCATCGGCTCGTAGATCATGTAGACGTCGCGACCGCCGGCGTGTTCACTTGAGTCGCGCACGGCACGGATCTCGACTTCCGTCGAACCGGAAGGAATGCAGACCACCATGCGGAGCGAGGGTGAAAAGAATCGGCTGGAGCTAAACGCCATCTTGATCATGCCGCGGATCATTTGCTCAGCGGCATAGAAGTCGGCGATCACACCGTCGCGCAACGGGCGTACCGTCTTAATACCTTCCGGCGTCTTACCCATCATCTGTTGCGCCTTGTGACCCACAGCAATCAGTTTATCGTTACGAGAGTCCAACGCCACGATAGAGGGTGCGTTGACTACGATTTTTCCATTGTGAATGATGACTGTATTGGCTGTTCCTAAGTCAATCGCCACCTCTTGTGTGAGAGAAAACAATCCCATCTTGCAGTGCTATATGAATTTCTCTTTCTTACTAATTACTTCTGTGATGCAAACCAAGCGTGAATAGAGGTGTCATACGAAGAGGAGACGCCAAACGCCTGTTCTGCGAACCAAAGACGATCTTCATAATCCGAAGCAGCGCCCTTCTTGTCGAGCATCTCGGACAAGGCTTGATACTGTGCTTTAGAAGCTACAATCACAACGTCCTTAAAGTTCTTGGCAGCGGCACGAATCAACGAGATGCCACCGATATCGATCTTCTCAATGATGCTCTGGAAGTCAGCGCCCGAAGCTACGGTATCTACGAAAGGATAGAGATCCACGATCACGAGATCGATCTCCGGGATTTCGTATTGAGCCATCTGGGCCTTATCGCCCTCATTATCGCGGCGACCCAAGATGCCTCCGAACACTTTAGGATGCAAAGTCTTGACGCGACCGCCAAGGATCGAAGGGTAAGTGGTCAAATCCTCGACAGCAGAGCAGGGAATGCCCAATTCCTCGATGAATTTCTGAGTACCACCGGTTGACAACAGTTGCACACCGTCAGCGTGCAATTTCTTAATAATTTCGTCCAAGCCATCCTTGTGAAAGACAGACACAAGGGCAGTCTTTATTTTCTTAACGTCGCTCATGACTTTTGTTATATGCGGATTATTTATTTTGAGTGGCAAATGTAGCAAATAATTCGGAAATGCAATCATTTTTACACCCAAATTTTAATACAAATTTACGGCCGCCTATATTTAGGCTCCACGGCTCCTGCCAAGGTGCCTTGGCTTTCTGATATTTGGGGCAATATCCTAAGGCAAATTTCAGGCAATGGGCGGTGAACATCACGGGGGCATTGGAGACTGGAGTCAATTCGTAAGCCGGCGCAACCGTTTCGATCTTCATGCGGTGCAACAAGTCGGCGGCACGATCGTTCATGACGTTGCAGCGGTAGTCTGTCGGAAGAATCCGGCGCGCATCCAAACGTTCCGCCAATGCGGTATAGTCGGGGCGAACGCGTGATGCGATGTGACGCTGACGCACCTCCGCGCGAAGTTGTTCTAAATTACTGATCGCCATTCGGCGCAATTCACTCAAGAGCGACGAAGGGATAAAGTAGTCCCCCTCTCCCACCACCGACACGCGCCAATCACGCAGGACGAAGGGGGTATCGCCCAATTTGGAGAGCTGTCGACGATAGTTGTCGCGCTGAGGCGTCTTGGCAGGCTCAAAAGCCCCCTTGAGGGTCTGACTGAGGATATTTCCGCGTTCATCGGTCAGTTGCAGCGTCGCCTCTGAAGCACTAATAATGAGCGACATATCAAGGGCGATCTTACGTGTTGCCGAGGGCTTGAGTAAGAGTTGTTCGAACTGGTAATCTGCGTTGCGATAGAGAGTCATGCCGTTTCGCAACTGTCCTGTCACCGTCGTACCCCCGGCGGGATAGAGGCGATGATCCGCAGGATCGAATTTATTGAGGCGGAAACCGTAGATCTTACCGTCGGAGCCTTGAGCCACCAAGCCGTCGCCGTTATGTAGCTGAGCCTCCTCGGCTCCGCCATTGTGTGCCGAGGGCGTAGCATCACCGGAGAGTATAAACCACCCCCGTCCCACCGTGCCGAGAGTTCCGATCCGTTCCCCCATCGACTTGGGGGTATCCATATTCCAGATCACGGCACTGCGCCCTTCGGCGGTACTGCGATCGCCGTTGATGTAATAATTGGTAAAGCCGCGATTGAATGATGCTGCCGCCCTCGGCTCGAACGTGTAGGTGCAACGTCCATCAGAGAGCGGTTGCCAATCGGGATATTGCTCCAGAAGCGCATCCAATCGCCGCCGATAGTATGCCGTAACATTCTTGACATAACCCATATCCTTCAGGCGTCCTTCGATCTTAAGTGACGTGACACCGGAACGAATCAAGGTTTCGAGTTCGGCACTGCGGTTCATATCTTTCAGGGAAAGTAAATGTTTGTCGCGCACGATGACGTTGCCGCGAGCGTCGAGCAGTTCCATTGGCAAGCGGCAGGGTTGCGCACACGCGCCGCGATTGGCGGAGCGTCCCGTGAGGGCAGCGCTCAGATAGCATTGACCGCTGACACTGACACAGAGAGCACCGTGCACGAAGCATTCCAACTCCACATCTACTGCCTCATGAATAGCTTGGATCTGGGCAGCCGACAATTCACGTGCCATGACGACGCGAGTGAAGCCCAACTCCTTCAGCAACCGTGCTTTCTCAACGGTGCGGGTATCCATCTGGGTGCTGGCGTGCAGCTCGATGGGTGGCAAGTTGAGGGTCAGCAAACCGTAGTCTTGGACGATCAAAGCATCCACACCGGCTTCGTAGAGTTGCCATATCAATCGCTCCGCCTCACACAGTTCATCGTTCGTCAGGATGGTATTGAGCGCCACAAAAGTTCGTGCGCCGTACCGATGTCCGTAGGCAGCCAAGCGTTCGATGTCGGCGACGCTACATCCCGCAGCGGCACGTGCGCTGAAACGCGGGGCGCCGATGTAGACGGCGTCCGCACCATGATTGAAGGCCTCAATGCCGATCTCGGCATCACGGGCAGGCGAAAGAAGTTCGATTTTACACATATTATAATATAGAGAGGCTGCAAAGATAGCGTTTTTTCAGGCTTGTTGGCTTAATATTTCACTGCGGCAATACAGATCGGCGTTTCCCTCACTTGTAAACTTGTTACAAACGAGTAAAGATACGATCAGAGATGGAATGGCTTTATCTAATTATTCCAAATTCCGGATATACACAAGTTAAATTATTTTCTATTCTATTCGAATAGGAATTTTACTACAGATACATCATTTCAAACATTTTCTGCTCAATTCTATCATTGATAGTATCTATCATCTTATCTTGATCCATATCATCAGGGAAAGTAAATCTTAAACTAAAGTTCGGCGAGATAGGATTGTTTTTAATTTCATAATCTATCATAACAGTATTATTGGGACACTGTTGTATGTGAAATAGTGTAGTTCCCCCATAATTAGAAACGCCTGCTCGAATATAAGTGCGCGTTTCTACGAATATTTGACTCTCTGAATGTCCTTCAAGAATACGCTCCAAAAGACGGGCATATTTTGTTCTCATTCCTCCAGAACTTTCAGCTCGACCAACAATTTCTCCCGATTTCATGCCAAATTTGTACACAATAAAAAGTGCGACGGCAATTAGTAATACAATCCACATAGCTTTCTCAATTAGTAATTAACTTGACGACCTGTTTTTTCAGAAATGATAGTGGAACACTCTTGGTCGGTAAATCCGAACTGAGTTGTGTAAATCTTCACTAACGCATATACGGCTTCTGGTGTTTTGTCAACCACAATAATGCGAAATAGGCACCGAAACAACTGCTTTAATGCAA
>CAZGZL010000101.1:0-7427 GCA_964530595.1 uncultured Prevotellaceae bacterium | reverse complement strand
GCTTGTTAAGGCCGTACATCCACGTGCCATACTTTTGTTGATAGTACTCTAACGGTTTCAGCAATCGTACTAATGCGATACCGCATTCGTGCTTGATTTGTTCCATCTGAGGGGAAATTTTATACCAGTAAGCAATATGTGGCGGCAAAGGTACGTAGAAATCTTTATTCCCCTTAGTTCGAGCGCAGATTTTTTTGACACATATTTTTTCGAACCTTTTCACAAGAGTTGTGTTTTAAGGATATACGTCGGCACTTCGACGTCATGATCTATTCCGAAAGACAAGCACTCAAATAAGCATAATGTGATGAATTTCAAACTGCCGGGGCGCGTGAGCGTCTCGGCAGTTGCCCTTATCATACGCTATAGAGAGGTGAAACTGCGGTATTTTTCCGTACGCTTTGTTGTCAAGCTTGCAAAAAACCGATACCTTTGTGCCCATAAAAATTCTGAGCATAAACCATCTGTTATGATTGAGCTAACTGAAAATCAATCACTATTACCACATAATACTTTCGGGATGGATGTCCACACCGCTTGGTTGGCGGAATATGACAGCGTGGACGATTTGATCGAACTGCTTCAGCGTCCGGCTGTGGCGGGACGTCCCTTATTGCACATCGGGCAGGGTAGCAACCTGCTCTTCACGGGCGACTACCCCGGCGTCGTGCTACACTCACGTATCCGCAGCATACACATCGTGAGCGAAGAGGGCGACCTCGTGACAGTAGAAGCCGGTAGCGGCACGGTGTGGGACGAACTCTGTGCATGGACGGTAGAGCGCGGACTGAGCGGCTTGGAGAACCTCTCCGGAATTCCCGGTGAATGCGGTGCCGCTGCGGTACAGAACATCGGTGCCTACGGTGCCGAGATCGCCGACATTCTAAGCGAGGTGGAAGTTGTGGAGGTCGCCAACGGTCGCCAACGTACGCTGAGCCAATCTGAGTGTCGATACGGTTATCGCGACAGCCTATTCAAGAGTGAGGAACATCGCGGCAAATACATCATCACAACGATTCGAGTTACCCTACATCGCACGCCGCAGGTCAACTTGAAGTATAAACACTTAGCAGATGCTTTAAAAGAGATTGCACACCCCACACCCGCCGACGTGCGTCGTGCCGTGTTGGCGCTACGCGACTCCAAGCTTCCCGACCCAAAGCAGGTGGGTAATGCGGGCAGTTTCTTTAAGAATCCTGTAGTGGCGCACTCCGTAACCGAAAAGTTACTCAATGTTTATCCCTTTATGCCCGTGCACGCAGTCGATACGCGCCACGACAAGCTCTCAGCCGGTTGGCTCATCGAGCAATGTGGTTGGAAAGGGCGCAACTTGGGTCGAGCCGGTGTCTACGAGCGTCAGAGCTTGGTTTTGGTCAACCGCGGTCATGCTACCCCCGACGAGGTGATTCAGCTCTCGGAAGCCATCATCCGCACCGTGAACGACCGCTACGGCATTCGTTTGGAACCCGAAGTTAACTTTATATAATCGTAACTCGTCATGGTCGTTACTATTCTTGGTTCAGGCACGTCGGTAGGGGTACCGGTGCCGTGCTGTGACTGCAAGGTATGTCGTTCGTCCGATCCACACGATCAGAGGCTGCGCGCCTCTGCGTTGGTGGAGGTAGATGGTCAGACGTTGCTGATAGACTGCGGGCCTGACTTCCGACAGCAGGTATTACGTGCCAACGTGCGCCACATCGACGCCGTGCTCCTCACCCACCTGCATTACGATCACAGCGGCGGCATCGACGATTTGCGTCCTTATGCCTACCGCCATCCACTACCCCTCTATACGGAGCAGTATGTGGCAGACATTCTGCGCGACAAATACGATTACATCTTCCGACACCGCTACCCCGGCGTGGCGAGCATTGACTTATGCCCCATTACGCCGGGCGAACCTTTTCGAGTGGGCTCGGTGTCGGTTCTACCGCTGCGTCTGATGCACGGACGCTTGCCCATTGTGGGCTTTCGCATTGGTGACTTCGGCTATCTGACCGACTGTACAGAGATCGGCGAAGAGGAATTACAACAACTTAAAGGGATCCGCGTGTTGATTATCGATGCCCTGCGCTTTACCCCGCATCCCACCCACATGAATGTAGAACAAGCCTTAGAGATTGTAGCGCGGCTACACCCCGAAACCACCTATTTCACCCATCTGAGCGACGGCATCGGGCTGCACGCTGCCGCATCACAATGGTTGCCTGACGGCGTGTATTTGGCATACGATGGGCTTCGATTAGAGCTTTGAGCCTAAATATAGGACAAACGATACCTTTTTTGATGCCGAAACAGCGAAATTTTGTTCGGTTTTGTCTTTTTTAGTCGACAAACCGCAGTGAGCTGTTTCGGTTTCCTTTTTTTCCTTTATCTTTGTGGAGTGAGAGCAAAAATCTCACTTTTCTTATCTCCTTTTCAAAAATAATCAAATTCATTCAATTATGGTCTTAACCGACAAATGGTTTACCGCTTTAGCCGAAAATGAGGACGGATCGTACACGTTTATCTCCGGCAGATCGGATATTGACGACTTCATCGCAAGCGGCAAGATGAAAGAACGTTTAGAAGTGACTTGGACCTATGCACCCGACAGCAAAGGGCTTCCTGCCGACGACAACGAGGCGGAGCTCATGGAGGAGGTAGAGGAAAAACTTCGGCATGCGATGGAGAAAGATAAATTGGCTATTTTGACCGGCATCTACACCGGACAGGGCAAACGTCAATGGATCTACATCGCCCGCAATACGCCGGCTTTCGGCGAACGGCTCAACGCTACGTTGTCTGTCTATCCGCGCCAGCTACCTATCGAGATCTACGCCGAGAAGGATCCGGAGAATCAGGAGTACAAAGAGCTCCTCGAACTGCGTCAAGAGGAGGATTAAATCCTTTTTATTTGGCGACTCGATGGAATCCCTATATATTTGTACCCAATTCATAACATCATCAACGACTTTAGTTCAAAAATCATAATCAGAATACTATTATGTATCATCGCATATTACTCAAGCTCAGCGGCGAGTCGCTGATGGGCGCCAAACAACACGGCATCGACGAGACACGTTTGGCAGAATACGCAGCACAGATCAAAGAAGTGGCAGACTTGGGCGTCCAAGTGGGCATCGTGATCGGCGGCGGCAACATCTTCCGCGGACTGAGCGGAGCCTCTAAAGGCTTCGACCGCGTGAAGGGCGATCAGATGGGTATGTTGGCTACGACCATCAACGCCTTGGCGCTCAGCTCAGCGCTCGGCGCCATCGGTCAGAAGGCTCGCGTGCTGACTGCCATCAATATGTTCCCGATCGGTGAACATTACAGCAAGTGGAAGGCTATCGAAGCTATGGAGGCAGGCGAAGTCGCTATTTTAGCCGGTGGCACAGGTTGTCCCTACTTCACCACCGACACCGGCTCCGCTCTACGCGGCATTGAGATCGAAGCTGACGTGATGCTGAAAGGCACGCGCGTGAATGGCATCTACACCGCCGATCCGGAGAAGGATCCCTCAGCCGTGAAGTTCGATCAGATCACGTACGACGAGATTTATAACCGTGGTCTGAAGGTCATGGATCTCACCGCGACAACCCTCTGCCGCGACAATCATCTCCCGATCATTGTCTTCAATATGGATCAGCCGGGCAATTTGATCCGCGTCATGAAGGGTGAGAACATCGGAACCCTCGTAACAATAGAATAACAATATATTTTTATACACTATATTATGATCGACGTAAAGAAAACTATCAAGGACGCCGAAGGCAAAATGAGCGGCGCCATCGAACACCTCGAAGACAGCTTCGCACACATCCGCGCCGGACGCGCCAGCGTTCGCCTCTTGGACGGCATCATGGTGGAATATTACGGCAGCAATATGGAGTTGAGCCAAGTAGCCAACTGTTCTTGTCCTGACGCCAAAAGTATTGTGATCGCACCGTGGGAAAAGAGTATGTTGAAGCCGATCGAAAAGGCCATCATTGATTCTCCCCTCGGCATCATGCCGGAGAACAACGGCGAGGTGATTCGCCTCGGTCTCCCCCCGATGACAGAAGATCGCCGCCGCCAGTTGGCTAAGCAGTCTAAGGCTGAAGCTGAAAACGCAAAGGTTGCAATCCGCAACATCCGCCGCGACGTCATCGACGCGCTCAAGAAGGGCATTAAGGATGGACTTCCCGAAGACGTTGAGAAGGACGCCGAAAACGAAGCTCAGAAGGTACACGATCGCTATATCAAGGAGGTAGACAATTTGTATGCCGCCAAGGAGAGCGAAATCATGAGCGTCTGAAAATATGACTGGACTCGTTGTCAAGAATACCGGAAGTTGGTATCTGGTGCACGTGAACCCGGATGCTACAACGCCGATTTCCGTTTCGGACGGAGATCGGCCGTTGTTGCCTTGTAAGGTGAAGGGCAACTTTCGCCTCAAGGGAATCCGTACCACCAACCCCGTGGCTGTGGGCGACCTCGTGGAGGTAGAACCCAATATCGATGGCACCGCCTTCATCACACGCATCGTAGAACGACGCAACTACATCATCCGCCGCTCCAGCAACCTCTCCAAGCAGGCACATATTTTGGCTGCCAACTTGGACGGAATGTTGTTGATCGTCACTGTTGCACATCCACAGACCTCTACCACCTTCATTGACCGTGTGTTAGCCACCGCCGAAGCATACCGCGTCCCCGCGACCTTGGTGATCAACAAGGTGGACTTGTACAGCGCGGAAGAGCAGAAATATGCCGACGACTTGCAATATCTGTACGAAACGATCGGTTACGAAGTGATCCAGATTTCTACCCTTACGGGCGTCGGTATTGACGCGCTACGCGACCGTCTGCATAATCGTGTCACACTATTCTCCGGACACAGTGGCGTGGGCAAGTCCACGCTCATCAACACCCTGATGCCCGACTTGCAGATCAAGACGGGTGAATTGTCCGACGCACACGACATGGGGATGCACACCACGACCTTTTCGGAGATGTACCCGTTGCCCGGCGGCGGCTGGGTGATTGACACCCCCGGCGTCAAGGGATTTGGCACGGTAGACTTCGCACGCGAAGAGGCGGGGCATTATTTCCGCGAGATATTTCGCACGTCGGCAGATTGCCGCTTCAACAACTGTACCCACATTCACGAACCGGGCTGTGCGGTGCTGCGCGCGGTAGAAGAGCATCGCATCAGTCAATCTCGCTACACCAGCTATCTCAGTATCTTGGAGGATGCTGACGAAGGGAAATATCGAGAACAATCTTAACTTAAACTACGCCTTAATGTGTTTCGCCTCTGTCTAATACTTTTATGTTTTGCCTCTGCTGTCAGCACTTTAGCACGGCAGAATACGCGACATGTGCCCGGAACAGGCACTCCGGCATTAGACAGTATGTTGATGCTGATGAATGAGCGTGTCCGAGCCGAAGAGGAGCTTGGAGTCGGTGCGCTCAACATGACGATCTACGTCAAAGGACGATCCGAAGCGCGAAAACGCGGCAAAGCGTGCCGATTGATCCCCAACCTGCTGCCCTTCGAAGCGGGCACCGGTCTTTCGGCTTTCGAGGCGCAATGCCAAGTGACATTTCAAGCGCCATGCAATCTACAGATCACCCCTGTTGCGATGCGTTATAGCAGTCGTAAGGGGAAGAAATTGCTACGCGAGGTCTATCCCGTACTCCTCCCCTCTTACGCCATCGCACAACAGAAGAACGACCGCTACTACGTCTTCCCGTTTACCGATGACGGCTTGGAGGAATATCGCTACGCTTTAGCAGACACGCTACTGAGCGACGGACGTCGCTGTTACCGCATCGACTTCGAGCCCAAGTTGCCCCATCATGTGTTGATGGAGGGCAGTGTTATGGTGGACGCCGAGACCAATCATATTCAATACATTCGTTGTATGGGACGTATTGATTTCGGTCGATTCGCCATGAAGTTGGAATTCAGAGAATACGAGGGACGATTTGTCCCCGTCCACAGCACCATATTGATAGACTATAACTACGCAGGGAGCACGGGACGAAACACTTACGACTGTACTTATACGATCAATAAACTCATCTCCAAAGAGGACTTGGCAATCTCTCGGCGGCATCAACGAGACCAAAAAGGGTTTGATCACCACGACCTGACAGAGGTCTACACCGCCACTCCTTTGACGAGCTATGATTGGGACAGTCTTCGCCCACGCCCGCTATTGGAGAGCGAAGCGAAGATTTACGAAACGCTGCCCCCTCCGCGCAGCGATAAACACAAGCGCGCACTCTATCAAGTGCTTCCGGAGCGTTTGATGACCTCTTCCAACATCAATGCCTTCGGTACCAATCTAAAAGTGTCGGGACCGCTCGATCCGGCGTCACTTAGCTACGATAAGATCAACGGCGTCAGTTTTCGTGAACGCATTCGATGGTCGCACGCTTTTCGCAGCGGACAGAGCTTGATCATTCGTCCGGAGATCGGCTACAACTTCGGCGTCGGCGAGGTACGCTACAGCTTGACGTCCGAATGGATTTATTACCCGGAGCGTCGCTGCGGTCTCCAGTTGGTGAGTCGCAACCGCAACAGCGGCTTCAGTTCCCGCTTTATCGGCATTGTGAATGATGCATTAGACTCGCTGAAGAGCATCGTCGGAAATACCTCCTTCGACGATCTCGGCATTGATTATTATCATCATTATGAAGCTCATTTGGAGCAATCTCTCGAAATCACCAACGGATTGATGGGGTACATCGGCATCGCGCACAATTACCGCACACCGGTCAAGCACGGATCGCGTGCCTTGAGTCGCGATCGCTTGGACGCCTTGGTGCGTAGCCATTACAGCGACTTCAGCCCCTACATCCGTTTGGAGTGGACGCCTCATCAGTATTATCACTATCAGGGACGGCAGAAGCTCTACATTACCAGTGCCTATCCTAAGTTCGCTTGGGAATGGGCACAAGGTGTGAATGGCGTTTTCGGATCGACGGGACGCTACGGACGCACGGAGGTCGATGTGCAACAGGAGATTCGTCTGACGCCCAACCGTACCCTCTCCTATCATGTGGGTGCCGGATTCCTATACAATCAATCGGCGGAATACTTCGTCAATTACCGATACTTTGCCTCTAATCAATATCCCGAATCGTGGAACGATCAGATCGGCGGCGTTTTTCACTTACTGAACGATTATTGGTATTCCTCCTCCCCCTCTTACGCCCAGATTCACACTATGTACGAGAGTCCGTTCATGTTGCTACATCACCTGAAGCGGATCGCTAAGTATTCCATCAAGGAGCGTGTTTATCTCAGCTCGTTGTATGCCGAAAACAAAAATGCTTATACAGAGATGGGCTACGGTATGGGAAACAATTATTTTGATATTGGCGGCTTTCTTGGAATGAAAGGTTTCCAGTTTTTAGGTGTCGGAATACGCGCTACGATTGCAATCGACCAA